>DBCE01000059.1 GCA_002292895.1 Phycisphaerales bacterium UBA966
TTCCGACATGGTGGTGTCGGATACCGACTTCCTGCAATCGACCTTTGGCGGTACTGACGGAATCATTGAGGCCGACATCAGTTCCGCCGCGGCGGTGACCTTTGACATTGCAAGTAATCAGCAGTATTCGGGCAGCATTACTGACCTGACTACCAGCCTGGTTGCAAGCGAATACCGCGGTACTGCCAGCCTGGTAAAGCGCGGCGTTGGAACGCTCACGTTGACTGAGGCAAGCACGTATTCAGGTGACACCACGATTGCAGACGGAGCACTTGCCATCAGTTCCAGTGATCAACTTGGAGCGGGCGAGATCATCTTTGGCGACGGGTCAGGAGTGGGAACCCCCATCCTTGCAGTTGACCTTGGCGGCGGTACCGAAACACTGACGCGCGATGTTCGGACCAACAACGCTGATGTCACGCTTGACATTGCGCCAGGAACGCTGACGGTGGAGGGCACGATCTTTGATGTCGGCACCAATGACGTGGTGAAGCTCGGAGCGGGCACGTTGGTACTCAATCTTGCAGGTAGTTACGGCGGCACGCTTGATGTGCAGGACGGAACGGTTGCTGTCGGCGGTACGGGTGCCGTTGGCGATGCCGGAATCCGCATCGGGGCTGCATCGGTGCGCTTTGATATCGACTTTGCCAGTGCAGTGGGTCAGGATTTGGCAGTCGTCGGAGATGCGTTGGTGTTTAGCGATACCGGTCGCACGCTTGATTGGAACACGGCTATCACATCGTCCGCGAGCGATTCCTTGGAAGTACGCGGCCTCACCATGAATTTCAACGGTGATGCCTCCGCGCTGTTGGGTGGGTTGGACATCAACGACACGGAATTCACCATGGAGGGCAGGACCATCGGTAGTTCGGTGACTGCCCGCGGCGGGTCGTTTCTCAATGCCACCGGGGTCATCAATGGCAATCTCGGGATCGATGACGCAACGTTGATCGCCAGTGGTGGTGATCCGAGTCGAGCCGGCACACTGAATGTCAATGGCAACCTCTCACTCGCCGCTGCCGCAACACTGCAGGCGAACGTGTTCTTGACGGAGAGTGCGCCGGATCAGCGTGAGTCTGATCGGGTGGTGGTCACAGGGAGCGCTGCCATGAATGGCGCACTTGTTGCGGTGCGTAACTCAGATCTCGCCCCGGGTGTCCTGGTTCCGGGTGCCGGCGTCACTAAGACCTGGCGTCTGATTTCATCGCCGGGTGCTGGTACCGGAGAATTCACCTCGGCAATGCTGTTGCTCTTTGATCCAGGCACTGGCGACACCGAAGCGCTTACTTTGGCAGTGAATGGTTCAGTCAACTATGGCACCGCACGTATCACCACGGTGTTCGATGCGACTGGGGCCACCATTTCCGTGACGGGCTTGGATGTTCCCCCGGACGAGTTGTTCCAGACGCCGTGCGGCACGGTCACCGGTGAGGAAATCAATGAGTTGTATGACCGACTGCGCCTTGTGCAGGCCGTCGGCAACACTGATGCAAGTGATATCGCAAGCCGCTTCCTTCTCCTTGTACAGCCAGAAGAGCTGCCGGCAAGTTACGCCGCCACTCAACAGCGCAACCCCTACGCCACGCCGAGCGTGGTCATGGACTCCAACTTCATGGCTGGTCAGACCGCCATGCTTCGCTTGATGCAGATGCGCGACGGCGCCATTGGTTCGGCAGCCGTCAAGGCCGCCGATGCCAGTGGTGGTCAGGCACCGCAAGTGCAAGAAGGATTCGGCGCGCCGCTCAACGGTCCAACCCCTGATGAGGGCGCGCGTGCGTGGACCCGTGGCTACGGATTCTGGGAAAATGTTGACGGCGATCCGTGCACCGATTGCGGCTATGACGCATCGATCGGTGCGGCGCTGGTGGGTATGGACTGGGCCGTTGACAGCGGCGGCATCATTGGTGGTTTCGCCGGTCTTGGACCAGGCCAGATCACCATGGATACCGCCTATGGATCGCAGTATGAAAATGTGACCACGGTGATGGCTGGCATCTACGGAAGCTGGGTGCCCACGGGTGGTGGTAGTTACATCTCTGGCTTCGGTATGGGTGGCTACAACGACATTAATCGAACGCGGAACGTCGAAATTGAAACGATCAGTCTGAACCGCACCGCGATATCCTCGAACGACGCATGGTCGCTCTCCTTCGGTGGGGAAGCGGGCTTGAATCTCAAAGTGAATGATGAGACCACGTTGCAGCCATACGTTGGCGTTGCATGGGCTCAGTACTGGGGCGGTTCATACAACGAAGATGGCGCAGAGAGTTTGAACCTTCAGGTTGACTCACAGAGTGCCAATGAGTGGCAACCCACGGTCGGTACGCGATTGCTGCAGGAGTTCAAGATTGGTAGCGACATTCTGACGCCGTTCATCGGTGCGGGTTTCGTTGCGCAGATTCCGGTTGGCGCTGGATGGACGCCTACGTACACCAGTGATTTCAATCTTGGCGAACCGACCAAGATGGCGAGTTCGCCAGAAGATCGGTACGGCGCAAACTTCCAAGCGGGCATTGAATTTGCGACGATTAAGGGTGTGACTGCGTACATCGCATTCGACGGAGCAGCCATGACGGACAAGCAGCGGTACGGCGGGCAGGTTGGTTTGTTGGTGCCGTTCTGAGCATATTTTGCGTGGGTTATCTGCGGTCCGCGATGGGCGCGAGGCGTGGTGGTTGCCGTTACACTTCTGGATTACGCGGGCTGTAGCGCAGTTTGGTAGCGCGTTTGACTGGGGGTCAAAAGGTCGTGGGTTCAAATCCCGCCAGCCCGACTCCTCACTTTGAAACGGAAGGCCCAAGCGCCTTCATGGCGTCCCACGGGCCGTCCTTGCCGACGCGGATGATGGTCTCGTCGTCGTAACGGAACAGTCCCTGCCAGCCGCCGAGCCACAGTCGTCCTGATCGATCCTGGTAGGTGCACTGAATGGCGTTGGTGCTCAGGCCCTGGGCTTCGCCGAAGTTCGTGAAGGTCTTGCCGTCGTAGCGGTACACACCTGAGTTCTCGATCGGAAACCAGATGTTGCCGGCAGGATCTTCGTACAGATCCCACGCTTCCGTGCCGTTCACGCCGTCCTTCGCGGTGATGTGCGTGAACTTATTCCCGACGCGATAACAGATGCCGTTGTGATGGGTCGCGAACCAGATCCGTCCCTGACGGTCTTCCAGTATGTCGTTCACCGAATTGTCGCAAAGGCCGTCCGCCTTCGAGATGTTTGTGCATGAGTTACCGTCGCACACGAACGCTCCGCCGGGGGTGCCGAACCACATACGTCCCCCTTTGTCTTGCATGATGCACATCACCATGCGCGCGCTCGTGACACCGACGTCCAGATTTGGTTCAACCGCAGGCAGAGGGAACGCAGTGAATGTCTTCCCATCAAATCGACTCACGCCGCCAAACGTGCCGATCCATAGCAGTCCATCGCGGTCGATGATGACGCTCCAGATATCGTCGTGCGCAAGACCGTCTTTGGTTGTGTACGTGGTGAAGCGGGCGCCGTCATACTTGATCAATCCGTGGTCCGTACCGAACCATATGGCGTCGTGCTTGTCCTGAACGATGGCACGCACCGCTTCGCCGGGGAATCCTTCCTTCACGCTGAAGAACTCCACTACTTTGCCGTTGTAGCAAGCGACGCCATCGCCGTTGGTCCCAAACCAGAGACGCCCGCTGCGGTCTTCAAAGATGCGTCGAATGAACGGACTGAGCGGCGTGATGGCCGTGGTCGCTGACGGGCTCTTCGTGGTTGGAGGCGGAGCGTCGGTCTGCTTCGCGGCGCAACCGCACAGGCAGCCGCTGAGCAGCATCACCAACAGAGAGAATCTTGCAGTGATCATGGGGGTAGCCTAGTAGCGCCACCAACTACGTTGCGGCAACAGTCATACCAAGCTTCTTGCGGAGCAACGCGGCATCAATCGTGATTTGCGTTTGTGTCTGCGGCGCGAGACGGTCGACATTCTTCATGATCATTGCCATTCGCTGGTTCTGCGAAAGTTGCGTGCGGGTGCGGATCAGGAAGTCCCAGTAAAAGACGGTGACCGGGCAAGCAGATGGGCCGCTGCGTTCCGCTGGGTCGTAACGACAGTCGGTGCAGTAGTTACTCATCCGCTCGATGTACTTGCCGCTCGCTGCATATGGCTTGGTTCCAACAAGTCCAGTCACGCCCTTTGAAGCCTTTGGACGACGGTCCGCATGCATGACCATGCCAAGCGCGTTGGGAAGCGTGACCCAATCCACGCCGTCGATAAACATTCCGAGATACCAATCGCTCACAGCGCGCGGGTGGACTCCGCTGATGAGCGCGAAGTTGCCAGTCACCATCAGTCGCTGGATGTGGTGACCGTATCCGGTCTCAAGCACCTGGCCAACACATGCTTTCATACAAGCCATGTCAGTGTCAGCAGTCCAATAGAAGTCCGGCAACTTTCCTTGTTGATTCAGACCGTTGCGATCCGCGTACTCCGATCCCTCAAGCCAATACACACCACGAATGAATTCGCGCCAACCAATGATCTGTCGTACGAACGCTTCCACCGATTGCAGTGGAGCTTTGCCAGCGTTGAATGCCTCGATCGCACGCTTGCAACATTCGCGCGGATTCAGGAGCTTGAGGTTGAGTGAACTTGATAGGGTCGCGTGATAGAGCGTGGGCTCATTGGTCCACATGGCGTCTTCATAGGCACCGAAGTTCGTCAGCCGGTGGGTGATGAAGTCATCGAGTGCAGCCAAAGCCTGCTCACGCGTCACTGGCCAGCCGAACGACTCCGTGGCGCCGGGTAGCGCTGGTAGAACCTGTTTCAGCGCGCTGATGACCGCGCGAGTGGTCGCATCGGCCTTGAAACTGAGCGGTTTGCGTGGCTTGGGGCTTGGACCTTGCTTACCAAATGGAAGTCGGTTCTCCTTGTCGAAGTTCCACACTCCACCGACAGGCTGCGCGCCCTTGCCGTTGCCTTCCATCAGATACCCAGTCTTACGGCGCTGCTCGCGATAGAAGAACTCCATCGTTAGGGCGGTGCGATCCTTTGCCCACGCAGCGAACTCTTCGACGGTGGTGAGAAAGTGTTCGTCTGGCAAGATGGTCAGCGGAATGCCAGTGGCGTCACGAACGCGCTCAAGGATCGTGAGGACTCGCCATTCACCCGGTTGTGTGCACACGATCTGTGTCGGATTGAGCGCGGTAACAGCGCGCGTGAGCTCACTCTCGAACGCGCCGGTGTTCTCTGGGTCGTCGAGATTGATGTATCGAACGCGAACCTTTCGATTGATCAAGTCAGCAGCAAAGTGCCGCATGGCCGAAAGAAACAGAGCGGTCCGCTGGACATGACTCGGTACATGTTGCGATTCGCCGGCCACTTCCATCATGAGTACGGTGTCATCCGCTCCCAACGTGCGAATAAGGGGCGCATCAAGGTCAAGCTGGTCTCCGAAAATGACAGCAAGGCGACCTCCGCCTGTTTGAGGCGTCGGGCGTTTGAGCGCAGCCGGTGGCTTTCGTGGCATGGTTCGGAATACTAGGGATGACCGGGTGCGGAGGGTTAGGCAGCGCGATTCAAATGAATCGCTAGGAGTAATCCTTTGTTTCAAGTCTGAAAATTTATAAAGACATAGATGCGTTGATTATTTGTGCCTGATCGAATTCGGTCAGTTCTCGCATGAAACAGCACTGCGCCGCCGCAAGTTCGCGTATGCCATACGTATGGTCACAACTCAACTCCGCACGCATTCCGCATCGTTCACCCGCACGCTTGCTTGCACATGCGCAATCTCCTTCGTACTCGTCGCTGCTTCGTGTGCCCCCACCGCGGCGAGTGCGACTTCTGCCGTGGCCACGCCGACTACCACGCCCTCATCCGCTGCTGCGGGTTCGCTTGCCTCGCCCGCCGTATGTCCCGTCCCGCGCGCTCCCACAAGTGTCAGCTCGGCCGATCGCGGAACACAGCCGTATGACCGTGACGTTTGGCAGACGCTTCTCTATCACCATGCAAAGATTCGTCGCACCGTGACCATGATTGATAACGGAGTCTCGGCCGTTACAGAATCCGATGATCCCGCAGTTGCCACGCTCATTAAAGACCACGCCCTCGCGATGCGAGATCGGATGGTGGAAGGCCGGCAAGTTCGCGTTTGGGATCCCGTGTTTAAGGAACTCTTTGCCCGGCACACCCATGTCAAGCTTGCCGTGGAGCTCACCGAGAAGGGCGTCCGCATTGTGGAAACTGGCGATGACGCAGAGACGGTCCGCCTGCTCCGTTCGCATGCATCCGGCGTCTCGGATTTCGTTCGCGTGGGAAGCGCCGCCGCACAGCGCGAAACGCCGTACATCAACGATTAATTCATGGGGTACACGGTGCGCCTTGAGCCACCGCGTTCGGTCGGTCTGAGCCCCGCCCCAACCTCAGCTGCGACCGGAATTGTCTTTGATTCCGCTCGTCCACGCGCATAAATCACCCCGGTCAGTTACCCTTCCTGACCGTGCTCGGTCACCTACTCCAAGTTGAAGTTGAAGACCTCATCGCGCAACGCGATTGGGTGGGTTTGCGCAGCGCGCTCAATGACCTGAACGACCCGGATGTTGCGGAAATCCTGACGGATCTGCCCTCTGATGATGAAGGCGTGATCTTCCGGTTGCTCTCTCGTGATCGCGCTGGCGCGGTGTTCTCTTACCTGCCAGTGGAGCAACAAGCAGAGCTCATTGCCTCACTCTCAAGCGAGCAGATGCTTGAGCTTGTGAATGCAATGACGCCCGATGACCGCGTCTCGCTGCTTGATGATCTGCCAGCAGAAGTCACGCGGCGGATCTTGGATTCGCTCAGCCCACAAGCGCTTGCAGCCACCCGCACACTGCTTGGCTACCCCGAGGGCACTGCCGGCCACGTGATGACGCCGGAGTACATCAGCCTCTCGCCCGGCATGACTGTTGCAGAGGCGCTCGATTCCATCCGCCGCTCCGAGCGACGCGTAGAGACGCTGAATGTGCTCTACGTAGTTGATCCCAGCGGCGCGCTGCTCTTTGATGTGCGCCTTGGACTCCTTGTAAAGGCTGACCCCAACGCACTGGTTGGTGACCTTGAGCAAGCGACATTGGTCTCCATTCCCGCACGCACCGATCTTCCTGAAGTTGTGCGCCT
>DBCE01000109.1 GCA_002292895.1 Phycisphaerales bacterium UBA966
GCAGGCGACCCGTGGCATGGTGCTCAGCTTTGAAGGTCGTGTGGTTCCCTGCTATTACTCAAGCACGTGCGGTGGTACGCCGGCAAACGCTGCCGAATCACTGACGCGGAATCCAAATCATGGAATTGCGCCGCTCGCCGCAGGAGCGACCGCTGCCACATCTCACCGCGATTGTTGTGCTGACGCGCCGCGCTTCCGTTGGCAGCAGTCATTTGCCAACGCTGTCATCTGCGAACGCATTCGCCGTTGGGCAACCGATCAACGCGAGGCGCAAGCAGAACGCGAAGGTCGCATGCAAAGCGCACGCGCGGCCGCTACGGGAACGAGCGGAACTGCCGGAACTGCCGGAACGAGCGGAACCAGTGCATCGCCGCTGAACAACATGCGGACGGCAAGCACTGCATCGACTTCCGTTGCGAACACCGCAGGCAGCACGCTCAAGTCCGAAAGCGTTACTTCTGAGCCAGCCGTTGGAGCGCGAGCAAGTAGTTCGGTGGGCGCGCCCGCAGTGCCGGCGCCATCCGCTCGTGTAGCCCCAATCCCGGTCGCCAGCAATGTAGCGACCGCCGCCATGCAATCCGCCACGCAAGCGCCTACCCGCAATGGGATCGTGGACATCGCCGACGATGCGCCTCTTTCGGAACTTGCGGCACTGCAATCGATCCGCTCCATCGACATCATGTCGGTCAATGCCGCCAACCGTCCCACGCGACTTGCCATTCATGATTCCACCGGGCGCGTCTTACAGTTGCGCGCCGAAGACTTTCGGCGAGCGGTGAATTACGCCCGCGAGGGTGAGCCAACCCCAAAGGACCGTCTGAACAGCAGCCACCTTTCCAAGGTCACCGTGAACGGCAAGGAAATCCAGTTCGTCGGGCAGGGTTTCGGCCACGGGGTGGGCATGTGCCAATACGGCGCACAGTCCATGGCCCGGTCCGGCGCGAACGCGCTCCTGATCCTGCGAACCTACTATCCGGGTGCAGCGGTCGTACGCGCGTATTGACCGACGCGAACTATGTTCACTGGAATCATCGAGCATCAAGGCCGCGTTGTCAGCCTGCGCCCACAAGCATGGGGTGCGCGCTTGGAAATCGACCCCTGCGGATGGGCGCACGTGCCTGCCGGTGGCGATTCAATCGCCATCAATGGATGCTGCCTGACGGTTGTTGTAGCGCCGGGTGCGGGGGGCATGCTTGCCTTTGATGTCATTCCGCAGACGCTGTCGCTCACCACGATTGGAGCGTTAGTGGCGGGTGAAGAAGTGAACTTGGAACACGCTGCGACCGCAGCAACATTGCTCGGTGGGCACATTGTTCAGGGCCATGTGGATGCGGTCGGCGAGGTGCTTGCTGTTTCAACCGCTGGCGGCGAGTGGCGCACGCGGGTGGCCGCGCCCACGGACGTCATGAATCTGGCGGTGGATCGTGGCAGCATTGCCGTTGATGGCGTGAGTCTGACCATCGCCGCCACCGGCAGCGGATGGTTTGAAGTAGCGCTGATTCCGACAACACTTGCCAAGACGGCGCTCCGCGATCGTCAAGCGGGTAGCCGCGTCAATCTGGAGAGCGATCCGATGGCGAAGATGATCGCTGTGCAGGTGCAGCGAGCGCTGGCGGCGGCCGCGAAACGCCCATGACGCGCGCGATCAATCCCTCGGGGAATGATTGCAATCGCTCCAGTAACCGTTCGCGACTCTGAATCTCAAAGATCCGCGCCTGAGCAATCCGTGATTCGGTGTCCGCCAATTGATGCTGCAGCATCAGGAACGATGCATCGGCAGTCAGTGTCGGATACCGCTCTGCCAAGATGCGAAAAACTCCCGGAGATGCCGCGCCGGCACGCAATTCGGCAACCGCGCGTTGCACCAATGCCTCATGCGCCGCGCTGGCGCGCGTTACTGCTACTAAGTTGGGAATCAAGTCCGCGCGGCGCCGCAATTCAACGTCGACCAGCGATGCGGCACGCTCCCAGCGGGTTCGCACGCGTACGGCGCCGTTGCGAACGATGAAACTCCACATGACGGCAATCAGCATGATCCACACGGCACCGTTCGCCAACACCGTCAGCAAGGTTGCCTGTTCCTCCGTCAAGCGAGGCAGCAATTGGCGCGCCAATCCCGCAAGCGTCACCCCGGCCGCCAGCGCGCATCCCGTACCAAGTAGCAATCCAGTGATCGCCAGACCGCGCGCAATCATGCTGTGACGCGCTTCGCCGGATAGGGAAATCATGAATACGCCTTCTTCGCCGCCGCTGCCAATTTCCAGCGCTTGGCCATCGGGTCGAATACGCGCATTGCCCATGACCCATGCGGTCGATCCGATCGGCACGGAACTCTCACTGAAGGTTCGGCGACCGGTGCTTCCGGCCACCACGCGGTTCGGTGCTTGCGTGTGATAGAGCGAATCCCCACGCGTGGCAGTGCGGCTAAAGGTGTTCTTGCTTGTCCACGAAGCGCCGTTCACGCGCACGATGATGGCGCCCGTTTCGTCGCGAAGGCGCAGATCAATTTCGGCTGCACCGGACGCAACAATGTCGCTTCCGGTGATGATTCGAGTCTGCGTCTTGCCCTTGGAATCTTTATATGTTTGCGTTCGCCGCCACTGTTCACTGACGGACCAACCGTACTGCACGCAGGGCGTTTGGCTGAGCGGGGCGGTCAGTGGATCGTCATGCTCAACTTTGCCACTGGTTTCGACCAGTCCAACAAAGACTCCGCGAATTGGCGTGGTTGGAACATCCCGCAAGAGCCGCGCAAAGCGCAGCCGACTCCACCACAGCCAGAAGAACAACAGAGCCACGCACCACGCGCCGAT
>DBCE01000048.1 GCA_002292895.1 Phycisphaerales bacterium UBA966
AGGCGAATGCGGGCCAGTAAACAAGCGCGTTGCAACAGCCCAACCCGGTCTACTTGCCAATCCACCACTCGCGCTCCGGCGCCCCGTCACACCATCGGGTCATGTCCCGCAGCGCATCCACCTGCAACAACTCAACGCCCCCGTCAATCGTCCCAATGACCACCTCGTCACCATGACGCGCGCTCACCGATCCAAAGCTCAATGCATCATTCGGGTCATACTCCAGAGCCCATCGCGCCGTCGCCGTATTCAACCAAGGCGCATCAACACGAAAGCAACCCTCGTTGATGAACCCATCAGTGGTTGCCCCCGTGCGTGCGGATGAAAATACGATGGTCTGCTGCGGTCGCTTCGCTGCCGAAAGCCGCGTCACGCAGTACTTCGCAAATGGATTGTTGATGCCGTTGGCAAGTATCGGCTCGCTTGGAAAGCGCGCATCGTCGCCGCCAACAAAGGCGCTATTCATTCCAAAGCTCGGGTACAGCGACGCAAAGTAGTAGTACTGACTTCGATCACCAGCCTGCAACTTGGCAAGCGTCTCCGCGTTAGCGCCCACATACAGGCGGCGAAAGTCATCATCGAGCCACGGTGCGAGGCGCCACGGAAACCGCTTGGCAACCTCAATGTCCCCGCCGTACGCGTCGGCAGGAATGGCATTCCCGTTCTCATCACGCGCCGAATATCCCGCCTTGTAGCCCGGCAGCACAAACCCGTTCTGATCCGCCGCATATGAAATCCAGCCCGTCATGACCCCACGCAAGGCGGAGACCTCGCTCATCCGCCCTGCCGCCCGACGGGCGCCGAGGGCCACCGGAACGATGATGGCCACCAAGACGCCGATAATGGCCAAAACAACCAGCAGTTCGACCAGTGTGAATCCCGCCAATTGCAGCGTTCGAACCGTCTGGGACGAACTCCTCGTCCCATTCGCGCGTTTCATGGCATATTCATTGGGCGGCTGCATGCAGCATCCATAGTATTCGGTTCCCAGTAGTGCCATGAACAAAGTCGCTCGCGCAATTCTCGTTTCAGCCACCATCGCCGCCGCCACCGCGGGCGCGCGAGCTGACGTGATCAACGCCGTCTTTCCAGCGCCCACGCTCGACCGATGGATGTACCCATTCAATTCGACGCCCGGGACGCGACCCGTCATCAGCACCTTCGGCAGCACGCCCGGAGCCGCGGAATTTGATAGCCGTGATGGGCAAATGCTCGTTGGCTTTGACACCGCTGCGCAGATTCCAATTGCTCAAGGCAGCGGCTTGACCGTCACACGCGCCACGCTGCTGGTGGAAGTAGCGAACGACTTGATCTTCCAATACGACGACACGACCGATCCGTGGCAATGCTTCGTTGCCACGAGCGATCCAGCGTGGCGTGCAGATCTTGATGTGGGACAACCCGTCGAATGCTTCGGCGTGGGCTTTCGCAACGGATGGTCGCTACAGACCTTTCAAGAGAACACCGTGTTTGCACCATCAGGCACCAACTTTCTGGCACCCGGCGTTCGCAACGCCTTCGCTGCGAGTGTTGATGCGAACGGCGAACTGATTGACGTCTCGCAGAGTGCACGACAACGCTTTGATCCAAAGGTATTCGGCACCGGCAAGATTCCTGGACTTGCCCCTGGTTCGCTGGTTGCGATTGGCTCCACCATGCGATTCGAACTTGATGTGTCCGATCCCGCCGTGCAGGCGTATCTGCAAACCGGAATCGATTCCGGACGCGTGCTCTTGGCGTTGTCGAGTTTGACGTTCGTACAGCAACAGGCCGGGCAGTTTCCAGCCTTCATTGCCAAGGAGAATGTGTACGTTCAACTTGGATTGGCGCTACCGGCACGGCTTGAACTTGATGTGCAAACGGGCATCACCTGCGCGCTCGCCGACATTGACTGTGATGGGCACGTGAACGGATCCGACCTCGGTCTCATGCTTGGAAACTGGGGGAGCCCCGGACCAGGCGACCTGAATGGCAGTGGCACCACTGACGGCACCGACCTTGGCATTCTCTTAGGCGAATGGCGCTGACCGAGACGACGCCCCCGCGTTTCCTGCCTCCACCATTGCTTCGATGAACAGGCGCTGAGCTGCGCGAATAGTGCGCTCTGCCGTGTCAATCAAATCGCTAACAACGGTCTCGGGAAGGTGCATGCGAGCTGCCACCGCGTTCGGTGCAAGACCATCGCGATGACGGAGTCGCAGAGCCATACGTTGGTGATGCGAAAGCAAGTCAAGAACGCGGGATAGAAATTCGTCCTTCACATCAATGGCGCTACCGGATGCGTCAGCGACAGACTGCTTCGCGCTCGGTCGCTTGCGGGACCGCACGGTGCGAGCTGATTGTGCGGGCTGCACGTTCGCGCTTGTTGCTACTGTTTCTTGATATTGAGTAATCGTGACCATGCGTGCACTCCTTTGCAACGCTTCGGCTCATACGACGAACCTCGATCAGTTGGCTTGTACGTCAACATCCTTGTCGACTGCGCTCGGCGAGCACATGGTCCGACGCCAACCGTCGTGCCGAAAGCCTACCCATATTTAGGCTGCAACGGGCATAGATTCCATGTGGCTTGCAAGAGAAACCCATGAATCCTGAAATCCCGAAGCCCCAACCAGCGGCCCAACGGCAGACACGATGAGCGGATCGAACTGCGCGCCGGACTCAGACTCCAGTTCCTCATACGCGTCTGCCAAGCTGATTGCTGGGGAGTATGCGCGGACGGAAGTCATGGCATCGAGTGCGTCAGCAACCGCCACAATGCGCGCGAACAGCGGAATTGCATGGCCAACAAGGCGGTCCGGGTAGCCAAGGCCGTCCCAGCGCTCATGGTGCCAGCGAGCGGTCGACGCCGCAAACGCCAGGACCGGAATCCGGCTCAAGATTGCGCCGCCGTAGACAACGTGCCGACGCATTTCGGTGGTTTCACTGGCAGTCAATGGGCCATTTTTACTGAGGATTTCGGTGGGAACCAAGATCTTGCCAACATCATGCAGGAGGGCGGAGACGCGCAGTGCACGCAGCTCCTTCACACCCATGCCGATCGAGGAACCAAGCATCGTGGATAGCGCCGCAACGCGCAACGCGTGACCAGCCTGCGAAGGATCAGCACGATCGATGCTGTCGACGAGCTCGCTGACGAGGGTTGACACAGCCCCGACCATCATGGCGTCTTGACCGGAGGCAGTGCTTGGAAAGTCGCGTGGTTCGGCGCGCATCCAGTGCGCGTGGGTGGTGCCGGTGGACGCGCTCGCGGCGCTTCGCTCCTGCAGCACGGAAATCAGGTTGCTTGGGGCAGTTTCGGAACGGAGGTTCGAAAGTGGATTGGTCATGTGTGTTCTCTTGTGGTGCGCGGCAGAATGTCCGCGCTGAGGGGATCGGCAGGAGCAGGGGGCGGCTGAAGCGCAAGGGGAAAAAACCTGCAAAGTTCTCTGTTCATGGGCAAAGTGCCCTCTAAAAACCCATTTGCAGCGTCCAGAAGCACTCCGCACTAGACTTCAGACCCCTCATGCGAATTGCTGCCCTTCCGATGTTTCGCCCCCCCAAGGCCCGTGCGGTCGAAGTGGCTTGCGCCCTCGATACCGCAGGTGACCTGTCGGCACTGCCAGCGACCAACTTTGCGCACGTGTTAGGTGGGACCGCTGGCGGCACCGCCGTGCGAGCGGCGCTGGATGCACTCGTGACGCTTGGTGCATTGGTTGCCGATCCACAGCCGCGCATGTTTGTCTACCGAGCAGCGCACGGCGGAAAGCGATGGATGGGCTTGGTGTGCGGCGCGGACACGCGCGACTTGGTGCACCTCTTCCCCAACGCGGCCGCGGATGAAGCGATCTCTGCTGCAGAAGCAGACCTGGCCGTGGTTGATGCCCAACTGGTGCCGGGGCTCATCTTCATCGACGCATCACCGGATCTTGCCTACCTCTTCGTATGCGACACCAACGAGCGCCCCGCGTACCACTTTGTGGCGTCGGATGGGGCCACTCATAGTGCTTGGGAAGTGCGTCACCCCGAGGCGTATCTTCCCGCGCTTGCCGAACTTGCGGCTGATGAATTGCACGCGGGTGCAGCACAGGTGATCGCAGCGCATGTGGCGGGGCAGATGCCGCTGGTGATCCTGACGTCTGACCGAGACGTGGCCACCGCTACCGGCCCACTGGCACCCCGCTGCGGGTTGTTCATTCCGCGCCCATCGCAGCGCTGAGCGGCACCGCACTACACTAAACGCATGACAGCGTTCGCTACGCCCGGTCCGTCTGCAACCAATCTCGCCGGACCTGCCAAGGTTCTCGTGTGTGACGCCCTCGCCAAAAGCGGGCTCGATGCGCTGCGGGGTCTCGGGTGTGTCGTCATGAACGACCCGGAACTCAGCGAAGCCACCTTGGCACGCGCGGTCAAGGACACCGGCCCCGATGTGCTGATCACTGGCAACACGCCTGTTTCAGCGGAAGTCATTGAAGCAAGCCCGCGCCTGGCGATGATCGTGGTCGCTGGAACCAGTACTGATCATGTGGACATTGCGGCCGCAAGCCGACGTGGCATCTTTGTGGCGAACTGCCCAGGCCGCAATGCAACCGCTGTGGCGGAACTTGCATGGGCATTGATCCTGGCATGCGACCGACGAATTCCCGAACAAACCGTGGCACTGCGCGCAGGACAATGGAAGCAGCGCGAATTTGCGCAAGCCGTTGGACTACACGGGCGCACGCTTGGAATTGTTGGACTCGGCCAAGTAGGCCAAGAAGTTGCACAGATCGGTCGCGCGTTCGGCATGGACGTGATCGCCTGGAGCCGCAACCTCACCGAAGAGAAAGCACTCGAACACAGTTGTGGCTTCTGTGCCAGCCTCATCAACCTTGCCAAACTCAGCGATGTCGTCAGTATCAGCGCTGGTGGCGGTGATGATTCAGACAACCTGATCAATGAGAAGTTCCTTGCAGCGCTCAAGCCTGGAGCGATCTTGGTGAATACCAGCCGCGGCGCGGTGATTGATCAGGCAGCACTGACCAACGCGGTGCGCACACGCGGCCTGCGCGCCGGTCTTGATGTCTGGGCCAATGAGCCCGATGGCACCGAAGGCTCGTTCGCTGATCCACTCGTACAGGAGCCTGGCGTCATCGGCACGCATCACATCGGTGCGTTGACCGAACAGGCACAGCGCGCTGTTGCAGATGAAGTGGTCCGCGTGGTGCGCGCCTGGGCCGAACGTGGTCATGTGCCGCACTGCGTGAACCGCGCAGTGGCAACCCCTGCAACCACGCTGCTTGCAGTGCGCCATGTGAATCGACCAGGAGTCCTTGCACATGTCTTCGAAACACTCGGCCAGGCCGGAATCAATGTCGAAGAGATGGAAAATATCGTCTACGCCGGTGGCGAGGCCGGGCTTGCCCGGATCCAGCTTGACAGGACTCCCA
>DBCE01000090.1:0-123 GCA_002292895.1 Phycisphaerales bacterium UBA966
ACACGTGCTACAATGGTATGTACAGAACGATGCAAGACCGCAAGGTGGAGCAAATCGCTAAAGCATACCCCAGTTCAGATTGCGGGCTGAAATTCGCCCGCATGAAGTTGGAATCGCTAGTAA
>DBCE01000090.1:293-5991 GCA_002292895.1 Phycisphaerales bacterium UBA966
GGCTGGATCACCTCCTTTCTAAGGGATAATTTAGACCACAATCGAGAGCGATCTTGATAGTGGATTTACTAGTCAACGTAACCTCGTACTGCAGCAATGCAGTGAACTAGCCAGTAATGGTTAGTCAATGGCGTCCAACTGTTCCTTGATATATAGCAGCGCCCCGGCTTTCTCAGCCGGGGCGCTGTGCTTTTTGGGATTGTGCGCGTGACGGCGCGCGAAGAGTGGCCAGGTTGTTGAACCCCGCGTTCAGTCTGCGCCTTTGGTGCTCCACTTCAATGCACCTCTTTGCCTCAGTCGGTCATCCCGCTATGCATTCTGGCGGGGCCTGAGGCGGGCTATTCCCCTAAATTGTTGCCATATCAGTCGTTATGAGACTATAAATCACTCATTTCGCTTACCACTTCTTGACCTTCATGGAACCGGGGCTACTTTGTGGCAGAGGTTTGAGAGGAAGCCGCCCCCTCGGGGTGCGGCTAAGAAAAGTAAAAGGGATTCAGATACCACGACTCTTGTTGGCGAAATGCCTGCGTTATGCGCATGCGCTCCGCTGACGGCAAAGCGACCAAGTCACGCCCTGGGTGTGGCGAAGCAGATGCTTCGCTCGCCGGCGAGCTTGGAAGCCGAGTGGGTAGACGAAACTGAGCCCTTTTCTGAACTCGTGGGTTCGCCGTTGTCCGACGGCGGGCCCACGGTTGTTTTTGGGATGTGCTGACCACTCTTGGACTGAGCGAGTGCTCACGGTCCCAGTCGGCTCGTTCGATCCTGCGCGCCGCCGCCCTGTTCAGTCGTTGAAGCCGCCGATGTACGGCATGGGGCTGTTTCCACTTGGACTACCAAACCAGGCACCGTTGCCCATCTCTTCTGCGTAGTACGACGGCGTGAGTCCCCAGTTCACCATATCTCGATTTCCAGCAACGGTTCCGTTCGACATTCCGCCGCCACCGTTGCCGCCCGATGAGCCACCCGCTTGTCCGATCGGCGGGGGATAGCCCGGGCCGTAGTGATGCATCACCACGTTGTTGCCGTACGGGGTCACAAATTTTGCCTGCACGTACCCGGGAGTTTCACCATTCTGAATCGGGGGGCCGCCACCGCTGCCAACCGCGAGGGCTGCCGTTGGTCCCACCATATTCATGTGATATTCAGGTGCAAGAGCAGCACTTTCGGAGTCTGTTCGTGAAACCTCTCCGCCCGCGTGGTTGTAACCAACGCCCCACGGAACGCCATTCCGGGTTTCGCCCGTGACCTCTGAACCGCCGTAGCCGGCGCCTTGTCCCTGTTGACTGTTGCCCGCGCCTTGTTGCCCGCCGCCGGCACCGTAGCCATACCCGGCGCCACCGGACTGCGACGGCAGAACTGTGGCCGGACTGATCGGGGCAAGTACCAAGGCGAGGGTGGCGATTGTGAAGTTCATGGTGTTATTCATCGGCATCGGGAGGTCCTCTGGCTAAAAGCGTAGCATCCGCGCCTTCCTATGCGAATCGTTGTTGCTTGTGATCATGCTGGATTTCACCTGAAGCAGGAAATGCTTCCGGTCATTCGTGCCCTGGGCCACGAGGTCACCGATGTCGGCACGCACACCACCGCCGCCGTGGACTACCCCGATTATGCGGTGGCCGGCTGCAGCCTGGTGGTGGACGGCCGCGCCGATCGCGGCATCCTGTTCTGCGGCAGCGGTGTTGGCATGAGCGTTGCCGCGAACAAGATTCCCGGCATTCGCGCTGGCAACGTGGAAGACCACTATTCCGCCCACCAGGGCGTGGAACACGATGACATGAACGTATTGGTGCTTGGCGGTCGGACCATTGGTCTAGCGGTCGCTGAGGAATTGGTGCGCGCCTTCTTGGGCGCTCAATACACGGGTGAGGATCGCCATGCGCGACGCTTGCTCAAAGTGCTTGAGATTGAGGCCAATCCGGAACGGTTCCGGGCCATGGCCATTGGACATACGGTCAATACCGGCGCGGCCGGTGTTCCCTCCCCACGGGTTTGACACTCACTTCACGGCGCGCTCAGCGCGCAGGAGATTGCTCGATGCGTTTCTTCGCAGGTACTGCTTCCACTATCGCTTCCATGTTGGTCTGCTCATCCGTGTTGGCGCAGGCGCCGGCTGCCCCAGCGGGCGCTGATTACACAACCCTCCCACCAGAGCCAGTTGAAACGCAGAAGCAACTGGAGGCCGCCAAGGTTTCCATGATGCAAGCTGTCGAAACGGCTGAGAAGGCCATGAGCGGTCAGTCACTTGCTGGTCGTGCCATCACCAAGGATGGCATGGTGACCTCCTATGAAGTGATCCTCACCTGCAACGGGCTCCAGAAGCGCGTGTTGGTGGATGCGGTGAATGGCAAGGTCACCGGCGCCGTGGTCACCATGCCTGCGGCCGTGGCCAAGGCGCTCGAAAAGACCAAGGGTGGCGTAGTGCGCGAAGCCGCTATGAATCCAGCCGCTGAGCCTCCGGTGATCACCTGCGCCGTCTTCAAGGACGGTCAGCGTCACGACGTGGTGGTCAATGCGGTGGATGGCAGTATCGTGAGCGACACCATGATGAGCAGATTCCCAGGCGACGCGTTTACAGGTCAGATCGTCACTCTTCCCAGCGGTCTCCAATACGTGGACCTCAAGGAGGGCACTGGCGCCACTCCTGCTGACAAGAATGCGGTTGTCAAAGTTCACTACACCGGCTGGCTTGTTGACGGCAAGAAGTTTGACTCGAGCGTTGATCGCGGCGAGCCAGCATCCTTCGCGCTCTCAGGCGTGATTCCTGGATGGACCGAAGGCGTTGGTTCAATGAAGGTCGGTGGCAAGCGCAAGTTGATCGTGCCTTACATGCTCGCTTACGGCGAGCGTGGACGTGGTCCGATTCCTGCGAAGGCGACGCTGGTCTTTGACGTTGAACTGCTGGAAGTGCCGAACGCACCGCAGCAGTAAGTTGCCCTTGAATTGAAGAACAACGCCGCGCGCGTTCCGATGATCGGGACGCGCGCGGTGCTTTTTGGTTCGTTGTGTTCAGGCGTTGCGCGGTGTTGCTGCCACTCGCGCAGCCAACTCACCGATTCTTAAACACTTCGTCGGCCTGCTTGGAAACTTCCTTCTGATACGCGTCGGACTGGGCCTTGGTGCGCACGGCTGCGTCGCGCGCCTTGCCGAGTGCTGATCCGCTCTCCCAGTTTGGGTCGCCGGGAGTGGGGTCTGTTGCTGGATCGCGATTCGCGGTGGCAGCGGGCGTGGCCTCTTGCTGGGCTGGGGCTGCCACCGCCGGGCGCGGAGTCATGGGCTTGCAAGCCATCAGGGTGGAGCAGCCAGCGAAGATCACCAAGAGCACGGTGGATGCGGTCTTCATGGGTTGCATCGTACGCACGGGCGGTACAGTGACCGTGTGACACAAACGCAGCCATTTGCAGCCATCTTTGATCTTGACGGAACGCTTGTGGATAGCTTTGACGCGCATTGGCGTTCGTGGCACGCCATGTGTGCGCGGCACGGCGTGAACCTACCGCGCGAACTCTTTGTGCGTAGCTTTGGCATGCGCAACGATCGAATTGTTGACCTGTATTGGCGCGAGGATGGCAAGACTCCACCGAGTGCGAGCGATGCCGCCGGGTACGCCGATGAGAAGGAGGCGCTGTACCGCGGCTTGGTTGCGGAGTCCTTTCCGGCGATGGCGGGTGGTCGTGAACTGTTGGCGCGATTGCATGATGCCGGGTGGTTGCTGGCGGTTGGCACCAGCGGACCGCCGGAGAATTTGCGCGTGGCGGTCGATGAATTGGACGCCTCGCGCTGGTTCCACACGGAGGTGTGTGGCCGCGATGTGGAGCACGGCAAGCCGGCACCGGACATCTTTCTGAAGGCAGCGGAGCGCATGGGGGTGCGGCCAGGTCGCTGTGTGGTGGTTGAGGATGCGGTGCCTGGTATCGAAGCGGCACATGCAGCGGGAATGCCCTGTGTTGCCATTTGTAGCGAGGGACACACGCACGCCGAACTGGCCAGCGCGGAGCTAGTTATTGATAGATTTGATGAGTTGACGGTGGACGTCATGCGTGCGCTATTGGCTGCAGGACCGCGCGTACCATGTGTTCCCCATGGACACTCGCTTCCAAAAACTCGCTGAATTGTTGGTTCGCCACAGTTGCCAAGTAAAGCCTGGGGAGCACCTGCTCCTTGAGCTCTTTGATGCGCCGGAATCCATGGCCGTGGCCATGGTGGAAGCGACGCGCGCGGCTGGCGGGCATCCGCATGTGACGCTTCGCTCCAATCGGGTGATGCGCGCGCTCAACAAAGAGAGCGGCGAGGAAGGTCTGCGGATCTGGGGCGAATACGACCTGGAGCGTATGAAGCACATGCAGTGCTACGTGGGGATTCGCGGCGCTGCGAATGTCAGCGAGATGAGCGGCATTCCTCCGGAACAGATGAAACTTGTTGGCAAGCTCTATGCCAAGCCCGTGCACTTTGAGCAGCGTGTCAACCACACCAAGTGGGTGGTGTTGCGCTGGCCGTCACCAAGCATGGCGCAGTTGGCGCAGATGTCCACAGAGGACTTTGAGAAGTTCTACTTTGATGTCTGCCTGGTGGACTACGCAA
This sequence comes from Phycisphaerales bacterium UBA966, assembly GCA_002292895.1. GTDB lineage: Bacteria > Planctomycetota > Phycisphaerae > Phycisphaerales > SM1A02 > UBA966. The sequence continues at coordinate 4,875 of DBCE01000090.1, forward strand.
AGATGGACCGCGACGTGCAGCCACTGAAGAAGCGCATGCAGGCGTGCGACAAGGTGCATATCAAGGGACCAGGAAAGACCGATCTGCACTTCTCAATCAAGGGAATTGGCGTGGTTCCGTGCTGCGGCGAGCGCAATATTCCGGATGGCGAGTGCTTCACGGCGCCGGTGCGCGATAGTGTTGAGGGCATCCTGCAATACAACACGCCCACGCTGTTCAACGGCATCAGCTTCACGAACATCGGCTTGGAATTCTCCAAGGGACGGGTGGTGAAGTGCTGGGCAGATCAGAACCAGAAGGAACTGGAAGCGATCTTTGATACCGATGAGGGCGCCCGTTATATCGGTGAGTTTGCGCTTGGCTTCAATCCGTTGATCATGCATCCGATGAAGGACATCCTGTTTGATGAGAAGATCGCTGGCAGTTTCCACTTCACGCCGGGCCGCTGCTATGAGGAGACGGAGAATGGCAATCGCAGCGAAATCCATTGGGATCTGGTGTGCATTCAGCGCCCGGAATACGGCGGCGGAACGGTGGCGTTTGATGGAGAGATTGTGCGTAAGGACGGCAAGTTTGTTCCGGCCGACATGCATGCTTTGAATTTCTGACGCGCGCTGGGTAATCAAGAAGAGTGACAGGTATGCATAACAACGCTGAACATTCGGTCGACCTTCGCTCGGACACAGTCACCCAGCCCTGTGCGGCGATGTGGGATGCGATGCGCTCCGCTCCGCTTGGCGATGACGTCCTTGGTGATGAGCCGACCGTGGCGCGCTTGGAAGCAATGATCGCTGCGCGCTTAGGCAAAGAAGCAGCGGTGTTTGTTCCAAGTGGAACCATGGCAAACCAGCTGGCGATTCGCGTGGCGTGCGGCGCTGGTGATGAAATCATTGCGCATGAAGAGAGTCACATCATTCACTACGAAACCGGCGGACCAGCGGCGTTGAGTGGCGCCATGGTGCGGACCGTGCGCGGTGATGGTGGCTTGTTTGATGCTGGCGATGTGGCTGCTGCCGTTCGCACGCGCAACATTCATCACCCGGTGAGCAAGATGCTGGTTGCGGAAAACACGCAGAATCGGGGCGGAGGCACTGTGTGGGGCATGGATCGTTGGGAG
>DBCE01000217.1:0-1927 GCA_002292895.1 Phycisphaerales bacterium UBA966
GGCGGTCAACGACTCAACTCACTTTACCCGCGCCCCGAAGATGGGGACAGGGGTGAACGGCACCTATTTAGTCGTTAGCCTGTCGATAGATGGACGGACTTCATTCAATCATCGTTCGCACCGACGCTTCGACATATCCCGTGGAAGTTGCACGCGGCGCCGTTCGCCATGTTGCGGAACGGATGGCAGCCGTGGGATTGCGGCCTTCTGCAATTGCCATCATCTGTGATACCGCCGTGGAATCATCCGCAGCCGCCGCGGTCGATCGTTCGTTCCGTGATGCGGGCATTCGCGTTGCGCGCATTGCGATGAATGCATCGGAAGACATGAAGACGCTTGACACGCTTGGTGATCTCTGTGAGCGCATGCTTGCTGATGGAATCGATCGCGCCGGAGCAGTGGTTGCTGTCGGCGGCGGTGTGGTTGGTGATGTTGCTGGATTTGCAGCGGCGACGTACATGCGCGGCATCGCTTGTGTTCAAGTTCCAACCACGCTTCTTGCCATGGTTGACGCCGCGGTTGGTGGAAAGACCGCAGTGAATCTGGCGCGCCCTGATGGATCGCTGGCAAAGAACATCATTGGCTCGTTTGCGCAGCCGGCATTGGTGATCTGTGATCCGGAATCGCTCGCAACACTTCCAGTGCGCGAGCTGCGCTCCGGCCTTGCCGAGTGTGTGAAGCATGCCGTGATCGCAGACTCCAGCATGCTGGCATGGATGGTGGAACGCATCGATCCGATTCTTGCACATGACCCCGCAACGCTTGCGGAACTGGTGGAACGCAATGTGCGCATCAAGGCTGATGTTGTTGGAGCCGATGAGCGTGAGCAGGGTCGACGCGCTGTGTTGAATCTTGGGCACACGTTCGCGCACGCCATCGAAGCATTGCTCCATGATGAATGCACGCATGGCGAAGCGGTGGGCATTGGCACCGTTGCGGCCTGTCGATTGGCAGTGGAACTTGGGGTCGGTACGCCTGATGCCGAACACGCCGTGCGAACCACGCTGCAGCAGCTTGGATTGCCAACCGCCATTCCATCACCCCGTACCGTGGCCGCCCTCACGGAGGCCATGGGCTCCGACAAAAAGAAACAAGGCGGCGCGCTCCGGCTGGTGGTGCCGTTCAGCCTTGGTGATGTGCGGGTGGTGCGCGATGTTGCCGATCCCGTGCTCGATGCGGCCTGGCGCGCGGTGGGCGCCCGCTGATCGACCGCTGATCGCGGCGTCCAATATCAAGCATCCTTCCCCGAAGCGCCGATCTACCTCGCTCAGGCGCTTGCCGCACGGATGCGGCCGTTGGACACGATTCCTCGGATGCGAACAATAGCCGTCGTTAATCAGAAGGGCGGGTCTGGCAAGACCACCACCGCCATCAACCTTGCCGCCACGCTGGCAGAGCGGGGCGAGCGAGTGCTGCTGGTTGACATGGATCCGCAAGGCCACTGCGCCGCGGGACTTGGCGTTCCTGACACACGTATCGAATTCAGTCTGGCTCAAGCGCTCTTGTGTGAGCCGCCGGGTGGCAGCGATCCGCTTGGATGGCTGTGGGAAGTGGCGCGTGGACTGCGCCTGGCGCCCTGCACGGTGGCGCTGGCTGGTCTGGAAAGCGCGCGCGGAGGTTTGGTTTCGCTCCCCGACCGCGACCGACGTCTCCTGAGATATCTCGAACGCGTGGCGCCACACTTTGACCGATGCGTCATCGACTGCCCGCCCACCATCGGCTACCTGACCTTCAACGCACTGCGCGCCGCTGACGAGGCACTCGTTCCGGTGGAAACCGGCTTCTTTGCCCTGCGCGGTGCCGAGCGGCAGGTTGCCACCATCGGCGCCCTGGCCGATCAAGTGGGACGAAAGCTCGCCGTCCGGATCGTTCCCACGCTTCACCGCGATGGCAGCCAGCTTTCGCACGACATTCTGGGGGCGATCGG
>DBCE01000217.1:1996-6644 GCA_002292895.1 Phycisphaerales bacterium UBA966
AGCTACGGTCAGTCCGTGGTGGCGTTCGCCCCCGGTTCCCCCGCCCACGACGATTTCCGCGCCCTTGCGGAGTGGATCGTGGCCACACAAGCCACGGTTTCCGCAGAATCCCAAGCGGTTGACCATGGCGCGAGTGCCGCTGCGGTGTATGTTGCCGACGGTCCCGGAGATTCAGTCATGACCTCCGACGGCCACACCCTCCCGAGACTTGCAGGCCCTGGCCGCGCGGCGGAGCTCGCGCAGCGCATGCGAATCTCGGGCGCCCCGACGTCGGGGCACGAGCAGGATGTGCCGGAAGCGTCGGTCTGACGCTCGGTACGTGCGCTCGACGGTGTTTCCTGTGTGAGTGCTCGCCGGCCTGTGCCGAGCGAGAGGCGCGGCTGCGGAGGCAGCGCGGAGGAAACCATGAGTTTGAACGGTGATGCATTCGGAAGTTTGGCCGCGCTCTTCACAACCGGTAACGGTGGAGAAGGTCAGGCAGCACGCACCACGGATGGTCCCACCCTTGGTGCGGTGACTACCGTCCTGGTTGGCAACCTTCCAGTGATGGCCGGATTGTGGACCACGCAATTTGCCGATGCGGTGGCGCGCATCGCTGGTCCCACCGCGCTCGTTCGCTTTGAACGTGATGACGTCACCATTGAATTGCTCCGTGCTGATGGCCGACAAGTTCCACCCGCTGGACCAGCGGCGGTTTCGCGTTGGCTTCCTCGTGCGGCGAGCACCGTCCGTCGCTGGCTGATTTGTGTTCCCGCCGAAACATCGCCCGCCGAAGTGCTTGCTGCGGGGCAAGAAATTCTCTTGATGACCGGCGCTGATGAAGCCGCCGTCACCGGCGCATATCTGCGCTTGAAATACCTGGCCGATGAGGGCGTCAATGCTGGCACGCCGATTGAGCGCGTCGGTCTTGTCATCGTCGGCGCAACAGTGGAGCAGGCAGCCCACGCCGCCGCTCGGCTTGGCGATGCGGCACGGTCGTTCCTTGGAGTGGATGTGGAAACCGTGGCCTGTTTGCCGCGCATTGAGCGCGTTGAATCAAGCGCTCGGGCGACGTATCCAGCCGAAGAATGCCCGCCGATTGCGCAGTTCACCCGCGAATTGGAGAGCGCGCGCGTTGGTGCATCGCATCGATTTGATGCGGATCTTCCGGCGGCATCGCTGGTGATGCACACGGAGGCGGCCGCGGTGGAACCAAAGTTCCCGAGCATGCCACAGCCCTTTACTTCGCGCCAAGAACCACTTGCACACGGGGACTCTGCTATGGACACCACGCACGCGCCGCGTTCCGGACAGGCTGAGCATGTTGCGCATACTTTGCAGCCGTTGCACGCGCCGCATGCAACGCATACGACGCACACCGCCCCGCATACTTCGCACGCTGCCCCGCAGACTTCGCACGCTGTACCTGCTCGTACAGCTCCTGCATTTGCCGCGTTGCCGATTGCTGAACTTCCACTCAAACTCGTTCCGCTCCTACGCGGACTTCGTGCGCTGGGTATTTCCTGCCCGATGGCTCCGGATGTTGAACTAGCGCTTGATGACGAACGGCGCATGCACATCGTTGGTCGCGCTGATCAACTAGCACGCGTTCGGACCGCGCGCACATGGGCCACCATGCACCGCGAACTCTTGGGCATGGCGTTCGCGGAACTCAAGGACGGCTTTGAAGTGCGCGAGCGCATTCTTCTTGGTGATGCGCGCGAAGCCATTTCGCTGCATGGCACCGGCGTTCTCCTGGATGTGCTGGTGGTTGCAGAAACCCCGAGCGGCCGCGTGCATGTGGTGGTGCCGCTCAACGACCCAACGACATGCGGCTAACCGCGCCGCGTTCTGCATCATGCAGGGCAGCGCGCAGTGTCCGCAGCCAGTTTCCATGCGCGAACGCTGTTAGCTCGGCGTGATTAAACCCAGCTTGTGCAAGTCCTGCTGCTAAAGCAGGCAATTCCTCGGGCCGACCGCAGCCAGTCGCGCAATCTGCCGGGGTAAATCCGCCATCGAAATCGCTGCCCAGACCGACGCAGTTTCGTCCGGCAATCGCCGCCACATGTTGCACATGCGCCACCGCATCGGCAAGCGTTGCCGCACGACCGGCAGCCAGAAATTTGCCGTACAGGTTCAAACCAACCATGCCGCCGCGCGCGGCGATTTCGGCAATCTGCGCGTCGGTCAGATGTCGCTCGACCGGCGCAGCAAGTGCACGGACGTTTGAATGCGTGGCAACGATGCGCGATGAAGTGGCCGCGCACACGCCAGCAAATGATTCATCGCATAGGTGGCTTGCGTCGAGCAAGATCCCAAGCGCATCCATTGCCTCAACAGCGCGTCGACCAATGTCCGTCAGTGGCCCCTGCGCCGCGTTTCCACCGGCATACCGCGATCCTTTTGCCCATGTCAGTCCAACGACGCGAACGCCGCGCGCATGCCACCACGCAAATTCGTCGGGGGATCGAACCGGATCCGCGCCTTCCATCAAGATGACGATTCCGGGCGGCGAACCCGCAGGTGCGGCAGCGCACGCATCCAAATCCGCAGCACTGCGGACAATCCGCGCGCGTCCGGTGTGCTCAAGCCACTCATACATCTCTAACTGTCGAACACCCGCAGCGTGCGCTCCTTCAATGTCATGATGGTCGCGGTATCCCCACGGCGTGCTTGCTGCCTCGGTGCCGACCTCAGTGAAAATCGTTCCAAGAAAGATTCGAACGTCCCCGCGCGCCAACGCAGGAAGGCTGACTCCGCGCGTCACCTGGTCCGGGAGTTCCTCGGTGACGGTTGGGCCGCCAAGGTGCAGGTACGCCAGATCAAGATGCGCATCGAGCCACCATGGGGCGTGCGCAGGCGTATGCGCCGCAGCGGCACTCGGCGTGTGGTGGTTGGGGCCGGCGGAGTCAGCGAAGGTCATCCGTAGGAAGGTACGCTGCGCGACCGTTGCAATGACGATGTCCGTCGAGCCATCTTCTTTCCCGCCCAACCGCCCGTCCGCTGAACGGAGCGCGTCAGTGGGCGTTCGTGGAGGTGCAGCCATCGCCGCGCCCACCGCTCCGGTCCCGGTTTCAGCCACCCGGGGTGAGCGCGTCGTCTGTGCGGCACTCGCCGTGGCGGCCTTTGGCGTACTCGGCGTGGCGGCGTGGTTGACTCCGTCTTCGGAAGGTCACGGAACGCACCAGATGCTTGGCATGGCTCCTTGTGGTTGGATGGCTGGCTACGGCATGCCGTGCCCATCCTGCGGGATGACCACCGCGTTTTCCCACGCAGCACACGGCAGCCTTTGGGCATCGGCGCGCGTACAGCCCATGGGATTCGTCCTCGCCCTTGGTACGGCTGCCACGGCATTGGTCGGCACCTATGTGGCCATGACCGGTAGCCGGCTCGGACATGTTCTTGGCGATCGCCTAACGCCGCGGTTTCTGCTTGGCCTCGGAATATTTGCGCTCCTCTCTTGGGGCTGGAAGATCGCGGTTGTTCGCGGCTTTCTCCCCGCTTCGATCGGAACACCATGAAGACTCGCATTGTTGCTCTCCTTGCTCTCTTGGTCATGCCTTTCGTGCTTGCCTCGTGCGGCGCCATGGGTCTTGTCTCCAAAGTCGGCGAGGCCATTGAGGTTGAAAAGAAGGTTGAGGTACTTGCCAAGTACCGCGGACTTGAAAACAAGACCGTTGCAGTGGTTGTCAATGCTGAACGCAGCGTGCTATATGAATATCCCACTGTTGTTCCAAACGTTGCGGGCAACATTGCCGCCGGTGTCAAGGAGCACGTCAGTGGCGTTCAGGTGCTTGATTGGCGCGAGTCATTAGCGTGGTGCTACCGCACGCCAAGTTGGACCACGCTTCCACTTGGGACCATTGCCGAGGAACTGGGCGTTGACCGGGTGATCTTTATCGACGTCTTCGAGTTTCGCCTCAATCCACCGGGAAACCGCTGGATTTGGGAAGGCATGGCCGGAGCAAACGTTGGCATCATTGAGCGCGATTCGCTGGACCCGGACGCCTTTGCCGAGGAGTACAGCATTGCCGTCAAGTTCCCTGACGTGAAGGATCTCAGCCGCGAAAGCGCTTCAGAAGAGAAGATTCAACTTGGGTTGGTTGCCAAGTTCACGCAGACGATCAACAAGTTGTTCTATGACCACATTGAAGACAAGTACCCCAACAAGCGACTGAAGGGTTGACCTGATGCACGGAGCACTTCGAGCCTTGTTACTGGCATTCTTCGCCGCTTTGACCTTGGTGATTGCGGGATGCAACTACGCGGTTCCAGCCATGTGGATCGCGCAGGGTCCACCCAAGAAGCCCGCCGAATACACGTTGCCAAAGGATAAGAAACTGGTGGTGTTTGTTGACGATCGCAAGAGTGTGGTGAGTCGCCTGCAGTTGCGCGCGCTGCTTGCGGATGACATCGGAACAGTCATCAAGCAGCAAGGACTGGTCACTGATGTGGTCAGCGGACGCGAATTGATTTCCTACGTCCGCCGCATGGAGACAAGCACCAAGCGCATTTCCATTGAAGACCTTGGGAATGCCGTGAACGCAGACATCGTGCTCTATGTGGAAATGGAGTCGTTTACGCTCTCGCCGGACGGCGCAACGCCCAAGCCAACCGCTCAAGTGCGCGTGAAAGTAGTAGACGTCAAGGCCAAGGAGCGACTGTTCCC
>DBCE01000217.1:6669-19008 GCA_002292895.1 Phycisphaerales bacterium UBA966
CCCGCCGCTTGGATCGGATCCGAAGGGCTACCCCGTCACGGCCGAAGTTGACACCTTGGCCAACGATGCCTATCGAACATCAGCAGCCCGGCGCAATGCCGAAGATGGCCTTGAGAAGAAGCTTGCTGATGACGTCACCAAGCTCTTCTACGACCACGAACCGAAGAACTTCGGTAAGGGTGTTTCCAAGATGGAAGGCTGATGATTCCGCAGCGCACCGTAATTTCTGGCAGTGCAGGCGCCGCCGCTGTGCGTCCACGCATGGCAGCGCTCATCGATGTCAATGCGTGCGCGCCCCCTCGGCTGCGTTCGATCGCCGCTCGGCTTGCAGGTCGACCGGCGGGCATCATCGGAACCGCGGCGGAAGCTCGGCGCGCGGCATCGTTTGGAGTGAATGTAGGCAGTAGTTGTTTGCCGCCGCTTGGGGCGATGGTGCTGTCTGGGTCGGCGTTGCGGCTCGCCTTTGGTCGCCTCCCGAGTGATGGATCGCTCTTGACTTTCGGACTGCGTGCCCACGAGGCGGCGCGATTACTCGGCGTTTCCCCAGCCTTTGGAACGCGCGCTGCGGCGCTTGACGATGCGCTTCCTGATCCGATCGATCCACTTCCGCGGGATGAGTTGCGCGCCGCGTGGGGCGTTGACGCCAGTGAACGCGTGTGCATTCTGCTGGCAAGTCCCGCCGCATCATGCGATGCCCGGATGGCGCTTGATATTGCCGGGCGTACTTCGATGCTCGGTCATCCGGTAGTGCTTGTAGTACATCCAAGTTCTCCGGGCGCAGCGCGGGCTGAGCGTCTTGCGTCAGCCGCGGGTGGCGCGTGGCGACTGGCGTTCGATGCGCGGGTGGATGATCCGGAATTGCTTGCGAGCGCGGCGGATGTGGCCATTGCCATTGACTTGCGCATCGGTCGCGGTGGTCCTGGTGCAACCGGACGGGATTCGGGAATCTCGGCGTTTGCACTGGCGTTTGCGCGTGGCATCACTGCCATGATTCCTGATGGCGATTCGTGGGGCGCACGCCTTGCAACCCGCGCAGGAATTCCAGTGGTCGTTGCCAGTAACACGCCGGCAGCGTCTATGACGGATATGGTGCCAGCGGAGCGAATCTTTGATCCGCGCCGCCCCAACGTCGCCGCCGTTGCTCTTCACACAATACTGAGCGCGGCGTCTCGATAGAACGCGCGGAGTGTTTCGGTGGGAAGGCACTTGCCCTCCAAGCGCGGGGCATCATGGGCGTGCCGGGCTGGGTTGACCATCGCCAAATCAGGATCGCTGATTGGGCTTTCCAAGGACCAATCGGTTTCCCACAGCGCGCGCAGTGCCCAATAGCGACTGGCATAAAGATCGAATGCACTTTCTCGATCACTGGCCTTTGCAGCCATTTCTGTGCTCTTTTCACCGGTTTGCAGGTGCTCTTCGTTGGTAACGATGTCGCTTCCAAAGAGGATGCGGCCACGCCAGCGGTGCATGAATGCGCGCACGCGTTCCGCGGAATGCTGACTGATCTCGCGAACGATCCACTTGGTGGCGCTCGAATCAATGTTGAGATTTGGATGCGCAGCCAGCATGGTGTCTAAGAAATCAAGATTCTCCGGCGAGCCACCCATGTGCGCAATGATCCACGGAACGTGATACTCGTCAAGCAATCGTTCCAGCGGCTCGTAATGGTCGCGCTTGGTGCCGTACCGTGATTGATCGGCGTACTTGGTTGCAAACCATGTGTCCGGGTCCGCTACATGCGCCATGAAGGCCATGCCGTGCGACGCGGCTTCATCCATCGCGCGGCGGCGGTGCGGAGCGTCGAGAGCCAAGAGGCGCGGATCACCGGCTTCGATACCGAAATCAATACCGCGCGGTGCCGCCCAAAATTTGCAGATAGTTGCGCCTTCGCGATGGAACTCGCGGATGCGTGCTAAGAAGTCGGTGCCATGCGCTGCAAGTCGATCCGGGTTTGTGAAATCAGGGACGGCGATGAACTGCACGCGCTGGCCAAGCACGGCGCGGATGGCAGGAATCTCCTCAAGCCGCGTCATGGAGTGGATCGATTCGATCCCATACAGATCCATCGCCTCGCGCAGCAGCGTGGAGGCGCCAGTGCCGTGAATGTGCGAATGAATGTCAATGATCGGCACCGGCGGCGGTGGAAACGACGCAGCTTCGGCGCGGTAGTCAACGCCGAAACGGTTCGATGGATTCAAGAAGTTGCCGGTGGCGGTGCGGAGCAGAGACGTCATCCGGACAGTCTAGAAAGGAGCGCGGGGCGGTGGGGCGCCCTCTGAGCAAGGCAGCGCAGCGCACTTACTTATGAGCGCGTGCGCGTGCGCTTGGGGGTTTCTCGGAGTGACGCCGTTGGTGTGTGAATGCGGCGCAGTGGAGCAGCCTTCTTTGTTGCCACTGGAGCGCGTTGCACCGTTGCTGAATCGCACAAGCATCGCGCCTGATCATGTGGATCAAGAATCGTTGTCGCATGATGGACAATGCCCACATACAACTCGTAGTCGCCGTCCAGATCAACATGGCGCGCAAGTTCACAGTCAAGGAAACTGAGCGCGCGCGCTGGTACTGGACATCCACTCGGTGTGCGATCAACGGTTGATCCAATGAACGGATCAATGCCCGGAGTTTGTAGATCAAACGCACGCGATGTCATTCGATCCGTTGGATCAAGCTGACAGATTGCAAAGCTCCGACTGTCGCGAATCAGTGGACTCAGTACATGACCCTTCGGCACCGCCACCATCACCATGGGCGGATTGGATGAGCATTGCTGCGCCCACTTGACGGAAACGCCCGCTCGGACGTCGGCGTGGCCGGAGGTCAGAATGAATGATCCGTTGGGGATGCGGTCCAGTACAGGGGCGACATCCGATCGGTTAGCGGGCGCCCAGTCGAGTGCGTTGCGGTTTCGCGGGTTCACTTCCTCACGAGCCTTTCTTGGCGTGCGTTGACCGGTGGCTGTCGGGGTGACAGCGTGTGGGGCAATGCTCGCGTTGGAGATTCTGTCGCAGATTTAGCAAATGTCCACAAACACTTGTTTCATATGGCGTTACGCCCACTACAGACAAATTGTTCGCGGACTCTTCAAATTTATTGAAGAAATTTATGGGTAAAGGTGTTGCGAAGTGGGGCGTTGTGGGTTAAAGTGTCCCACGGCGCCTGAGGTCGCCTTTCTCATGCTGTTTCTTGGCGAATATGAGCACACGCTGGACCAAAAGCAACGCCTGGCGATTCCGTCAGAGTTGCGAGAGGTGCTCGACACCAAGCAGCATGGAGAGGCCTTCATCGTGGCGCCTGGCGCGAACGGTCAGCTCTGGCTTTGGCCAGAAAAGACGTTCGCCCAGCTCTCGCACTCGCTCGGAGGTTCGCTGATCGGCGACCCGTCCGTGCAGGACTTTGAACGGCTCGTGTTCTCGCAGGCGGCTCGTGTGCCGCTCGACAGCGCGGGGCGGATTCGGATACCCGATCGGTTGTTGCAGAAGTTTGGGCTTGCTGGATCCATCATGATTCTCGGCGTTCGAGACCATTTGGAACTCACAGAGCCCGCGGCCTGGAAGCGCGAACAAGAGCGCCTTCAACCGGAAGCGGCGGATATTTGGAGGCGCGCGCGGCAGACATTCGCCGCATCGCAGCGCCCGACAGTGTGACCCCGCGGCTGGCGGAACCAGCCGACAAGTGAACAAACGTGTTGGTGCGTGGGAGGAACGCGCACGAACGCAGTGGACGCAGGTAGCCAAGGATCGGCGACCAGCGTGCCAGAGACGCGCGCTTCGGCGCCTTGCTCCGCGATGCCAAGGATGGCAACGCACCGGATCAAGGTCTTTAAGACGCGTCTGGATTGATGGCCGAGCCAAGGACGGTTCGGCAGTTTGGAAGCTTCGCGCAGCCATGGTTGGCTGTTCGGGGCACGCCCGCTGGTGGGGTGAGGGCCCAGGTGGCCCGAGTTTCCGTCGTTGCCCCCGCGTCGGCCCGTGCCGGCGCGGGGGCATTTTATTTCAAGCGTTCGACGGTGAAACCGCTTTCCTGAGCAGCAGGGGCAGATGTTATTTCGCATGCTCGCAAAGGGCGCGGCAGATCCCCAGCGACCGCTTTCTATATCCATCCAAATTTCACTAACGGTGCTAGGTGGATCCGATTGACTGAACTACGCTTGTATTGCGCGCGGCACGATGCCGCTGGTTGCCACGAACGCCACAAGGAACGGTCGCGAGACCGTGTGGTAGGCAAGTTGCTCGCCTTGGTCGGCGAGGCGCATGCAGGAGGCATCCACCATGCTTGTGATCACCCGACGAGAGGGAGAAGAAGTAGTGATCGGAGACCCAGCAGCTCCCCTGGGCATCGTTCGTATTTCCGTGATCAAGGGTGACCGGGTTCGAATTGCTTTCGAGTTCCCCCGGGAGATTGCTGTTCACCGCCGCGAGGTGGCCGACCAAATTCTGCGTGATGAAGAGTCCGGGCCGGGCATAGCCGGTCAGATCCGCCCTGGCGAGTCTGGTTAAGCCGCACTGCTGCTGAATTCAGGTGACCGCAATCACCGACTCAACTTCCGGGACAATCGCTCGAAGATTCTTTTCAATTCCGCCATGCAATGTCATGCCGCTTGACGGGCATCGCACGCATGCGCCCTTGAAACGCACTTGAACTTGACCGTCTGGGGTGACGTCCACCAATTCCACATCGCCGTCGTCCGCCTGGATGCCCGGGCGGAGTTCCTCAATGACTTCGGCAACGCGCAAGCGCACGTCAAGCAGGGTTCTGGGGTCAATAGGCGTTGCGCGGGGCACGCGCGAATCGTAGCGGCAGGGACTGCTCCTACACTGCCCGGCATGCATGGAACGCACGGATTGCGCCTCGCGCTGATTGCCACATGTGTTGCCGCTGTTTCGACTGCGGCTGCTTTACTCGCTGGAGGCTGCAACAGTCGCCGGCCCGTTGACCCGATCGTGGCGTTGACCAGTTCGCCGAGCCCGGAGGAGCAGCTGGGTGCCATCGAGATGCTCAGGGAGCAGGTGCCGCTTTCGGACGAGGCGAAGCGCGCGCTCCGGCGCACTACCTTTGCTCAGGGATTCAACCTTGCCAATCGTGAGGCGGCGTTCGACCTGATGGTGAAAGAAGATCGCAAGGGTCTGCGCGAGGTGCTTGAGACAAACATCGTTCGCATGGAGTCGTTTGAGTATCGACGATGGATCATGGAACAGATCGCTGCTCGCGGCATGAAGGACTACACCACCGTGTTAGTGAACTCGTGGGCGGGCGGAGTGCCGGCATGGGGCAATGATGATCGCAAGCGCCCGGAGTATGAGGCGATGGCCGCGCTGTATGGATCCGACAAGGTGGGCGACGCACTGTTTGCGGTGATGATGGAGGCCAGCCCGGTGCGGCAGGCTGCGTTGCGCGCGCGCACGTGGGAACTGCTGATGCGGATCGGCGAGCGTGACCGCTTGAAGGAGTTGGTGATTTCTAGTGCAGTGCGTCCCGACGATGTCATGTTGAAGGACATCAAGCAACTTGTTGACGACTTAGGAATTCTTCCGGAGACGCGCGAAGAGTTGATTTGGCTTGGAAAGCTGCGGCAGTCCGCGTCTCCGGCGTACTGGAAGATGGCCGGCGAAGCGCTGCGTGAAGTGCCCTCCGAGCAGAAAGTGAACTTTGAGTTGCGCGGCATTCCAGTGGCGATGGCGGCGCAACGCTATGCGCCGGACCTCTTAAAGAAGACCAAAGATGAGTTGTTTGACGACCTGATGGTGCGTCTGGCACTCCGCGACTCCGGCAAGCACAGCGCTGACTTTACAGGTTGGGATACCGGTAGCAAACGGAGCGAGCGACTTGGAACGCAACGCGCGGAGGTGAATTGGACTGACTTGGTTGCCTCAAACCTCGCACTCAGCATGTTGGACGATCCAAAGGTATCCGCGCGCATCTTTGACATTGGCGACCGCGATCATCAGGACCGACGCACTGAGTACGGTGGGGTCGTTCGAATCAATGATGCGGGGCAATGGGAAGTGGTTGAGGTACGACCGCGCGTCACTGGCAGTGACATCCGCTTTGAAGCACCGCAGGAACTGTTCGACCAGGGCTATACATCGCTGTTTCATTTCCACATGCATGCGCAGGAATTTGAGAATGGAACCTACGCGGGTCCGCACATGGGTGACTTTGGTTACGCCAATTCCACGCGCGCGAACTGCTTGGTATTCACATTCATTCGACGGGACACCATCAATGTGGACTACTACCGACATGGACCGTTGGTGATTGATTTGGGCACGGTGCATCGGCCATGATGGGCGGCGAATCATGAAATCACCGCGTGAACTTCCGAGTGGTCAGACCATTGGCTTTGCCAAGATGCACGGGCTTGGCAATGATTACGTGTATGTCGATGGCGCGCAGTATCACGTGAACGATCCGCCTGCGCTGGCGCGTTGGGTGAGCGACCGACATGTTGGAATCGGTAGCGACGGTCTCATCATGGTTGATCCGGTGACTCCGGGCATCGACGCTGATGTGCGCATGCGTATGTACAACGCTGACGGCAGCGAAGGCATGATGTGCGGTAACGGCATTCGTTGCGTGGCGAAATTTGCAGTGGATCGTGGTCTGTGTGATCGGCAACCGCTGCGCGTGGAGACGCGGCGCGGGGTTCTTGAAGTGCACTGGATGCGTGGTGGGCCTGATGGAACCGTTCATGAAGCGACGGTGTCAATGGGCGCGCCAATCTTGGCGGCTGCGCGGATTCCTGCTTGTATTCCGGGTGTTTCGCTGTCGGCAGCGGTGGTGGACTTTGCGCTTCCGGATGAATTCTGGATACCCGCGGGTGCCTCGGCGGGATGGCAAGAAGCGTGCGGACTTGATCCGCGCATGACCTTGGTGTCCATGGGAAATCCGCACGCCGTACTGTGGTGCGCGGATGTTTCGCGCGTGCCGCTGGATGTTGTCGGGCCGTTCATGGAACGGCACGCATGGTTTCCAGAGCGGATCAATGTTCACTTTGTGCAGTTGTTGAGTGCAACTGGTCGGGGCGAGGTACGCATGCGAACGTGGGAGCGTGGCAGTGGTGCAACGCAGGCGTGCGGCACTGGTGCAAGCGCCGTTTGCGTTGCGGGCGTCATGACGGGTAGAACCATTTCGCCGGTGCTGGCACATTTACCTGGCGGAGACCTCTTACTTGAGTGGGAAGGCGGCGAGTCCAGCGTTCAGATGACCGGACCGGCGGTTGAAGTGTTTGAAGGAACGCTTGACCTGGCCGCACAACCACAGGAGCGCGCACGATGACTATGAACGACCTGGAGCGTGACGTGTGCAGCCGTATTGCAGCATGGCAGCAACGCATGGTGGATGAATTGACGGCGTGGGTGGCAATTCCATCTGGGCGCGGGCACGCCACCGGCTTGCATGCTCAACGCGCGGCGCTTGCGCATCGGTTACGACAGTTGGGCGCAGTCACGCGCGACATCACCTGTGAGCGCCGTCCGGATTGGATCGATCCGCCGTGGGAAAGTACCCATGCCGCGGACGGCGTGGACATTCTTGCAGCAGAACACGCGGGTGCTGGGCCGCGCCTTTTGTTGAGCGGTCACTTTGACACCGTGCATGACCCGCATGGATCGTTCCGTGAGTTGCGCTCCATTGGTGGCGGAAGGGCGACCGGTCCAGGTGCGGCGGACATGAAGGGCGGGCTGGTGATTGCGCTTGCGGCGCTTGAAGCGATTCGTGACGCTGGACATCCGCTGGCATGGACATTCGTACTTGTTCCCGATGAAGAGACGGGAAGTTACGGATCGGCAGCAGCACTGCGCTCGTTAGCTCCGGGGCACGCGGCGGGGTTTGTGTTTGAGCCTGCCGGTGAGGGCGATTCGTTGATCGTGGAACGCATGGGTGCTGCGCAGTTCCGCATTGATGCATTTGGACGCGCCGCGCATGTTGGCCGCGATTTCGCGAAGGGCTGCAGCGCCGTACGTGCCCTGTGTGAGCGCGTTGGTCGAGCCGAGGCACTGGCTGATCCGGCGATGGGTCGCATTGTGAACATCGGACCGCTGCAGGGTGGGGCGGTGACAAACATTGTGCCGGATCATGCTTCCGCGTGGGGGAATATGCGGTTCGCATCGGGTGCTGAAGAGGCGCACATTTCCAGCGGACTTGACGCGCTGGCATGCGGGGCTGACGGTGAGGTTCCGCGTGTGCGGGTGCGGCAGATTGCGGGCCGCCCCGCCAAGCCGTTGACGCCGGAAGTGGAGCGATTGGCACACCTCGTTCGTCGAGCAAGTGAGGACCTTGGGCGCGCGTTGCCGTTTGGTCGTACCGGCGGAGTGTGCGATGGCAACAATCTGCAGGCGGCCGGGCTACCAACGCTGGACACGCTGGGTGTGCGCGGCGGCAATCTGCACCGCGAGGATGAATGGGTAGATCTGGACGGCATGGTTGACCGTGCGCAGTTAGTGGCGCTGTCCCTGCTGCGCACAGCGGCCTCGGTCGCATCTACGATGCACGCATGACTGACGCGATCGCCCCACTTTCAAGCCCACTCGCCGTTGATTCGGAGGTCACTCAGCACATTCAGGCCATCGTCGCGCGCGTGCAGCGTGCGCAACAGGGGCTGACTGGAGCGCGTGCCGCTGATCCGGCGCTGAAGGAATCCTTTGCTGCTGCCATGAAGCGGACCGCCGCGGTGCGTGGTCGTGGACCGATCATGCCGTATCTGGGAACCGGGCTTGGCAACGGGCCGCTGGTGGAGCTACTTGATGGCAGCGTGAAGTGGGACATGCTGAATGGCATTGGCGTGCACATGTTTGGTCACGGCGATCCGCGTATGACCGCTGCCGCATTGCGGGCCGGAATCTCTGATCTGTGCATGCAAGGGAATCTCACCAGCAATCAGGACAGTGTTGCGTTTGCGGAGTTCCTTGTTGCCGAAGCAAAGCGCAACAGTCGTATGGAGCACTGCTTTGTCAGCAATTCGGGCTGCATGGTGAATGAAGCCGCGCTCAAGGTGTGCATGCAGAAGACTGGTGGCGCGCCGCGCATCCTTGCGTTCCAAGATTGCTTCATGGGGCGATCGATCACCATGAGTCAGATTGGTGACGCCGCTGCGTATCGGCAGGGTTTGCCGCTTTCCACGCTGGTGGACTACATGCCGTTCTATGACCCACTCATGGGTCCGCGTTGCACGGAGATGGCGGTGTGGCACTTGAAGCAATACATCCACCGTTATCCGGGGCAGCACGCGTGCTTCGTGATGGAATTGGTGCAGGGCGAGGGTGGATTTAATGTTGCGCCGCGCGGGTTCCTGTTGGCATTGATGGAGACATGCAAGGCCGCAGGAATTCCAGTGTGGGATGACGAAGTGCAGAGCTTTGGTCGCACGGAAAGCATGTTCTGCTTTGAGCAACTTGGGCTTGGCGAATACATTGACGTGGTCACCATCGGCAAGATGAGTCAGGCCTGTGCGTGCCTCTTTGCGCCGGAGATGAACCCGAAGCCTGGACTGTTGAGCGGAACATTCACAGCCAGCACATCGGCATTGCAAGTTGGAATGGAAGCGTTGCGGATCATGCGCGATGGTGGCTACTACGGCGCGGACGGTCGCAACGCGAAGTTGCACGCGGCGTTCCGCGCCCAGGCTGCCAAACTCGTGGCGCGACATCCGGAGTGGTTCACGCCCGTGGCGGACGCATTTGGGCGCACCAGTACGGAGTACATGGGTGGCACGGGTGGAATGTGCCGCTTGACCCCGTTCGGTGGGGACAAGGATCGAATCATGAAGCTGTTGCAAGCGCTGTTTGAGGACGGCGTGATGGCGTTCTACTGCGGGCACGGGCCGTACCACGTGCGCATGCTGCCGCCCGTGGGCGTGATGACCCCGGAGCAGTGGGGGCCGGTGTTTGAGGTTCTCGAGCGCTCTATGGCGCGCACGGCGTGACATTCTCGGACATCGAAACAGGCTCCGGAAGGGCCTCAATTGTGCCGATAGTGGAGTTCTGATGTTTGTGATTCGCCAAGCAATGCCCGATGACGTGCCCACGCTCCTGAAATTGGCGCGCATGGTGCATTTCATCAATCTGCCTGCCGACAAAGACATCATTACCTCCAAGGTCAGCCGGAGTCGGCGCAGCTTTGCTGGTGATGTGTCCGACGACCGGCAGCGGCAATTCATGTTTGTACTGGAGGACAGCGAGACCGGTGGAGTCATTGGCACCAGTTCATTGATTTGCCGAATTGGCTGGGAAGGTTGGCCGCAGATTTTCCTGCAAGTGCGGCGCCGTGAGCACTTCAGCCGCGACCTGAATACGGGCGCAGTGCATATGACCATCCAGGTCATGACTGACGAAACTGGACCAAGCGAACTGGGTGGATTGATTCTTGCGCCCGGGTACCGCGGTCACCGGGAGAAACTCGGATCACTGCTTTCGCTGGTGCGTTTCCACTTCCTTGGATTGCACCGCGCCATGTTCCAAGACCGCATTCTTGCGGAACTGATGGGACCACTGACGCCAGATAGCCAGACGTTGTTCTGGGAATTCTTTGGGCGACGCTTCATCAACTTGAGTTACACCGAAGCTGATGCATTCTGTCAGCACAGCAAAGAATTCATGACGAGTCTTCTTCCCAAGGAAGAGATTTACGCGAGCACCTTGCCCCCAGAGGCGCGCAATCTGATTGGGAAGGTTGGCGAGGAAACTCGACCGGCTCGATCCATGCTTGAAAAGCAGGGTTTTGCGTATCACGACCGGTGCGACCCGTTTGACGGCGGCCCGTATTTAGAGGCAGCGGTCGACAGTATTCCATTGGTGGCGGCAACTTCGCAAGCGACGCTGATTGCTGGTGATGAGCGTCTTGATCGCGTTGGATTTGTGAGCTGTGCGGCCAATCGTGGTCTTGGATTCCGAGCCACGCGTGGCGCGTATGCGCTTGAAGGCAAGCACATTCGCTTGGCGAAAGCGACGGCGGACGCCATTGGTGCGGCTCTTGGCGATGTTGTTGGCGTGACCGCGCTCGAGCAAGGCGCATGACCGCGGCAAACGAAATCGTTTCGATTGATCCAGCGCGCCCATCCGTTGAGGTTGGGCGATTTCGCATTGAAGTGGGCGCAGTGGGCGCCGCGGTGCAAGCGGCGCGTGCGGCATTTCCGGCATGGAGTGCGCGAACGCCTGATGAACGCGCGGAGGTGTTGCGCGCATGGGCAGCAGTGACGGTTCGCCACGCAGAGCGCATTGCCACACTGCTGACTCGTGAGACGGGCAAGACGATCGCAGAAGCGCGGCAAGAAGCGGCGCTGCTGGCGGACAAAGTCAATGTCACTCTGGAAGATCGCGTGCGTGTACGCATTGCGGGCTATCAGATTCCGGCATCGGCAACACGGTCCAACACTTGTTCGTATCGGCCGTATGGCGTGATGGCGGTGATCGGTCCGTTCAACTTCCCGGCGCATTTACCGAACGGGCATTGGGTTCCGGCGCTTTATGCGGGAAACACGGTGGTTTTTAAGCCAAGCGAGAAGACTCCGGCGGTTGGCGCGTTACTGACTGAGTTGATGGCTGAAGCGGGCATGCCGGCTGGCGTATTCAATACGGTGCAGGGACGCGGTGATGTTGCTGCCGCGCTTGTGGCGCATGCGGATGTCGACGGAGTGCTCTTCACTGGAAGCTGGCCAGTTGGACGACGCATCATGGAAGCCAATCTCGACCGTCCCGGCCGCATGGTGGCTCTGGAGATGGGCGGCAGTAATGCAGCCATCGTGATGGATGATGCTGACCTTCGGCAAGCAGTGATTGAGTGCGTTCGCTGTGCGTTCATCAGTACTGGGCAACGCTGCACGTGCACGCGGCGAATCATTGTCCATCAGGCCGTGGCCGAACGGTTCATTGCTGCATTTCTTGAGTGCGCACGCACTATCACGGTGGCGCCCGGCGACGCAGATCCTGCGCCGTTCATGGGGCCACTGGTGAGCCGTGAGGCGCGCGATGCAACCATTGCTTTTCAAGAGGAGTGCAGGGCGCGCGGTGAGCAAGTATTGCTGGCGGCGCGCGCGTTCGGGACCGGAATTGCCGCGGACTCATCGCAGCGCGAGCTATCAAGCGAAGGTTGGTTTGCTACGCCTGGGGTATTGCTTGCGCCGCGATTTGAATTAGCAACCGACCGCGAGGTATTTGGTCCGGTGGTCAGAGTTGCAATTGCTAAAGACCTTGATGACGCCATTTCCCAGGCGAATGCAACGGAATTTGGTCTCGCAGCCAGCGTCTTCACGCAGCAACCAACGGTCATTCGTGCTGCCATGGATCGGCTGCGCGCGGGGTGCATCAACATCAACTGCGGCACCGCGGGTGCAAGCGGAAAGCTGCC
>DBCE01000217.1:19198-21338 GCA_002292895.1 Phycisphaerales bacterium UBA966
CCCCATTACGCGATCATTGTTCCGGCATGGAACGAGGAGGCGATCATTGCGCAGACCGTGGGGCAATTGCGAACGATTGCGGAGAATCTGGGACGCCCGTATGAATTGATCGTGGTCGACGATGCAAGCAGCGATCGCACTGCCGCGTTAGCAACGGCTGCGGGCGCGCGCGTGGTCCGTGTCGAGAAGCGGCAGATTGCGGCGGTGCGCAATGCGGGCGGACACGCAACCACTGCGCCGTACCTGATCTTTGTTGATGCAGATACGTGGCTCCCAGAAACAGTGCTTCGTCATGCGCTTCGTGAACTTGACCGCGGTGCAGTGGGTGGTGGCTCGCGGGTGGCATTTGATGGTCGCGGCGGTCCAATTTCTGAGGCATTCTTTGCAGCATTTAAGGTGCTTTGGTACGCGCAAGAACTTGCCGCTGGATGCTTCATTTTCATGCGCCGCGATGCGTTTATTGCACTCAATGGATTTGATGAGCAGTGGTTCGCGGGAGAGGAATATTGGATGAGTAAGGCGCTCAAACAGCGCGGTCGATTTGCCTTTCTTCCTGAAGAGGTCGTCAGTAGCGCGCGCAAGCAACGAGCGGGCGCGGGGCCGCGCATGATGCTGACGCTCCTGGCGCTCACCATTTGGTTTTCACTTGGTCGTCACAAGCCACTGCAGTCCCGTACCAAGCTCGCCTTCTGGTACGACGGCAAGCGCGAAGGCAAACCCATCGACCTCGGGTAAGTGTTCGGGCGCTTACGAATCCTTGCGCCGTGAAGTCCATGCGGCAGCCAGCGCCACCACGATGGCAAACAGCGCAATAGTCAGCGCCATCGCACGGCCGGACATACCGGACGCAGGTGCAGGCGTGTCGGTAATAGTCTCGCCGAACGCGCTATCGGTAACAACTACTGGGAGTGGCAATGCGTCGTTGCGAGTCAGTGTGCCAGCAGGAGTCTTGCATGCCTGCAGAGCGGGATCGCCGTAGAGGACTGCTGATAGTGCGATCTGTGCTCGGTCTTCCTTGGCGGTTGGCATCCACGACACCAAGTCACTGGAAGCGCGCGCCCAGTACGCACGGCGTTCACTTTCAATGACGATGCCAACGGGTGTGCCGTGCGCGAGTTGGCGCGGAATGTTCACCATGGATTCAAGAGCGGGCGTCACTGGAGATGCGCTGATATCCGCGGTGAAGCTGGCGATGGCGGCGGCTTGTTGCCAGGCCATGAGGTCAGCGATGTCAGGCGTTCCTGGACGTGCAAAGCCCGGCGTGAACGCCACCAAGAGCGAAGCAGGAGATGCATTCGGGGATGACGCGTCTTTTCCAAGTTGCGTACCTGCACGCGCTCCCGGCGCGCCACTCGCCGCTGCGGGGCGAATCAGCCACTGAACCCCGCGCGCTGGGCCGCCATCGTTGATCGCTGCGTATGACGGTCCCGCGACCACCACGAGTGACGCCGCTGATTTTCCGTCCGTCCCTTGCCACGCTGGCATGAAATTACGCGGCGAACTGTCGCAACTTCCACCTTCGCCGTAAAGCGATGCGTTCCAGCCTGCGTCTTGCAGTTGTCGTCGTGCGGAGGCTATCGGCCACGCATAGGCAGTGCCGCTTGCGCCGAGTACCGCGGTGCCGGTAGTTGCTTGGCTGTTGCGATCGTGCTCCAGTGTGGCTTGTGCGGCCAGCGACACCATCTTTGTGTCATCAAATGGCAAGCGTCCGACCGTGCGGAGCGCGGGTTCGCTGAGAGCAGCCTGCCAAGCGGTTACAGGCTCGACCGCTTTGCCAACTTCAAGGTTGGTTGTGAGCAGCCAATCAGTAGCGATTGGTTGCTTGACTCCCGCGAAGTTCCATGGACCCATGGAGATGACTTCAGGCGAACCAATCACCAGCACTTGGTCGGTTGTCGCGCTGGCGGTTGTGCCTGTGGCGCTTTCCGTTGTTGCGCCCGCGGACGCCGTTGCGCCCACAGGCGCTTTCGCCAGCCGGGCCCGCACGGAGGCCAGCCGCGACTCCGCAGTTCCTTCGCCTGGGTCAAACTCGATCACCTCAACCGTGAATCGCGTGGCGCGCGCAGCGATCAGCGCCTTCACCTCGGGCAACTCGCGAACGCCCTTCGGCGCGACCAATGTCCAGCGCGTTGGCTTGGAC
>DBCE01000046.1:0-1185 GCA_002292895.1 Phycisphaerales bacterium UBA966
CGTCGCCGCGCACCTTCTGCAGTGCCTCAATGTGTCGACGCAGTTGTTCGCAGCGCTCCAGGCAGCCACTGGCTGAATCGTCATGTTCCTCAACCGCCAGATCGAACGCTGCAACCACGGCCATCTCAATGGCCGCTGCGTAATCGCTGGCGCCGCGAGCCGCCTTGGCCCACGCGCGTGATTCATCCCAGACCTGCCGGAATGCCATGGTGCGTTGCTCAGCATTGTCAAGCATGCGCGCCGCGGTAGTGATCGGGCGCATCAGACCGTTAGCAATGGACATGCGCAACAGCGGATCCGTTGTTGGTTCACGCAGTGCAGCGCTGAATGGTCCGATGGTGGTGATGGCAGCACGTAAGGCGTCGAACGCTGCTCGCGCATCGCCTCCGGCGACTTCATAGGCGGCGGCAAGTTCAAGTGTTCGTGCAAATGCCAAGTGGCGCGCAGCGTCGGTGGTCTCCGCTAAGCATGCAGTGCGCAGCGTCGTCAACGCATCGCCAACAACTACGCGGGCTTGGGCGTGCTGGTTGGCGCGCACTGCCATGGATGCAAATGACGCCGCCAAATCTGCGACGCGCGCAAATGCTGGGGAACCGATCGGAGCAGTGCGGGTTCGCTCGCGGGACTGGCACCAGAGGTCGCGAAGCTTCTGCGCTTGCAAAGCGGCATTCGCCCGCGCGGCAGACTCCGTTGCTGAAGTAGGCGCGGCACCTCGGTCGGGGGAACCCCGATCAGTAACTTCGTTGATTCGATTGTGTGTGAGACTCATGCGAACTTCCATGTTCAGATGACCAAGACGCTCAATAGTTCAACTCCCGGCAACTTCCGCATTCATCAGCCAAGTTGATCAGGATCAAGTGCAGCTTCCTTCGCTGCGACCTTGGTCTTCTTTGCGCCCGGGCGTTCAGGAATCTGATCCATGTACAGGATGCGGCCGCATGTCAGGCAGGTGACCAATTGATCGGCCTGCGCCGCAACGCGGCTGTATGCATCAAGCGGAAGTTCGGCATTGCATCCGCCGCACGCAAACTCGCGGTGGCGCAAGCTGACAACGGTGACTTCGGCAAGTGCTTCGCCATCATTCTTGTCCGCGGCTTCATCGAATGCTTCGCGAACCTCTTCCTTGAGGAGGTCAGCGGCGCGGCCGCGTTGTGCTTCAAGTTCCGCCAGTCGACCGCCGAGCTC
>DBCE01000046.1:1275-7381 GCA_002292895.1 Phycisphaerales bacterium UBA966
GAATCAGTTGATTCGAGTTCCTTCTTTAACTTCTCAAGGTTCTCCATCTGCGCCATGATTCGCTCGGCGAGTTCGTCGCGCTTGCCTTCGACCACCTTCAACTCATCGCGAAGGGCGTTGTAGATCTTTGGGTTGGACGAAGTATTCAACTCCGCGCGCAAGTGCTCAAGGCGCTCCTTGAAGGTGGTGTCTTCAAGTTCAAGATTTGAAATCATCGCCTGCACTTGGCGCGTTTGTTTGTCGAGGTCGCGGCGCTTCCCGGAGACCACGTCCAGTTTCAGCTCATGCCGCCGGAGCGCGTCTTCCGCGTTTTCGAATCGAGTTTTGATTCCGCGGACTTGGCTGTCGACGGTGTGGAGCGCGCGGAGGTGTGCAATGAGGCTCATAGGTGGTTGCCGCGCCGAGCGCGGGAGGCGCATCGTACAAGGTTCTGCGGCGCTACCGGAAGATTCCGCGGTATTTCAACGCAGATGCAGCGCCCACCACACCACCGGGCCGGCAAGCAGGGGGCTGTCAAGTACGTCAAACACGCCCCCCATCCCCGGGAGCACTTGTCCGGAATCTTTGACTCCCGCGCTCCGTTTCAGCAGGCTTTCGACAAGATCGCCAAACGTTCCCACCACACCCAGTACCGCCCCAGTGGCGGCGCCGAGGAGCACCGGGACATGGTCACGCGGATCAGGGAGCGCATCGCTCCACCAACTGAGCAAACCGCCAACCACCGCGGCCAATGCGATGCCGCCGAACAATCCTTCCCAACTCTTGGCGGGACTGAGCCAGGGAATCAATTTATGTCGCCCAATGGACATGCCCGTGAAGTACGCGCCGATGTCGCTGGCCTTCACGGTGAGCATCGCGCCAACCAGCACCCATGGGCCAACATCGCAGCGCACTAAGAGCCATGCTCCAAGCAATACGCCGATATAGGCAAACGAAAGCAGCGTTCCGCCCGTCGCGGCCACAACGCCATCAATGTGTGCGCCGCGGCTATGCACAATGATGGCGCAGGAGAGCACCGACCACAATGCGGTGGCCATGACCGCAACGGCAGTGATTGCAGAATCGACCGCGGGTGCAATGCGAACCGCCATGATCCCCATGATGGCGGCAAACACCATAAGCGCAGTGGGCGCAGCAATCCCCGCGCCGCGCAGCATCGCTGCCAATTCACGCGCTAGCAGCGGGGCGAGCACGCCAATAGCAAAGGCGAGTAGTAGCACTCCATCCGAAGTTCCGATGATGCTTCGAACGGACTCTGACTCGCGCAGGGAATCGGACAGCCGGTCATCGCCCCACAGAATGGCGATCAGTCCGATGATCAGTAGGGTGCCGGTGACGAGTCGTTGGTGAAGCACGGCGTCAGTAGACCGCAACCGATGGGTCGATGTCGAGCGACCACAGGTGAATTCCGCCCGCCATACTGTGGACGTCGTCAAAGCCCGCTTGGCGTAGGGCGGCGGTCACCTGCAGGCTGCGAGCACCGTGATGGCAATGGACCACTACTGGAGTGGCTTCGTGCGAACGCAGTCCCTCCAGTCGGGCGCTGAGTTCATGCATTGGAACATGCACGGCACCGGCGATGGAAGCGATGTCGCGCTCGGAAGCGGTGCGGCAGTCAAGCAGCACAATCAGTTCGCCCGCGTCGCGACGGCGCACGTATTCACGGGGCGTGATTTCCCAGTCCGGATTGAACGGGTAGCCAGCAGGAAGTCCGCGTGCATCAAGCGTTGACACTGTTTAGTCCTTGGTTGCGGGCGCGGGGGCGGGCGCGGGGGCAGGCATCCACTCGACACCATCGATCGGCTCGCGTTGCACTGTCACCCACGGCGGCATAAAGATGATTTGCCCGGGCGTCGTTGCCAACCAGAACATGCCGATCGCAGGTTGCGCTGCTAAGTCCTGGACAGCCGTGTGACTCTCACCACCCGTCGACAGTGCCGTGGCTATCGTTGGATACGCCCCGGTCGCTCGCGGATCTTTGGAGAAACCTTCAAACAGCGTGTAGTACTTGGGCTGCACTTCCACTTGGCCGCGAGGCTGATGAATCGTTGTTTCGCTCCACGAAGATCGATCAAGCGTGGTGGCACTTGGCGCCGGGGGAGCGGAGGCAACAAACGCGGTGCCGTCAAGCGACGTCGGTCCGCCATCCCGTGGAATCGGCACAAACTCTGGGGTGGCCAGATCCGGAATCGGATCATCACCCGCGTGAGTGAGCGTCGCGCTGGGATTCTGGCAGCCAACAGCTGCAAGCGTGACGGTGACGAGGATGATGGCGTTACAAGCGGGGTGCATCAGGGAACTCATTCATCAAGGGCATATCCAGCGTGCTCAAGCGCGTCTTGGATGGTATCCGGGTCGAATCCGCGCCGGGCGAGTTTGCCCGCGACGCGCTTGGCAGATTCGCCAGCCTTCTTGGCGCGGCGCACTTCAAGGCGCACCTCGGCGGCGGTGGCGGCCCCGCTGCGCGCTACGTCTGCCGCATCTCTTTCGCCCACGCCGTCGGCCTGCAGGAGTTCGGACAGTGCCTCCTCCGAAAGCGATCCGCGTCGACGATGGTGTTCCACGCGCGCGGTTGCAAACGCGTGGTCGTCCAGCCAACCGTCAGCCACCATGGCGCGGATGGCATTGCGAGCAGCGCGTGCAACGTGGCCGGCCTTCACCAGCCGCGCCTCTAACGCCGCGGCACTCCACGCCCGCTTGGCAAGAAACGCCAGCGCTGCCTCACGAGCCAACGACTCCGCCGCAGCCGCATCAACACGCGCAGCCAGTGCGGGCGTCCATGATCCGCCTTCCACCAGTCCAAGTTCAACAGCGCGCTGGCGAAGCAGTGTGGCAACCGTTCGACCCCCCACGCGCACTTCCACCTGATTTGGATCGGCGCTCAATGCGCGGAGTGCATCAATGGGAACCTTCTTCTTGCGTGCTGCCTTTGCCATCGTGGTTCGTCCTTCAGCTGAGTTGGTCGAGGTATCCGCGAATCTCCGAGAGCGCGTGACTGTCCGAAACGCGCTTCGCCGCTTCCAGTCCGGTGCGGAGGACCGCGCATGCATCATCGATGCGCTCCAGATCTTCCAGCGACCGCGCCTTGTGGTAGTACGCGTAGCAGTAGCCCGGGTCAGCGGCGATGGTTTGGTCGTACCAACCAAGCGCTTCCTGGTGCCGCCCGGCGCGCGCATGTTCCTGTGCAATTCCGTACATGCAGAACGGGTCGCCAGGCTCACTGGCGTGCAATTTCAGCAGTTGCGCAAGGCGAGGCGTGGTGGCGGGGTCGTTCGGCCCTGTTTGCATACGCGGCAAACTATCACATCCGGATACGCTGCTCAGATGCGCTCACTTCTCGCGCGTTCGGCCCTCATCTCCCTGATCGCCATCGGCTTTACGGCCGTGCTGTCTTCGTGCGCTCCTCAGTACATCAATGAGGATCGCACCGATCGGCGTGAGAAGGAACTGCGGATCCAACAACACACGGGTGGCACCCATCACTCCACGGTGGTTGACAATGGGCGCTGGTTCCAGACATTCGGTAATGAACTTCTGACGATCGACACCACCAACGGTCGTGAACTCGGCCGCGCCGATGGCGTGGTCTTTGGCGAGGGCGGTTCACTGGTTGACCTCGTGGTGTCCGGCGATTCCGCGTGGGCCATTTCTGATCTCACTTCGCTGATCACCTTTGATGTCTCTGACAATTCGGATCCCAAGCGATTGTCTGCTATCTCTGCCGAGGAGTTGGGCATTCAGCCGCGGTTGGTGTCTCGCGTTGGCAATGAGATGTTCGTCAGCGGCAAGGGTGGCGTTGTGCGCGTCAGTGACCGCAAACGTTTCCTTGAAGGTCAATCGCCAGTGCACGTTGTTGCATCGGCCGGTGGTCTGGTCACTTGCACGGGTCGCAAGATCGTGTCGCTTGAAGATGGGCGGTACCTCGGCGCGGCAAGTGCGTTGGTCCCGTTGCCACCAGGTGTTGGTTCGCCGGGCGGATTTGCGTTTCTCTTGCAGGGCAAAAACGGCGCGTCGGTAGGGATCATGTCCGCCATCTTTGCGGAAACTGACCAAGCCGCTCTTCCCGCTCGGGTACGGCGCATTCGGATGTGCGGCGATCGCCTGTTTGCAGTGACCGACAAGATTCTCTTTACGTGGCGCGTTGATGGATTGAAGTTGATTGACCCGGAAGAAATTCCCCTCAAGGGCGGCCGCGATATCGATCTCATTCGTCCCAATCACTACGCCGTGGGAGGCACGTTTGGACGCGCCATGTACCGCCATCGAACGGAGGATCGCCGCATCGGTGACACCTTCTATAACGTTGAGCGCCAACCTGGTTTGCTGGAAGTGGCCGTCACCGACGGTCGACGCGTGCTTGCTGGTGGACGCGAGGGATTCTGGCTGTGGCGCATCGGTGGCGAACCCGCCCTGACGGACAAGACCACCGACCTGACCACCATCATGGGTGCGGAACGAAGCGCTGCTTGGGGATCTGCGCACATTGTTGAAGAGAAGAACTCCGACGGCATCAGTGTGGGAACATGCGTTGAGATCAAGCACGACGGTGCGATCGAGCGCTACGAGCCAGACGGTTCGCCGCACATCACGGCTATCGAATTCATTGACGGTGATCTCTGGATTGGCCACGAACACGGCTTGGATGTATTGCGCCGAGTCGAAGTGCTTGAGCCAGAAGATGAAGAGGTTGATGCGGCCGCGGCTGAAGGCGCCGCACCAGGAGCCAAGAAGAAGCAGCTTGATGAGAACGGCAAGCCAGTGCGGCAATTTGTCGGGAAAATCAGCCCGATACGTTCGTGGCGATTTGAAGGTCCGGTGCTCTTCATCTATCCAGAGCGGCTCGGCGGTGGTGGATCGATCGTTTCACTGCATGGCGGCTTCATACTGTTGAAGCAGACGGCGATTGGTGATTCGCCGGTCTTCACTGGCCGCGGCGACGTGCAGTAATCACCGCTTCTTGGAAGCGTCCGCCGCCAGAGCGCAGAACTTGCCGCAGATCTCATCACTGCTACAGGTGTTCCCACGCGCCTTACACACGGCGCGCCCGTGAAAGATCAGCAGATGGCTGAGGTCGCACCAGCGTTCGCGCGGAAAGAGTGCCATCAGATCGCGCTCCACTTTGCCGGGGTCGGTGTGCTTGGAAAGCCCAAGGCGTTCCGCTAAGCGCCCAACGTGTGTGTCAACCACTACGCCGGCCTGGATTCCAAAGCAATTTCCAAGCACCACGTTGGCCGTCTTGCGTGCCACACCACGCAGCGCGAGCAAGTCCTTCATATTTTTCGGCACCTCGCCACCATGCTGATCCACCAGCGTGCGCATGGATTCATGCACAGCGCGCGCCTTGTTCCGCCACAACCCAATGGTGCGAATGAATGGCGCGATCTCGTCAGCTGATGACGAAGCAAAGTGATTGGCAGTTGGAAATTGTGCAAACAGAGCAGGCGTTGCCGCATTCACGCCTTCGTCTGTTGCTTGTGCACTCAGGATCGTGGCAATGAGAAGTTCATGCGGCACCTTCCAATCAAGGCGGCACTTTGCATGTGGATAGCGCGCATCAAGTGCTGCAAGAAGTTGTAACGCGCGTTCGCGTTGTCGTGCGGTCTTGCGTGGAAGTTCAAATTCGATTTCCGGCCAGAGTGCGTTACCAGTCACTGCGTGCCGCCTTTCGAACCGGCGCCGCTATCAATGCGGGCAATAGGCAGACCAACGCGCCGATGACGCAGAGCATCTGGATCTTGAATCCAGCATCTGCCGCCACATGCGCGGTGTCAAAGCGTGCGCGCGCTGCTTCGGCAGCGGCACGATCGTTGGCTGCAACGGCATCCCAATAGGCAAGTAAGTCAACGGTCATCGCCGGTGCAGTCCAGGCGCGCCATGCAAGAATTATTGCGGCGCCCGCAACGCATATGAAGAACACCATGCGTGCCCAACGCATTCCGTTGAAGTGGCCAAGCCGCGCCAGACGAACCGTGCACCCAACGGTGAGTGCTGACGCTGCAAATTGCACCCAGTCGCCTGCCATGAAGAGCGGCTGCAGCATCTTGCCGGCAGCAAATCGACCCATTTCAGCGGTGTCGCCGGCAAAGAAGCCCTCGGTTCCTGCAAC
>DBCE01000046.1:7481-14497 GCA_002292895.1 Phycisphaerales bacterium UBA966
AGCGCAAACAAGAGAATGGTGGCAGTGGTGCGCATCGCCTGAGTCTAGTGGGCAGGACGCGGGTGCAACACGCGTGGCGAGCACGCCATGTGCCGCGTCAGATCCTCGCCGCCGCGCTGCACTACCCTATAGAGATGGATACTCGTGTGCAGATTCCGCTTGGTGTCACCATTGCTGCGCTTGGCGATACCGCCGCAGCCCTTGCCTGGGTGGCATCGCGCGGCATTGCGGGCGTGCAACTGAGCGCCACGCATCCGTCCATGCGGCCGCGCGATCTTGGCGTCAGCGCGCGACGCGACCTCCGCGCCACGCTTGCGCGGTATGAACTGGTGGTCACTGGTATTGATGCGTGGATTCCAAGCGAACACTTCATTGATCCCGCGCATGCAGACCGAGCCATCGAAGCGGCGTGTGCAGCATGTGAATTCGCCAGTGAGTTTGGGCGCGTGCCCGTCACGCTGCAATTGCCGCGCGCTACAAACCAAGCGGGCTCAACCAACACCTCCGGTCCGCACATCGCTGGTGCAACAAACAACGCCGCTCAAGAATCCCACGCCGCGCGCCGGCACGATGCCATCAATGCCATCGCCTCGGCTGCTGAGCGTTCCGGTGTGACGGTCGCTGACGCCTCCGGTGCTGTGGGTGCGCCATGGCCACCCATGGGCGTTTCGCTTGACCCGGCGGCGGTCCTGGCCGAAGGGGGCGACCCGGTGAACATGGTTTCGCAGCTTGGTCCCCGTTTGGTCTCGGCACGGGTTGTTGACCTGCTGCGCTCAGGAATGCGCGGTCCGGTCGGTGCAGCGGGCGAATCTCGGCTGGATGTGCTGGGATTCCGGGTGGCCTTGGAGATGGCTGGACTGGCCCGCTTCCCAGTGATCGACGCTCGGCAGTGGATCGATCCCCATGCAGGCGTCGTGGCCACTGTTCAGGCATGGGGCGGCGCGATCCCGGGCTAATTCGCTTCCACTACACTTGGTTTCATGGCACGCCGCGCTGCTCCTGCTCTTTATGAATTGATGCGTCGCCCCGGCGCGCCGGCGGCTTCTTCGTCTTCGCCCGCAATGGCTGGGGCTGGAACTCCGCGCCGCGTGGGCAATGCGCCGGGTCTGCCTTCTACCTTTGAAATTTCACTTCGGCGCGCGATCGTGTTGGGGATTGCCGTTGTGCTTGCCGTTTCCATCGCGTACGGCATCGGAGTGAAGCGCGGTTCAAGCGCGAGCACTGGTGCACCGCGCAACGGAAGCGACGCCGAGTCGGTCAGTCCTCCGTCGACCGTTTCGCAACAAACATCACCGGTGATTCCTGCCATCCCAGGGAAGTCCTCTGGTGCAACCGGCAGCAAGACCGCTGCTCCGGCCCCGGGTACTTCGGGCTCTGGAAAGTCTGCTCCTTCCGCCCGCACAGCAACCGATAACAAGTCCGATCCCCGGGTCAAGGGGATGTATTACTTTGTAGTTGGCCATCCATCATCCGATCGCCGGGTGGAGATGCTGACATTTTGTCGGGCTGAGGGGCTTGATGCGTACCTCGTTCCCGATGATAATGCTTTATTGCGTAAGATCATCGTCCTGCCTGGTTACCGCGACCTGTCTGAAAAATCCTCGTCAGAGATAAAAGCTCTCGAAGCGAAGATCAAGCAGGTTGGCAAGAAGTGGAAGGGCAACAAGCCCGGAAACAAGGACTTTGACGACGCGTACCCCGCGCTCTTCAAATAAATGAGCAATGGATACGCCGACGGAATGTAGGAGAGACTGAAACGGAGTCGTCACGAAGGCGCCTCCGACACACTGAACCCGCGTCGACGAAGTCACGACGCAACTGAACGAATTGAAAGATAGAACCTGATGAGCCTTCACCGTAGCCTAAAGACCAAGTCCGGCGCCCTCAACCAGCACCGCAACGTGCTGACCCGCGCCGAGCGCATCGCAAAGCTGACCGAGGAAGAGCGCTTCGAAGTTGGTAAGAACAACGCGCTTGGTCTCGTCAAGGTCCGCAGCATCAAGATTGCTGCCGGCAAGAAGCCGAAGAAGGCTGAAGAGGCTGACGCCACCGCGAAGCCGGGCGCTAAGGGCGCAGCGAAGGGTGCAGCAGCACCAGCCGCGAAGGCCGCAGCGAAGCCAGCCGCTAAGAAGTAATCCGCATGCCCACGCACACCTCCTCGGGCGGCCCATTGGGCCGCCTTTCTCTTTCCTCACTCATTTCGCAGCGCGCTCGATCCATCGACGCGTCAGGTATTCGCAAGGTCTTCGACCTGGCGGCCAAGATGAAGGACCCGATCAATCTTTCGATCGGGCAGCCTGATTTCTTGGTGCCCGCGGTGATGAAAGAGGCAGCGAAGGCAGCCATTGACGCCGATCGCAATGGCTACACGGTGACGCAGGGAATTCCGGAACTCATTGATGCCACGTGGAATCACCTGCGCAGCAATGTTGGTTGGGATGGCCCGGGTGAGCATCGCAGTTTGGTGATCACCAGCGGTACCAGTGGTGGCATTGTGCTTGCAGCCATGGCGTTGTTAGACGCTGGTGATGAGATGATCATTCCCGATCCGTACTTTGTGATGTACGCGCAATTGGGCAAGATGACTGGTGGCACCATGGTGTGCTGCGATACCTATCCAGACTTTCGTATGACCGCCGAGCGCATTGAGCGCTGCATGACGCCGCGCACCAAGGCGGTGTTGATTTGCAGTCCCAGTAATCCATGCGGCACTGTGCTCACCGGCGCGGAACTGCGCGACATTGTTGACCTGTGCCGGCGCCGCGGCGTGCTGCTCATCAGCGATGAGATCTACGACGAGTTCTGCTTTAGCGACATGCGCGAGGATGGTCACTGCCCAAGTCCGGCGCGTTTCAGCGATGAATGCCTGTTGATCCGCGGCTTTGGTAAGACGTATGGATGCACGGGTTGGCGCCTTGGATACGTGGCGGGGCCAAAGGAAATTGTGCAAGAGATTGCCAAGTTCCAGCAGTACACCTACGTGTGCGCGCCCAGCATGGCGCAGTGGGGCGTGATTCCAAGTTTCGGCGTCGACCTTGCGCCCATCGTTACTGACTATGAACGACGGCGGCAGATGGTGGTCGATGCGTTTGCTGGAGTGACCACGGTTCCACGGCCTGGTGGCGCGTTCTATGCGTTTGTTGAAGTTCCCAAGCGTCTTGGAATCACTGGCCACGAATTTGTTGAACAAGCGATCGCCAACCGCGTGTTGGTGATTCCTGGCAACGTGTTTAGCCGACGTGACACGCACTTCCGCATCAGCTTTGCAACACGCCCCGACAAGTTGGCGGAAGGCCTTGCCATTCTGCGCGGCTTGATGACGGCTTGATCCGAACGCAAACCGCGCATCCGAGCACCCCGCGTGTGCAAACCGTCTGCGATCACGCGCCACGCAATACCAATGAAACGAACAGGCGCCCGAGCATGAAGCTTGGGCGCCTGTTGATTTCAGAGTGTCAGGCGCCTTTCGACGCAGGACTCAGATAGTTCTTACGGGGTCTTCTTTGGGGCGGTGCCAGCAGCGGATGCTGCGGACGAGCCTTCAGCAGACTTCATACGGTCCCGGAGTCCCTCGTTCGGGCTCTTGACGCTGCCAGGAGCAGGAGCGGCGTCGTTCTTCTGAACAGACTTGGTGGCTGGTGAGCCGCCGTCGCAGCCGGCGAGGACGACGAGTAGGGCGACTGCACTTGCGGTGGCGATGGTCTTCATTGTGGTTCCTGAATTGCCTTTCGATGCTCGGGCTTACGTTTGGGCGAGCTTCCCAATGCGCGGGGGCATGTATTGCCGAGTGCCGCGCACGCGCAGTGTCTCAGAATCGTTCGGTAGCCGTCAAGGGGTGGTTCCCGCAACTTACCCAAGATTATTTCGAACGCACTGCCGGTTCGGCAAGGCGCCATCGACCCGCAGCGGCAGCTGGGGCAAGCCAGCGCCACTGCGTATGGAACGTGTCATCGTTGTCGGCAATACCAACCTGAATGGCGGCCATCGCCCCCGCGCTTGCAGGGAGCGGCACTTCGATGTGTGCGGTCCAGCCGGTTCCGGCGCTCGTTTGGCATTTCATGGTGACACCATCGGGCGCGGTGCAACCAGTAGTAAATGGTTCAACAAGAAAGTCAATGGGCGCGCCCAGTGATGGGCTTTCAATCAAGATGCGAATGGCGTCGGCGTGCGGATCGTTTTTGCGCTTGGCGTCGGGCGCGCTCCATGAAGGTGCTGCGGCTTGCAGTTGGTCTGGTACCAGCGCGTCGATGATCAACTTCTTGCCATCAGCAGAGCGCGTGAACTGCACGGTGGGGTTCTCTTCACGGGTGTCGTACGGGGAGTAATTCCATGCCAACACCGGCAGTGAAACGGCGCTTGCTCCGTCTGTACCAAGTTGCACTGTTCGATCAATCGGTAGGCGCGTGGGAAGGTAAATCGGCACCGTTCGACCTTTGCTATCTACAAAGGTGGCGTACATGTCAAGTTGCGGTGCCAAGATCGTTCCGCTCTGCGGCATGAGTGTGACGGGTACTTCAATGGTCACTTCGCTCTTTGCTGGTACATCGTGTTCGCATGCGCCGCTGGCCACGCGCAACATGGAGCGCGCGTTGGTTGCCATGGTGCTGGCGTAGTCAACATCAGCGAGGGTGTGACTGGTCCAACCGTTCGCTCCTCCAGTTGTTCCGGGAGTTCCTTGACCCGCTCGACCGGCGGTCCACCACGCGGATGGGCCATTGGCATTGCGCAGTACGCCGGGAGGATCAAGCGTGACGTGGATAGGTACATCAATGGGGTTCTTCACTACAAACCGCGCCACTGCTTCTGTCGGAGCAGTCAATGTGGATGGATCAGGCAGCTTGCCATCCGTTCGCACTGCGGGCACTGGGTCACGCAATGCATACACGCGGTCTTGATCAGCGCGTATGACAAAGTCCTCGGGAAGTACCAGGCCAACTGGTTGATGCCACACCCGCAGCGCGCCTTCAGAAGTGCAATCAACAAAGGTCAGGTGTTGCATTTGCCCAGCAAGCGGATGTTGATCGATCATCCCTCCGCAGGTACCCACAATGTGGTACTGGACCCCGCCAACATCCGCCTCACGCTGCAATGCGTGAAAGTGACCAGCAATCACTGCGTCAACGCCTGCCTTCTCAAGGAGCGGCTGCACGCGATCGTTCCACTTGACTGATGGGTACCGCCACATGGGTCGGTGCATGAGTAGGAAGATCGGTTGATTACGCTTGGATGCGGATTGCAGCGCGCCCGAAAGCCACGTCATTTGCGCGTCACTGAAGCCCATCTTGGAATCGCCAAGGCCTTCATCACTAAAGAGCACCAGCACGGTGGCCAGATCAAGTTCAACGGAGTACCACACCGGTCCAAAGCGTTGCCGATACTGCTCTGCAAACGTGGCATCGCCAGCGGTACGCGTTCCACTGATGACATCATGATTGCCGGCCGTGGGATAGAACGCGGCAGAGAGTTTGCCCACTGCGCCAAGGTATTCGTCCACCTCAGTATTCCACAGCGAAGTAGATCGCGTGTAGCCCTGCACCATGTCACCAACGGTGAAGACTGCGTCGGGTCGAACGATGTTCAAATCTTCCACCGCAGCCAAGAGGTACGGAATGCCCCACGCGCGACCCGTCGTGCGGTCGGGAAGAATGGCGATCCGCTGCACGCGCGGGCGAGCACCGTCTTTGACCACTTGGCCATCAGTGGCACGACCGTTGCCATCCGCTTGGAAGTGCGGCGGGGCGCCTGCAGAGGTGGTGGCCAGGGTCAGGACGATGAGAGCGGCGGCAGAAAGCATGCGCGGATTGTCTCCGCAAATGAGATGCGGCGCATAGCGTTCCGGTTAGAAATTGGCTTGGTTTGCCGAAGCAGCCGTCGCGCGGTTTACGCCTTCGCGGTGCTGGCGCCTGCACCCGGGAAGGGGATCGATGGTCCGCGCATGATGGATTCGCACGCTGCGGCAAGTTGGTCGGCACAGCGCGCTGATGCAAATCCAGCGGCGGTTCGAACCGCTGCTTCCGCGCCCACGGCTCCGGCAGTTGCGGGGTCAAGCATGGCCTTGGTCAATTGTGCGGTCCATTCGCGCGCGTCGCGCTCTTGCACCACCAGCGCAGTGACTCCGTCCATCAGGTGATCAGCAAATGGGTCGTCCATCGCTACCACGGTTCTACCAAGTCCCATCGCTTCAAGGACCACGGACCGAACGCCATGAATGGCTTCCGGCAGCGCAAACACGCCGCAGGCAAGCGCCAGTGGTCGCACCATTTCCAGGCGCGAAACGCCGTTCAGCACTCGTTGCACGCCGAACTCACGGGCGAGCGCCCAGAGGCGGGGGTCGTGCCCGGGTGGCAACTCAATGGCCACTTGAAACTCAGGAAGCGCGGGCATGACATCGGCAATGGCTGCAAACACCGCGCGGTATGCGCCAACGTCGCGGCCGGTTCCCGCGATCGCCAAACTTTGTGGGCTGGCAACGAAGGTATCGCGCCGCGAGGGCACCGGAACGCCAAGCGGGAGAACGGTGACCATCTGCTCACCCACAACGCGTGCTGCACGTGCGGCGATCGGTGCGGTGGCTGCGCACACCAAGTCAAGGCGGCCCGTGTGTCGCTTCAACGCGGTGGCATCCAACTCATCGGAGGTAGAGACCATGGCAACCAATCCGGCATCCATGTCATCTGCCAATTCCGCAGCGGCAATGAACGCGCGCGCTCCAAAGCTCACAAATATCTCCGGCGGATCGTCCTCAAGCGAACTACTCAGTGCTCCAAGGCGCGAAGGTCGAAAGAACAGCGAACTATCAAAGTCGAAGGTTGACGCTGCAATCATTCGGAGTAGCGGCGGCTCATCACGCGCTGGTGGCAGAATGCGACGAATACGTACGCCATCGCCCGCAAGTGCTACGGCAAGGCGTTGCACTGCAGCAGCGTCGGTCAGGAGGCGTTCGGGATCGACGACGAGCGCGATGTGCATCCAGCCTCCAGTGGTTCAAAGGCGAGCAGCATTTCAGCCGGAATACG
>DBCE01000219.1:0-1373 GCA_002292895.1 Phycisphaerales bacterium UBA966
GTAGCAAGCATGCACTGAGTTCCGCACTGGCTTGTAGCGGTGCGATCGGCGCCCAATCGGTCGCGTGCTGTGTTGTGCCGCAGCGCGTGCATTGATTGATCGCTGGGGCGGGAGTGCTGGGGATCGGAGAGCCGAAACTCGCGGGGGTGGTAGCGGCTGCGGCGGTGATGTGCGAAGAAGCTCCACACGCCAAACACGGTTGCTCACTCATTGCGCGACGGACGCGCGCGCGGACCCCTGCTTCCCATAAGGCGTGCACGCCAACGGCCATTCCCAGCATGCCTCCGATGAATCCGTACTGCCACGGTTGTGGCCCCTTGCGTATGAACCACGAATCAAGCAGGACGCCAAGCGGCGCGCCCGCTGCAAATCCAAGCGCCGCCACGGTGGCCAAGTGCAGCCAAGCGGTCGGTTGTACGAACAGTAAATCAGCGGCAATGCTGCGCCGTTGAGAAATGAGCCGCGCAGCATCCGCCCCAACCGGGCGCGCCGCCATGCAGAACGCAAGAGCGATGGTGATGCCAACCACATCAGCGCCCCAGTCATCAAGATCAGCCGAGCGACCGAGTTGCGGAATCATCTGCAATGCCTCGTCCAGCGCTGCGAGGGCAAGCATAAAGAGCAACGACCACCATAGTGAACGCAACCATCGTGTGTAAACGAAGAGCGTTGCAAGAACGCCAAACGCAGCCGCATGAATCAACTTATCGATGGGTGATTCGCCGGAACCAAGCGACAAGCGCGGCCACAGCGTGGTGACAAGAACAAACACAAGCGCAACGATCCATGCAATCCGGATGTTGCGGATGGCAAGTGCTGCAGGCGTGCCGAGTGGCAATACGCGAAGGTCCGTCATGGGCGCGTCAGAGGCTCAGGCCGCCAGATCGCAACGATCGGCGAGCGGGGCGCTTGGTCGGCTTTGCAAGCTTTGTGGACTTGGATGCTTTGGCTGACCGCGCTGGCTTGGAGACTCGCGCACTCTTGGAAAGCTTTGCCCGCGTGGCCGTGCGTGCAGCCTTGGCGGCTTTCACCGCTCGTGTCGCGCGCGCTGCCTTGGGAGCGATGGCCTTGGCAGCCTTTGAAATCGTTGACTGTGCACGTTTCACGGGCTTGGCAGACTTCGTGGCGACCTTGGTGGCACTTGCTTTCTTGGCAATCTTGGGTGCAGTCTTGAGTGAGGTTTTGGCAGCCTTCGCCGATTGTTTCGCAACTTTCAAGGACGCGGCTGGCTTCTTTGACTTCCGTGCCGCTCCGCGCGCTGCACTCACTCCGCGCTTCGTCCCCTTGGTTGCCTTGCGCTTCCGGGGTACGTCGGCAACCGAGTCATTGCCGCCCACTGCCGCGCCGTCGAACGAGCCGTGCGGCAAGCCCCA
>DBCE01000219.1:1518-20595 GCA_002292895.1 Phycisphaerales bacterium UBA966
TCGGCAAGTTTGATGTTGCGGCGCACGGGCGGATCAAGCACCGTAGCGGTGGACCACGGCACATCCATCCCGCGGAATTGCGCCAGTTGTGATTCGATCTCACCAATCACCGCACGTGCGTGACTTGATGAACCGTCGTGCATGCACAGCAGAATGCCGGTGACGCGAATGGTGGGATTGAGCCCCTGAGAAATCAAATGAACGGTCTGCAGGAGTTTCTCAAGCCCACGCAGAGGCAAGTAGTGCGCCTGCATCGGCACGAACACTTCGTCGGCAACGGTAAGCGCATTGACGCTCAGGACGCCCAGGCTTGGCGGACAGTCGAGCAGTACCACATCGTAATTTCCGTAGACAGGCTCGAGCTTGGAGCGCAGTACGGTTTGCATGCCTTCTTGCTGCGCAAGTTCACCTTCAACAAGCGCCAGTTCCGTAACGGCCGGAATGAAATCCAGTCCAGGACGCGCTGTTTGCACTGCGTCTTCGATGCGACATGTTGGGTCAAGCAGCAGATCGCGAATCGTGCGCTGTTCCGGGCCGCTTTCAACGCCAAAGTGCAGCGATAGATTGGATTGCGGATCAAGATCAACCAGCAGAACTCGCTGACCGTAGCGCGCAAATGCGGCGCCCAGATTCACGGTGCTAGTGGTCTTGCCCACCCCGCCCTTCTGATTGAGAAGTGCAATGACGCGCGGCTTGCGCGCGGGCTCAGCGATATCAACAACGCTGCTTGCTTCCGGTGTTGGCACAGCTACCTCAACACCACCGTCCGCTTCCTGCGCTGGCTCACTCGCCTCAACGGCACTGACTGCTGCCGATGCGGGCGATGGATGCAATACTGGCTGCGGTTCGTGCGGTTCTTCGTGCATCGGTGCGCGAGTATAGATCGCCACCTGACACTTGCTGCCTTAGCGGCCCAAGTTGCCCCAGAGTCCCAGATCAACCAAGATTGGCGGGGCGCTTGGCAACCACGCGGGCCGCGAAAGTCCGGCACATTGCCGCGGCTGCGCTGGACCGGGTACGCGCTCCACCGAGAGCAACAACGGTCGCGCGCCCGGGGTTGGGGTACCGAGCCACTTCTCAGGAATCTCGACGCGCGCGCGCCACCGATCGGTCCACGCCATGAAACCGACGGCAACCCCGTCGTCATCGCCCACTTTCATCTCCAGCGCGCCATCGCCAGTGATCCGCAAGACGCGCGATGGGTCACTGGCATCGCCAATACGCACGATGACCTCATCGCGCTCTGGCTCGGGTGCACCCTGCGGGCGGAACGCTTCGACAAACAACTCCCAGCGGCCAGCGCGGCAACGTAATGATGCTGAAGTCTGCCACGCGGGCGCGATCGGTTCGATTGATGATGATTGAATATCTGCCAGTGACAGCGGTGGCATAAATGCACCGAACGCCAACGCTGGTGGCTTGACCGGATATTCGCGCCCACCCACCATCAATTTCATGTGCGCTTCGCCATCGGTGGCTTCCAGCGATTCGGTGCGCGTGCGATCATTGTTGTAGGCGTCGGCCGTTGGCTGCAGTGGCGGGCGATCAACCCAGGCACGCGCGATGCGATGCGGCGGAACAACCAACGCCGAAGCGCTGGATTCGCCAGCAGATCCACTCCAGGAAAGATGCAAAATTCGCTCGCCGGAAGTGGGGTTCGCAACGGCAAGCCTGACGCGGTCGCCGCAATCCTCTTCAACCCACATGGTGCACGTCCAACGACCACGTGCCCAAGTAAGTGCGGCCTCAACTACCTCGGCGTTGTTGCGCTGATGATCAACCAGTAACGCCAGCAGCGTTCGCAGATCCTCCGGGCGCACCACCCACGCGGCCACGGACCGCGCGTAATCCGGGTCTTCTACTACACCCGCAAGAAGATCGCTGAGTTCATCATGCACACCGCGGCTGGTGGCGCGCACGCGTTCGAGCGCACCGAGCCACAGACTCTGCACATGACGCGCCCACAGTTTTTCAGCAGTACGCCCGCGCGGCTCGCCGATGCGTGCGCCCTGGCGTTCGGCAATCAATGCCCAACGCCAGAATTCAAACGGGGTGTTGGGGTCGGGGCGATCATCCGAAATAGTTGCTGGGACAAACAACACCGGTGCGTCGGCGCGCACGCGTTTGGGCGCAGGCAACCAATGCGCGGTCATGGTCACACCGCCAATTTCAATGGAGCCTTCGCCCGATGCAGGAAGTTCCACCATGGCAAAGATGCCACCAAGCGTCTCTGGTTCGGGTGTTTCGGGCAGCTCAGAAACCAGTGCAACATCAACCTGCGCAGGCGCGCGCGTCCATGAACGCAATCCATCATCGGGGCGCGGCGCGATGAGTACCAAGGTCGCTTGCGATTGCAGTGCGCCAATCTTGACAGGAATGCGGGCGGGCCACTCCGAAAGCGCGGTGCGTTCCAAAGCGATGGCCGCCACACCGCCTGGTGTGCAGACGACGGAATCGAAACGCGGGCGAATATCACGGGCCACCGCGACGGGCGCGAGGAATGCAACAGCGTATGACGCGAGAAGCACGACCACGCGCACAGACGCAGTGTTGCGCCAATTCCCAGCGCGCGCGATCGTCATGCACACAGTTCGGAAACGCACGCGGTACTACTGCGCCTTCTTGGCGCGGCGCATGAGATCATCGATGCGGTCGCTGAAGCCAGGTTGCGAGGCACGCAGCACAGGAGCGGCCGATCGGTCCACCGCATCGGGCGATGGCGGACCCATGGGTTCAGGGGAG
Source organism: Phycisphaerales bacterium UBA966 (assembly GCA_002292895.1). Lineage (GTDB taxonomy): Bacteria > Planctomycetota > Phycisphaerae > Phycisphaerales > SM1A02 > UBA966. Next base: position 4,261 of record DBCE01000219.1, read on the forward strand.
CGCGCGGGGTACGAAATATCTTCGTCGGGTGCGCGCACAGACTTGGCGGTCGCGGGCGCATCGATTCGGCCATCGATACGCGCTGATTGCGTGACGGCAGCGCGACCATCGATCGGCGTTCCATCCATCCGCTGCACGCCGCGCATGCTGGTCATGGCTGTGGATGGTTTCTTGGAGTAATCGCCGTGATCGTCATGAATGAAGTTGATATCGCGAACGCCGGTACTGGGGATCACGCGGAAATCAGGGCGACCGATATAGAAGATCGTGGCGGCAGGGACGACTGCTTTCAGAGCGCCCTTTTTCTGCGGGTCGCGGATGTACGCGGATTGACTGAACACCGCGTAGAGCGCGCCGTTAGTGCGCATCATCAAGTCGTCGCGACCGGGCACTGCATAGAGGCGTTCGAATCCGTGCGGCGAAAGATCAACCTGCATCACGCGTGACGATGTGGAAAGCGAATTGCGATCGCCGACCTTCTGATCAATCAATGTGGGATTGTCGGATGCGGAGATGCGTCGAACATCCTGCGCGGCGGTGGCGGGAGCAAGCAGCAATGCCAGACCGCATGCAAAGGCGAGCGTGGTAGCGCGCGGGGTGAGCGTTGGGTTCGGCGTCACCGCGGCGGCGCGGTCGCAGGGGATGGAGTCAACGCGTGACATCAGCACCACCATATCGGCTGCCGGCATGCGCTGGAACGACCGAAGTGGTGGCGGAAGGCAGAAAAAGCACTCCGGATGCCGTTTCCACCTGAATTCCAAGGCGCGGATCCACCGAGCGAACCATGCCGGTAACGCTTCCATCGGGGGTGTTAAAGGCGCAGGAACGGCCAGTGAGGCGGTCGAGCGTGCAGTACGTCCGATAGATGCTCTCGATGGGCTCTTGGAACGCAATGTCCACGCTTCGGGCCAGCGCATCAAGCACGGCAAGGCGATCGGTGTGAACGCCCAGCCGCGCAAGGCTGGTGGCGTGCGCGTCAATATCGGCATGGAAAGACTCTTGGCCAACATTGATGCCAATTCCAACGAGCGCGAGGCCGGCGGTGCGTTCCACCAGAATGCCGGCGATCTTGCGGCCGTCCACCACGATGTCGTTGGGCCACTTGATGCCGCACGCGTCGCCTGGCAGGAAGCTGCGGACGGCACGCGCGGTTGCAACGGCGCTGCGCATGGCAAGCGATTCCGGCGCGTCATCGGGGAGCGCAAAGGTGACGGCAACACCGGCGGCGTGCGTGTCTTCCCAGGCGCGGCCAAGTCGACCGCGGCCCGCGGATTGTCGCCAGGCGGTGACGAGCGTGCCAACGGGAATACCGGCGGCGCGAGCGTGGTCTTGCGTGCTGCCGGTTTCGCGCAGGACGATCACGGTGCGGAGGAGCGTGCATGCGCTTGCCACGGTTGCCTCAAGGGCATCGGGCCACGATTCAATCGGGACATGCGGGCGTTGCGGGGCAGACACGGCTCTCATGGTATAGAACTGCTTCTATGCCAAGCATCTTCACGCGCATCATCAATGGTGAAATTCCCTGCCACCGCGTCTATGAAGACGATCATGTGATCGCGTTTCTGGACATCGGCCCGGTGTCGCGCGGCCATGTCTTGGTGGTGCCGAAAGAGGAGCGCGTTCGGCTCGATCAGTTGAGTGACGCGAGTGCTGCTGCGCTCGGACGCGCGCTCCGCATCGTCGCGGCAGCGGTGGTGAAGGCAACGGGATGCGTTGATTACAACGTGCTGCAGAACAATGGAGCCGCGGCGCATCAAGCGGTGATGCATGTGCACTTTCACATCATTCCGAAGCACGCGGATGGAAGCGGGCTCGGAGTGAAGTGGAATGCGGGCAGCGCGCCAGCGGATGCGGCGGAGTTGGCGGCGGCGATCAGTACATCCGTACCGCGGTAGATGGTTACCAATTGCTGGCGACTCGGTCATCCGACATTCCAACCATGACCCACCTTTACGGCCAAATGCCGCGGAGGTCGTAAACGCGGGCGATCTGCTCGAGCGCTGCGCAGCTGGCTGCCGTGCGCAAGTCGCATTCGTAGCGATGACGCGCCAACTTCACGCGGCGTGAGGCGGCGATCATCGTTTCCGCCAACGTCTCGCGCACCTGCGTTGCCGTCCAGGAGATGGCGGAACGATTCTGTAACCACTCAAAGTAACTCACCGCCACACCGCCGCCGTTGCAGAGGATGCCCGGCAATACTTCAATGCCGCGCTGTAGGAAGATGCTGTCCGCGTCCGGCGTCACCGGCGCGCTGCCCATTTCGGCAACTGCGCGTGCGCCAACAATCTCTGCAACTTCACTGGTGACCATCTGTTCGAGCGCAGCAGGGACGAGCACGTCACATGGCAGCTTCCAGAAATCAGCCGCGGAAACGCACTCGCCACCGTGGAAGCCGTCGAGCGAGTCATGCACGTCAAGGTGGTCGATCAAGTCGTCCGGATCAAAGCCGCGAAGGTTCACCACCGCACCACTGCGATCCAGTACGCCAACCAGGCGGGCGCCCGAACGACACAACGCCACCGCTGTCGAACGACCAACATTGCCGAATCCAGCGATCGTAAAGGTCAGTGAACTTGGGTCAATCCCCATATCGGGAAGCATCTCGCGCAACACTTCCACAAGGCCGAGCCCGCCAGCGCTCGCACGGCCAATGATGCCGCCCGCCTCCACTGGCTTACCCGTTGCAACGCGGTGCGCGTCCGCACGCGAATGTGTTGCGCCAGTTTGCGCGTACGTATCTGCAAACCACGCCATGACCTGCGGATCAGTGCCTACGCCAGGACCAACAACATCATGGTCCGGGCCAATCTGCTCAGAGATCGCCCACGCAAAGCGTCGGGTCACGCGTTCAAGTTCGTCACGCGTGAGCTCGCGGTTACTGCACTCAACACCGCCGTACGCGCCACCAAAGGGCAGGCGCAACAGGCTGCACTTCAGCGTCATCAGAATGGCGAGCGCGCGCATGGAATCGGCATCAACTCCCGGATGGAAGCGCAAGCCACCCTTGAAGGGACCAAGTGCGGAATTGTGTTGCACGCGCCAGCCACGGAATAGTCGGTGTTGGCCGTCGTCCATCAGCACCGGAAAGTTCACTTGCACTTCCGAGCGCGGCTGCGAAAGGATCAGCTGATGATGATGCTTCAGCCCAACAATCTCAGCTGCGGCGAGCAACTGCTCAAGCGTCTGATGAAAGATGTTGGACGGATCACGGTCGATCCCGAGATCTTCAAAGACCACGCGCTGGTTCTGCACCGTGGCAGGAGTGCGGTCCGTGGCTCGGCGTTTCTGATTGCGCTTCTCAGGCATGGAGAACTCGATTTCTCTGATGGTTGAGGCATGAAGCGCACACGGCGCACGCATTCATGCAAACACTTAGCGAACGAATGTCACGCGACCCCAAAACTGCGGAAGGTGCATATCAATGGCCCACTGCGGACTCCAGACCCAGTTGTCTTCCGGAAGGCCGGCGCGTTTGGCATACGGCTCAGCACCGCCGGGCGCGGAACGAGCTACGACGTTTGGCGTGGCGAGGCGCACGCCAGCGGCATCAAGCGCTTCGTGATTGTGTCGCCACTGCACGCGCGAGAAATTGATGCGCCATGTCTCGCCTGGCTTCGGCGCGGCCGCAGCGCGAGCACGCTCGCCGAAGGCTTGCTGATCGGCTGGCAACCCAGCAATGCGCGCGTCCGTAGGCGGCACGAATGCCTTCCACGGAATTGCCATCATCACTGTCCATGATTGGTCGACATCGCGCGGATCATCGGGCGTTCCCTTGAACGAAACCGACTTGGCGAACGCGCCAGTGACATCCCACTCATGAATTGCTGGCGCGCCTTCGCGGTACGGTCGGTGCAGAAACAAATCAAACACCGTGCCACGCGCGTTGATTTCAATCTCGTAGTACTCACGACCGTCACCGTTTGGATCGATGAACACTTCGAAATCATTGTCGTGGAAGACGATCTCGTCGTGCACCGCAAGCGTGGACCAGATGTCTGGCTCCATGAGTTCCGCGCCGACATAGAGAAATGACTCGTCCCACAGCATCTTTACGCGTGTTCGGTACGCGGGCGCTGGCTTGACGGAACCCTCGATATCTGTGAAGTCCTCGGTCCACGGTGCGGCTGCCCATGCGCCGCTTTCCAATGATCCGCCGAGCGCAACGCGCGACATGCCGCGTCCGATGCCGGATGTACCGGTCGCGCCAGCAACGCCCCCGAGCGCTGGCACAAACGGCGCACGGTACGAACGTGGCTCCGATAGCGGCTTGGCCACTACCGGCGGCTGCCACACCGCGCACGACGCGCCAGCGATCAGCGCGATTGACGCGGTGACTGCGAGTGCGAAGCGCGCGGTGCGGGGCCGGTTCACTTGCGCTTTCCAGCCTTTGCTGACTTACTCTTAGCGGGCTTTGACTTTGCTGACTTCGACTTGCCCGCCTTCGCCTTCGCCGGCTTTGACTTGGCTGCAGACTTCGAGGAAGCAGCCTTCGCTCCCTTGCCCTTGCCCTGCTTGGGCGAGGTTCCAAGTTCCACGGCAACCTTGGCCGCAGCCAAGCGTGCCACTGGAACGCGGAACGGCGAGCAGCTGACGTATGCCAGGCCCACCGACTCGAAGAACCGAATGCTGGCCGGATCGCCACCATGCTCGCCGCAGATGCCCAGCTTGATGTCCGGGCGCGTCATGCGACCGCGCTTGCAGGCGATATCAACAAGCACGCCCACGCCACCAACATCGATCGATGCAAATGGGTTGTCCTTGATGATCTCCCGCTCGCTGTAGCCAGGCAAGAAGCTGCCGGAGTCATCGCGGCTCATGCCGAGCGCCGTCTGCGTCAGGTCATTGGTTCCGAAACTGAAGAACTGCGCGGTTTCTGCAATCTGATCCGCAGCAATGGCAGCGCGTGGCAATTCGATCATGGTGCCCACTTGGTAATCAAACTTCTGACCAGTGGCGGCCATGACTTCGCGTGCAACGCGATGAATGGTTTCTGCCTGTAAATCAAGCTCGCGCTTGAAGGCGATCAGCGGAACCATCACTTCAACCTTGGTGCGGATGCCAGACTTCTCAACCGCAGCGGCGGCCTCAAAGATGGCGCGCGCCTGCATTTCGGTGATTTCTGGGAACACAATGCCCAGTCGGCAACCGCGGAATCCAAGCATCGGATTGAACTCATGGAGTTCGTTCACGCGACGCTCGATGTCCTCGACAGGAACCCCGATCTTGTGCGCAAGATCCTGCTGCTGCGCCTTGGTGTGTGGCAAGAACTCGTGAAGCGGCGGATCGAGAAGGCGGATGCATGCCGGGCGGCCTTCAAGGGCACGCAAGATGCCATCAAAGTCAGCGCGCTGGTACGGCAGCAACTTGGAAAGCGCACGCTGGCGACCAGGCGTGTCCTTGCAGAGAATCATCTCGCGCATGGCGTCAATGCGGTCACCTTCAAAGAACATGTGCTCGGTACGGCACAGACCAATACCTTCCGCTCCGAACGCCACGGCCTGACGGACCTGCTCCGGAGTATCGGAGTTGGTGCGAACACCCAGTCGGCGATAGCGGTCCGCAAGGTTCATGACAAACTCAAAGTCACGCGCCACACGGCTCTCCGATGGCTTCATGGTGCCAGCCACCAACACCTGCTTCAACTCACTGTCAGCAGTGTCGATCTTGCCCTGGATGATTTCGCCAGTGGTGCCGTTGATCGAGAGGAAATCGCCCTCTTTCAGGACCTTTCCATCGCAACTCAAGGTGCCCTTGTGGTAATCGATCACGATCTCGCCGGCACCAGCAACGCAGACCTTGCCCATCTGTCGAGCAACCAACGCCGCGTGGCTTGATACGCCGCCGCGCGTGGTGAGAATGCCGTCGGCTGCAATCATGCCGCGCAAATCTTCAGGACTGGTTTCGATGCGCGCCAGAATGACGTGCTTGCCGTGTCGCGCCAACTCCTCAGCGCGGCTGGCGCTGAAGGCGATCTCACCGCATGCAGCACCCGGACCAGCAGGCAGACCCTTGGTCATGATGCGCCCCGATGTACGAGCCGCCTCATAGGCCTTGCGCTCAAAGACCGGCTGCAAGAGTTGGTTCATTGCCTCTGGGTCAGCGCTCTTCATAGCGTGCTCCGGAGTCATCAAGCCTTCCTTCACCATGTCATGCACAATCCGCACGTAGGCCAGCGCGGTGCGCTTGCCGTTACGGGTCTGCAACATCCACAGCTTCTTGCGCTCAATGGTGAACTCAAAGTCCTGCACATCGCCGAAGCGCTTCTCCAGCGTCTTGCGAACCTTCTCCAGCTGCGCAAAGCTCTTGGAGAGGATCTTGTCCTTGGCCATCAGCGCAACCGCCAGCGGCGTGCGCACGCCGGCAACAACATCTTCGCCCTGCGCATTGATCAGGTACTCGCCGTAGAAGACGTTCTCGCCGTTGGCTGGGTCGCGCGTAAACGCAACGCCGGTGGCGCAATCGTCACCCATGTTTCCGTAGACCATCGCCTGCACGTTGACAGCGGTGCCCCACTCGTGCGGAATCTTGTACTTGTTGCGGTAAACCGTGGCGCGATCGTTATTCCAGCTGCCAAACACAGCGGCAACGGCGCCTTCCAGCTGAGTCATCGGATCATCAGGGAAGCTCTTGTTTGTCCAGCGCTTCACCAGGTCCTTGTAGCGCTTCACCAGCTCCTTGAGGTTCTCCTCAGTGAGCAGCGTGTCTTCCATCACTCCGCACTCGCGCTTCATGCCGTCCATGATTTCCTCAAACGGATCATGGTCCATCTCACTCTTCTTCTGCACGCCCATCACCACGTCGCCGTACATCTGTACGAATCGGCGGTAGCAATCCCATGCAAAGCGACCGTTGCCGGTGGCCTTCTTCAGCGCTTCGACGGTGATGTCGTTGAGGCCGAGATTCAGAATGGTGTCCATCATGCCCGGCATCGAATCGCGCGCGCCGGAGCGCACGGATACCAGCAGCGGATCGCGACGGTCGCCGAACTTCTTCTTGACTTCCTTCTCAACAATGCGCAGACCGTCCTTCATCTGCTTGGCAAGCTTCTCTGGGAAGCGGCGACCATTGTCGTAGTACCAGTTGCACACTTCCGTGCTGATGGTGAATCCGGGCGGAACCGGGAGGCCCATGAGCGCCATGGCGGCGAGGTTGGCACCCTTGCCGCCAAGTAGTGCCTTCTGAGTACCGTCGCCATCGGTGCGCTTTCCGAAGGAATAGACCATCTGCTTCGGAGCAGGCGTTCCCTTTGCCTTGGAGTGCGATGCCTTCGTGCCGTTCTTCTTGCCGTTCTTGCCCATAGGTGTATTGCTGCGATCGGATCGGGGCTTGCCATCAACGCGACGGGGTGAGCCACGAAATGCGTTTTTCCCCGTGTAAACGCGGGTCGCCCATACTAGCGCATCACCCTACGATCCGGCAGCGGCGGAATGCCTGCCCAACCCACTATGCAGCCGCTTCACTGGAAATTCACGCCGGAAACCGTGCTCGCGCACTGGCCACGCCAACGCGCCCTGGCAGCGCTTGCCACCGGAACCGCGGATGGACGCTGGGGACGCTGGACAGTGCTTGCTGAGCCGTCGCGGGTAGTGACTGCCATGACGGCTGAAGATGCGCTCCGTGTCATCGATGCTGCATCCACCGATGGCGCTACGTGGATCGCTGCACTCTCCTATGAACTGGGCAGCGCCTTCGAGCCGCGCGCGTATCCACGCCACCGCGCCCCTGCAGACGGATGGCCGATGGCCACGCTTGCATGTTGCGAGGCTCGCTTGCTCTACGACCATGAATCACAGACGTGGCAAATGAGTGAACAAGCCGCTGGACTTGCTGCGGAGATTCATGACCGCGTTCAGCGTGGCGAACGCGATGACTGCCGCGCCGCCATCACTCGCCTGGAGCCCGACATCACCCGCGCTGAATTTGAATCAATGGTCGCACGCGCGGTGAAACTCATTCACGCCGGCGACATGTTTCAAGCGAACATCACCCAGCGATTTTCTGCGCACTGGCAAGGATCGCCGCGTGCCATTCTGCGCGCTGCGATGCACGCTGGTCGCCCTCGCTACGGCGCCTATCTAGAAACTAAGACTCACGCCCTGGTGAGTATGAGTCCTGAACTCTTTGTTGAAATTGATCGCGTCGCGGGTCGAGCAATTACTCGCCCCATCAAGGGAACCCGGGCATTTCACGAGGATCCACGCGAATTGTTGGCCAGCAGCAAAGATGCCGCTGAGTTGCACATGATTGTGGATTTGATGCGCAATGACCTTGGCCGGATTGCCCTTCCGGGCGGGGTGCGCGTGACTGCATCGCGCAAAGTGGAAAGCCATGAGACGGTGCATCACTGCGTTGCAGAGATTGAAGCAATCCTTCGCCCCAATACAAGCGTGGTTGAAATGCTGCGTGCCACATTCCCGCCTGGCTCCATTACTGGTGCGCCAAAGGTTCGTGCCATGCAAGTGATTGATGAACTGGAACCCGTTGCACGCGGCCCATACTGCGGGACGGTTGGCTTAATTTCCCCAACTGCTGTGACGCTCAATGTGGCCATTCGAACGATCGCGCTGCATCACACTGATGCAAACAGCGGAACGCTGCGCTATAGCGCTGGATGTGGAATAGTTGCGGAGAGTCAGCCGCGTCACGAATATGAAGAGAGCCTGCACAAATGCGCGGTACTTCTGCGCACTGCGCACGCACTCACTGCGTCTGTCGGCGCTCAAGATTCCTGATCGAACGTTCCACCTGCTCGGCCACCACTTTCTGGTGCCCCGGGTTGAAACTGAAGTCAAAGCTCATACCTGCATAGGTGCGCTGCGAACTATCAATGTGCGTGTGCACTAGTTTGGCAGTGGTGACAATCGGAACGCCTGCGCCGTCACTTGGCTCAAGACGCAGCCAAAACAGGCGGTGATGCGAAAGAAGCCCGGCGTGCTCGGCGTCCACCATGAGCCCGGCACCGCCGCCGCCAATGTTGGCAACATGCGCGGTGAAGCGTGGGCCAACTTGCGGGAGCATCGCTTCTTCATCGGTCTTCTCTGCCGTGACAGCACCGGTGATGCTGGCTGCAAATGCCAACTCATTAGCGCGCTCGGCAGCAACCACGGTCTTTGGATCAAGGAGCGGCCAGACATCGATCGGCGCCAGCGTCAACGGACCAACATCAAATCGCGCGTGCCGACGCAGGCAGCGCTCCACGTGATCAGGCAGAGCCAATCGAGCTGCACCGTTGCGCGCGTCTTGGTACTTGCCAGGCAAAATTTCTTCCGTGACCGCGGTGCGGAACTCCCAGCGATTCTGTCCGATGACAATGAACGCCACCAAACGCGTACCGATATGGAGCGGCAGCGCGCGACCAAACGCGCCCGGATTCTCAACAACGATGCCGCTGTCGCGCACTTCCAAAATGCGCAGACGCCACACCAAGTCATGACCACGTGCATCATCACGTGCAATCGCGATTTCCAGCGCCCCGCCCTTCTGGCAAAGCTCTTCCAGACTCCGTCTCCACTCGTTGGTGCGCGATCGTGCTGCGGACATACTTGCTCCTGTGTGCAACGGACGGAAGGCCCGTGCTGCAAGGAAGTCTAGCCGCGCGACAATGCAGCACGGAGGGGCGGAATCAACGCGTCGGCAGCCGCACGTTGGGCGCGCGAAGGCGTCATTCCTCCGTAGCGAATCTCGTAAAAACGATCTACCACTGCTGCAAATGCAAGCGCAGCAGCCGGGTTCACGCGCTGCACCGCCTGAACATGCATACGTGGGGTGCAACTACGCGGCTTCTCGCATCCCGCGCGCGCAAGGGCATCAAGCGACTCAAAGTAGAACGCCACATCGCGACCAAGCGCGATGCGCCGCGTGAGGCGCTCGTTGCGGGCGCCCAGTTCGCGGGCTACTCGCCGCGCACGACCGCCCACCACCCATACCGCCGTTGCAGCAATCGCCAAGGTGATTCCCACCAGTCCAAGCCACAGTGCGCCGGCTGGGCCCATCAGGAACCAACGATTCGCGGCGTCCAACAAGTCCTTGGACCGTTCCGCGATCCATTCGCCGGTGCCACGGGTACCTGAGCCAACACGTTCCACCAATTCTGCCTGCGCGCGGCTATCAAACGATGCAAACTGACTGTTCCACGCAAACTCAATGGGATCAAGTACCCAGCGGAAACTGTCCATCCACGTGCGATTCGCTTGTTGAATGGCAAGCAACTCGGCTATTGGCGATGGATCAAAGGTGCCCCACTGCCATTCGCCGGTACGCACTTCGGCCCATGCGTGCGCGCCCGATTCACGAATCACATAGCGGTCAGAAACGGTGTCGTACTCGGTTGCCATGTACCCAGTGACCACACGCGCTTCAATACCGATAGACCGACACAACGCCACCATTGAAGAAGCAAAGTATTCGCAGTGGCCGAATCGGTAGCGCTCCATGAACAACACGATGGGATCCTGACCTTCCACGCGCCGAAACGCGGAAAGATCAGTGGTGTAGGCAAATTTCGGTCCGGATAGATACTCCTGGAACATCGCCGCAATACGCCGCTGTCTCACCCACTTGAGTTGCGGGTCAGCTTTGATGGCGTCTTCATCGGGCAAGTCAACCAATCCGGCGTCGGCAAGAATCCGTTCGGCGATGACCCGCACTTCTGGCACGGGGAAATCGGCAAGCGCTGGAGGCGCGGCGCCTGCCACCGCATGCGCGAGCGCACCAGACGGGTACCCCTGCATACGAATGCTGTAACTGCGCGGACGGCCGACAATGCCGGCGGTTGCCTCGGTGACTTCCGCAGTGCGCGGATCGAGAACGAATGATCGTGGCTCCTCGCTCGCAATCGCCAGCGGCAGCCAAGCAGTGAATACATGTTCGCTTGCCAGTGAGCGCATCTCCACCACTTGCGTCCACACATTCGAGCGCTCCGCGCGCGCCTCAGCAGCAAACCACTGAAAGCCTTGCGCAGGTCCGGTCTGGTATGACCGATCGCCAGAGTGCGTGGTGTTGCCGCGCCACTTGCCATCGGCCCCCGAGTACACATCCAAGACCGCGCCACGCAGGCGCAGTGGCAATGTCAACGGACCAGCCGCTCCGCGCGGATCAAGGAGCGTCACCGTCATGGCAACGCGCGAGGAAAGCGAAACGCGACCAGCGCTCCACAAGGAAATGTCGGGGCGGAATCCACTCTGCCGACTTCCAGATTGCCCCCCAAGCACTGATTCACGTGGAAACATCACAAACACCATGGCACTGAGCACAATGCCCAGGACGACACCGGCACCAGCGAGACGACGCAAATGCCGGATCGGAGCCGCGCCATGCGGAGCTTCCATGGGCGCAAGTGCACCCGGTCGCAACGCGGCGGCACGGCGATCATCCTCAGCACGCGCTGCACCGGCATGCAAGTGATAAAGCATGGTGGTGGCGATAGTGGCTACCGCGTAGCCAATCACCAACACACCCACCAAAAAGTCCCCCGAAGCAAGCGCAGATGCAACAACCAAGACGATCGACAACGCCATGACTTGACGCCAATCACTGGGAGTCTTGCGGTCCCACAGTTTGAGCAGTAATGCACCAAGCACCACATAGGCCACAATGCGCGGCGCCTCATCAGGCGAAGGGCGCGCCATGAATTGCACCGCGCCCCAGCCGATACCGACAAAGACGCCAAAGCGAATGGCCCACGCAGGTAAGTGCCGCTTGCGTGGACCGTCGGTGATGCGCGTTGCAGCAACGGCAAGCAAGCCGCCGATGACCAGCACCCATCCGCTTCGTTCGCTTGCAGCGAATGCGGCGATCGAAAGGATCACTAGGAGCAACACCGCGCGCCGAAACAGGAGCGCAACATTCATGACGCGGCTCCGATCGATGATGACGGAGGGCGGGCGTCGATGGGCGATGGCGCGGAGTTGGCGGCGGGCGCGGGGTCTGCCGTCGCACTCAGCGCAGCAATCGGTGCAATCAGAGCAGCAAGTTGCGTGGCGCCAATGTGTACAGCACCATCGGCTACCAACCGCATATCGGCGCGATCAACATGAATGACCAGCGTGGTAGCGCGCTCGCGTTCAGCGGGGAGCACGGCGGACGCATCACGCGGCGCATCAAGGTTCAATGCCGCAAGAACGGCCAATTCCTTCTGCAAATGCCAGTGCCCGCGCCGCATCGGCATCGCCGGCGACGGAAGCCCAAGGACACAAAGACGGGTTTCATATCCATCGCGCTGCGCGTGCGAAAGAATGCTTGCGGCTAAGACGATGGCGTCCTCTTCTAAATCGCGCGCTGCACGGCCAGCAGGATCCACACGCAGTGCGTCCGTCGGACGCCGTAAATCCAGCGCCACACGAATGCGCGGCGGTGCATCGATGGAACGTTCGATCACTGCCAGTGTGCCAGCCGATGCGCTGCGTCGCCACGCAATGTGTCGCAGTCCATCGCCGGGGCGGTATTCGCGTATTCCTAAGAAATCACTCCCCGGACCAGAGCGCGTGCTTGTTGACGGACCAGCAACCGTGCCCGAAGCAAGCGACACGAGCACACCGGCACGCAGTCGTTCAACGCGCGGCAAGACCAGGCATTCACTGGCATCATCAAACCGAACGCTCTTCATCACCAGGCCGAACGGGAACACCGTTTCAATACGGAATCGCTCCAGGCGCATCGGTCCGCGTCGACCGGGCCAATATGCAGTTTCTGCAATCACCTGCTCGCCCGGACCAACATGCTGCACAAAGGCGCGCGAGCCGGGCACCGTGGTGATTTCGCGCACAAACAGCGCAAACAAAGGCCACAACGATGACTCATTGATGACTGTGTATCGAACGATTACCGGCTCACCAACACGCCCAGTGCGAGGCATGGTGCGCACGGCACGCAGCTTCATTAGCGGTTGACCCGAGAGAACTCCGGAGAGCAAGACACCCGAGAGCATGGCTGCAAAGACCCACACCAAGAGATTGCTGGGCCGATTTGCAGCGGCAAGACCCACCAGCACCACCACTACCAGGTAGAGAAGTCCAGGAGGATGTATGTGGTAGCGCCTGCGCATCGGCGGTCGTTCACTACGTCAGGGACGGGTATTTCCAAGCGATGGCTCAAACGCCTTCGCCTCATCAATCATGGATCGCGAACTATCCGGCTCACGAAACTGCCCACTCTTTCCTGCGTGCATTTCAACAATAACAAGACGCCCGGAAGTGGAACCCGGCAACTGCACTTCGCTCTCCACATTCTCGTAACCATGGCGCCGCACGCGGATCTGCCACGATTCATCCATCCACCCTGCGCCAAACGCGGGCACTTCCAGAATGAAGCGACCATCCGAACCACTGGTGGCGCGCGCAGCAACCGCGCGGTTCATGGTGCCGGCATCGCGAATGAGTTCCACGGTGGCACCACCAATGCCACTCTTGCGTGCATCGGGATCCTTGTCACGACCCATGACCACGCTGCCGAATCCCTCCACCACTTTGCCGTCAAGCGTATAGGCACAACCGGCAAGGAGACTGAACGCGGCGACGGCGGGCAAGACACTCAGGCGGCAAGTCATGGGAGATACCGCCGCGCAAGTCGCTCGCATGATTCCAACGATATTCATGATGATTCTTCGCATGACTTCTCCGATCTGTTGCACTGTTTCGGGCGACCAACTCCACCAACTCAACGCCCCGCGATTGACCGCACCAGCCCAATGGCGATGCTCACTAGGACTGTGGCAATGGCAATCCACGCAACTGCCATCATCACGCGACCGATCACCCGATCGGCCCGAGCGCGGCTGAGCATACGAATGACATCGGGCGGCATTTCGCCCACATCTACATCGTCCCAATCAACGCTCTTTCCAACCCAGCGCGCTTCGGAAATCATTTGCTTGGCGCGGCTCAGATCTTCGGGCAACACTCGAACTGGCACCACCGTGCTGCCGGCGCGCAACGGGAATCCAAAGACCGCCACGCCTGATGGATCGATGACGCTTTGTATGCCCGCGTCTTCAAGTACCGATTGCACGCATTGCGCTTCGAATTCATTGCGCGCCTCGCACGCAATGGGCATGGTGCTCGCGTCCATTCGGTGTTGCGGGACCTGTTCGCGCCGTTGCGGAACATCTTGGCGGCTCTGCGCGTCACTGCTACTTGCGTCTTGACCATCCTGCTGCGGAATATTCACGCAAGACCTCGCAAACGATCAACCGCTGCCAGGAGCGCGTCACTCCGCGCTGGTCCAAACACTTCTTCCGGAAGGAAGACGCGCCAATCAGTGACCTCAGCGCGCGGAATACGGATCGCATCGCCAACATGCAGGTCTTGGCGAGTGACCGGCTCTTCGGAAAGAATCGCATCCACAACATCATGATCGAAGCGCTGCACCGTGAACCAACCCTGTTCGCGGCGGTCGTGCTCATCGACCGTTCCCAGTGGCGCTTGCACTTGGAACGCCGTGGTGGCAAGTGCCAACACATCCGGCTCCTCAGCGCGACGAACGCTTGCGAACGCCGTGGCGAACTTTGGCCAAGTGCGCTGCGCACGACGTTCCGTGGCAGCCGCGGAATGTTCGCTGGCGTACAACACCGCGCGACCGGCTTCCATGCTCTCAATAATTTCGATTGGCCACGCCCAAAGTTGCTTGAAACTGCCGCGTTTTTTAGCGGAACAGATCACTGCCCGCACTGCCATCAGCGAGCCGTCGCCTTGCTCGCGCGCGACCTCGCGGAAAGCGGTTGAGCCTGGCGTTTCTTCCGCGATGTACCGCGCGCACTCTTGCCAGGGAATGAGCGTCACAAAAATATCCGGGCCGATTTCGATCGGCTCCTCCGGCTCCGGCGGTGGCGCTTCAAGAAGCAGACTTGCCACATGATTCAGCAAGATGGCGGCTGCCTGCGAGTGACGCGCGGGCACTTCAAGCATCTCCAGTTCTGGAAGGCCGCAGCGTGAGAGGCCGGTGGTGAACAACATCATCGGCACATCCTCTTCGTCGGATGTGGCAACCGCGGTGATCGTCCACAGACTCTCGTCGTTGGGAACTGCATCGGCAGCAAGAAACTGCTCTTCAATTTCTTGACGCGGCCAACGACGCGCGTTGGAGACATCCAATATTCCAGTGAGCTCTGGGAGGGATCCAGCAAGCATCGCCATCAAATGGAAATATTCGGCGTGCGCTTCGCCGGGCTCCAGCACGGTCTGCATGCCAACCACCCACTTGCAGGCCGCCATGGCCGGATCTTCAAGCTGCCCTGGTTCGGCATTGAGCGCGCGTTCGGCCCACAGCACCACCGGCGAATTCACACCCGGGATATTCACCATCAGCGCCCACAACATGCCTTCGTCTTCATCGGGCTCGCTTGACTCCATCTCCACTTCGCGGCCCACCCAGCTTGCCACCGCGCGACCCACTTCATCACGTGTTGGGGCATCGGGGTGCGGCCAGAAGCCGACCCACGCGCTGGCTATCGGCGCGGGGAGCTCCCAGACGCTTTCGCCTGTTAGCTCGTCGGCGTTGGTGTCGGCGTCGGCACCTCCTTCGCCGTCCGCATCACCGTGCCCATCTGGACGGGAAGCATCCGATGAGCCTGGGTCAGGCGCGCTGTCGCCATCGGGCTGCGGGTCGAGGGGCTCATCGTCCGGGGACTTCATTGCGGCGCATCGTAGGGCACAGGGCGACTGAAGTACGCTTCGACCCCTATGTCCGCTGCGAACAACGCTACCGACGGCCACGCACGCACCCCTGGGCTACCGGGCGGCGCGAACGAGACGCCCTTCCGATACACGGCGGCGTTCGCCAATGCCACCGAAGAACGCTGGCAGGCGCGGCTTGAGCAGGCCGAGGCGGCGGGGGGCGGGTATCGACAACCGAACCCGGGCGAGCCAGGATTCGATGCATCGCGCCCGAAGTTCTATTGCTTGGACATGTTCCCGTACCCATCCGGCGCGGGGCTCCATGTTGGGCACCCCGAGGGCTACACCGCCACCGACATCATCTGTCGTTTCAAGAAAATGAAGGGCTTCAATGTTCTGCATCCCATGGGCTGGGACGCGTTCGGTCTGCCTGCGGAGCAATACGCCATTCAGACAGGCGTGCACCCCGAGGTCACCACCAAGAAAGCCATCGACAACTTTCGGCGCCAGTTGAAGCGCTTTGGATTCATGTACGACTGGTCGCGCGAGTTTGCGACGATCGATCCCGAGTATTACAAGTGGACGCAGTGGATTTGGCTCTTGGCATACAACGCATGGTTTGACCCCAAGGTGAAAGCTGCGCGACCGATCGCTGAGCTTGAAGCAGCGATTGCCAAGGAAGATCGAGAAATCGCAATAGCAAGCGCGGACCGTGCCGCCGGCGACG
>DBCE01000219.1:20687-21944 GCA_002292895.1 Phycisphaerales bacterium UBA966
GAGCGGCAGATCTATCTGGATGGATTCCGCTTGGCGTATCTGGGTACGCAAACCGTGAACTGGTGCGCAAAATTGGGCACCGTGCTTGCCAACGAAGAGATCATTGATGGTCGCAGCGAACGCGGTGGGCATCCGGTGGTGCGCATGCCGCTCAAGCAGTGGATGTTCCGCATTACTTCCTACGCCGATCGATTGCTTGCTGACCTTGCATTGGTGGAATGGCCGGATTCGACGCGCATCATGCAGACGGAGTGGATTGGTCGCAGTGAGGGTGCGGAGATTCGATTTGCAGTGGATGGTGCAAGTACAGGCTCGAACACGAACAGCGCGGTGAGTGGTTCCGCGGCTGCTGATGGCCAGTTCCTTTCCGTATTCACCACTCGGCCAGACACGTTGTTCGGTGCCACCTACATGGTGGTTGCGCCGGAGCATCCGCTGGTGGCGGGCGTGGTGGCACGCGGCGGCGACGCGCGACTTGCGGAGTATGTGGCGTGGGCAAAGAATCGATCAGACGTCGATCGCCAAGAATCAAAGAAGAAGACCGGTGTCCCGACTGGCTTGTTTGCCATCAATCCAGCGACCGGCACGCGCATTCCCATCTGGACCGCGGACTACGTGCTCATGGGCTACGGAACTGGCGCGATCATGGCGGTGCCTGCGCACGACGAGCGCGACTTTGAATTTGCCAAGGAATTTGCGCTTCCGGTGCTGCAGGTGGTCGACATCGCGGGCGTTGCTTGGACCGGCGAGATGGCCACCGGCGGCGAAGGACGGGCGATCAATAGCGCGAACGCGGCGAGCGGACTTTCGATGAACGGCATGGCGACCGCCGACGCCAAGCGCGCTGCGATTGCGTGGCTTGAATCAAAGCGTATCGGTGGTTTGCGCATTAACTATCGCCTGCGCGATTGGTTGTTCAGTCGGCAGCGCTATTGGGGCGAACCGTTCCCAGTGGTCTACGACGCTGAAGGAAATCACTATCCGGTTTCGGTGGCTGCGTTACCGGTGGCTTTGCCGCCACTCGCTGACTATCGACCGGTCGAAAGTAGTACACCGCAACCACCGCTTGCCAAGGCCCGTGATTGGACGCACACGACGGCTGGTGCGGCGGGTGTCGATCCGGCGCTGTTGCCAGCGGACACCGCCGTGGTGCGCGAGACCAACACCATGCCAGGTTGGGCGGGAAGTTGCTGGTACTACCTGCGCTACTGCTCACCGAAAGATGCGCAGGCATTTGTGGATCCGGCAGCGGAGCGG
>DBCE01000076.1:0-2651 GCA_002292895.1 Phycisphaerales bacterium UBA966
AATCTGCTCGACCGGACAATACCAGCAGGGCCGGCGAGAGCCGGCCCTGCTGGTTTTTTCATTACTACTCGTGAATTCTGCAGATTCACCCGCCTGATTTACCCTTCAGATTCGCCCCGAAATCGACCCCCTTTGGAACTTCTGGTTCCGCCATCCCTGTGGGTCTTTGTCGCGCTAGGATTCTGACCCCCGCCGCGCACGGCGGTTTCAGAGAGAACCTATGGCACACATCATCGCTGAACCATGCATCGGAACGAAGGACGCCGCCTGTGTCGAGGTCTGCCCAGTGGATTGCATCCACCCCGGCAAGAACGAGGGCGATTTCGGTAAGGCAAGCCAACTCTTTATCGATCCAGACACGTGCATCGACTGCGGACTGTGCGTCGATGAATGCCCGGTCCATGCCATCTATCCGCAGGAAGACCTTCCTTCGGAGTGGACCAAGTACATCCAAATCAACTCAGACTTCTTCAAGACCCAGAAGTGACGGATCGCGGCGGCTGTCGGAGCCGCACTCGCGCCCGCATTGATGGACTTCCGAACAACGACGCGCGCCGCAGACTGCGGCACGCGTCGTTTGTTCTTTTCGTTCGACTTTCGCCCGGATCGCTCTGATCGCCGGACGCCGAGCATTGCTGCGCGACTACTCCTCGCGCTGCTCAGCTGGCTTGTTCACGCCGCTGGGAACGTTGCTCTTTTCGGTCCAGTCGGTGGCGCGGCTGCCCAAGTTGAGTTCGCTGGGCATGGTCTTTCGGTATCCGAGCTTGCGGATGATCTCTAAGACATCGGTCCAAGACGGGAATGTCTTGTGATTGACGCGCTTGAATGCGTCAATCGCCAGGAGGAACAAGTACTGCTCCCGGTTCATTTCGCCTTCTTCAGCAGTCTTGACGAAGTCCGTCAGGCGGCGCCCTGGACCGCGGCGGCGTTCAAGATTGGTGGGATCGGTGGATAGATCGCGGCGGTCAATACCAACCCGTCGGTCCACCACATCCGGCACCGAAGCATCAACGTGTTCAGGGGTCTGTGCGGGGTCGCGTGGCTTGCGTCGATCTTCGGGAGTCATGGTCAAAGTGTAACCGTCCGGCTTGGGGGAATTGCGTGGATACGATGCAGCCGATGCATTCGGACCCCTCGATGCGACCTGCCACCACTCGCTCCACTGTGATTGCCCGCATTGCGGCCGTTGCTGCAGTCATCGCGGTTGCCTTTGCCGCCGCTTCGGGCGCGGAGGCGATGCAGTCGCCACCCGCCGTTGCGACCCCAGCTCCGATACAAGCTCCGGCACAAGCGCCGGTCGCTGCCACGGCAGCGCTTCCGCGCATTCTGGTCTTCAGCCGCACCGCCGGGTTCCGGCACGCCTCCATTCCCGATGGCATTCGCACAGTGACGGAACTTGGGGCTGGGCGTTGGACCGTAGATGCAACCGAAGACTCGTCCGTATTTACTGCCGCCAATCTGAAGAACTATCGCGCGGTTGTGTTCCTCTCCACCACTGGCGATGTGCTTGACGACGCGCAACAGAAGGCGTTTGAGCAGTACATCCATGCCGGTGGCGCGTGGGTTGGAGTGCACGCCGCCACTGATACCGAATACGACTGGCCGTGGTACGGCAAGTTGGCGGGCGCGTGGTTTGTGGGGCATCCAGCCGTCAATCAAGAGGCAACCGTCGTTGTTGAGGACCGCACGCATCCCAGTACCCGCATGTTGCCCGCGGAGTGGAAGCGACTGGACGAGTGGTACGCATTCCGGACAAACCCACGCAGCAACGTGCATGTCTTGGCATCGCTTGATGAGAAGAGTTACGACCCCGGCAAGGCATCCATGGGTGGCGATCATCCAATCATGTGGTACCAAGACTTTGAGGGCGGGCGCGCTTGGTACACGGCCGGTGGGCACACCAAGGAGAGTTACACCGAGCCGCTCTTTCGTCAGCATCTGCGCGAAGGCATTGCATGGGCAGCAGGCATTGTGGCTGCCAAGGCAGTTCCCGCCGCCGCGCCCGCGAAGGCCGGGGACGCCGCGACGCCTGTACCGGCTCCCAAGCCAACCGCACAACTCATGCAGTCAACGCGCGCGCTCGGCGTGCTTGCGGACGCTTCGCCCATGATGGCAGCGATTCCCACCTGGCTTGCCTTGGGCGGCGCATTCTTGGTGGCAGCCATCATCTTGGGCGCAAGCGGGCAGGGCGTCAAGGGTCCAGTACTGAACTGGGCATTCCCAGGGCTTGGACACGTGGTGCTTGGACACCGCAAGCGCGGATTCTTAGCGATGGCGGCCATTCTGGGCATGTTTGGCAGCGGACTTCTGATCGGTGGGATTGATGCCGTTGATAGTGTTGAGGACGCGCCGTGGTTCATTGCGCAAAGTGGCAACGGGCCGATCGCCCTTGCCGCGGACTGGGCGAATCAGAACATTCTGAAGACCGGCAAGGTTGGGGAACTCTTGCCCGCGCCCGCGCCGCTTGATCCGCTGGGACGCCCGCTGCCAGGCAAGCACACCTTGTCATCGTTCAAAGGCTTGGGTTCGGCCAATGAATTTGGAACGCTGTTCATTGCGCTTGGCGGTTTGATGAATTTCATTCTGATCATGGACATCAGTCGCCGCGACTGAATGGCAGCACCAACACCCAGGGCTGACTCACTCGCCCA
>DBCE01000076.1:2676-6572 GCA_002292895.1 Phycisphaerales bacterium UBA966
TCACTCGCCCAGTTCACCGAATAGCACTTGTGCAATCGGCACCATTCGTTCCGGGAGACTCATGGCAACTTCGTCGCCGGCTTCTAAGCGAGTGTCGCCACGCACTCGATGGGTACGCGCGCCGCGGATGACCAGTGCAATGGTGATCTCGCCGGGCAGTTTCGCCTCTGAAAGGTATTTGCCATCAATCGCTGAGCCGGGCTGCACCACCATGATCATCATGCATGTGTCCAGCGGGGTCTTGGTGATCATGTCGATGGTGGTGGATGGGCGCGGAATGGGCGGAAGCCGAACGCGCAAGAGTCGCATCACCCATCGCACCGTCGAACCAGGGATGATGCTGCCAACCACGACGCACACAAACACCACGGCAAACGCCCGTGACAAATTCTGCTGACCATTACTGGTACGCGCAGCGGTCAGGGGGATCATCATCAGGATGATCGGTACGGCGCCGCGCAGCCCGAGCCATGAAACAGCGAGCGATTCGCGAATGGGGATCCGAAACAAAAGTAAGAGCGGCGTAATCACCAGCGGCCGCGCCACAAAAGCCAAGATCAAGGCAATCAGTGTTCCGCTGGCCATCACGCGAATGTCGAGCAGTGATTCGGGGATCACCAAGACGCCAAGCACAAAGAACATCACAATCTGCGCGAGGTATGCCAGTGACGCGTGGAAGCGCACAATGGTGCTTCGAAACGGCAAATCCGCGCTGTTTCCAAGGGTCAGTGCCGTCATGAACACCGCAAGTAATCCGCTGGAATGCAATGACTCAGCAATGCCGTACGCCAACAGTGCAAGCGCAATGGTGATGACCGGGTAAATCTCCGGTGAGTCTTCCTCAAACGCTCCAATAGCCAAGCTGCTCAGCCAACCGATCGCACCGCCGATCAGCGCACCGGCACACATTTGCCACATGATGGTGGGGATGGTGGTCACTTCGAATGAGCTACCCATAGCAACACTGGTGAATGTGGCCACCAGAATGAATGCCATGGGGTCGTTCAATCCGCTTTCAAGTTCCACGATTTCCCGCACGCGGCCACTCAGGCGTTCACGCGCCAGAATTTGCAACACGCTTGCAGCATCCGTCGATCCAAGCACTGCGCCCATCATCAGGGCCACGGACCACGGCGCGCTTGGAAGGAGTATGCGAATGATGTACGCCGTGACTCCAGCCACTCCCAGAACACCAACGGTGGCCAGTGTGATGGAAGGCAGCCAAATTCCGCGTACTTTTCGGACATCGGTGGAGAGTCCGCCATAGAACAGAATCAGGGCGAGCGCGATATTGCCGATGGAGTACGCGCCCTCATAGCCTTGCAACAGCATGCGTAAATCGGTTTGTCCACCGATCAACATGCCCACGCCAATGAAGCCAAGTGCCGTCGGAATGCCAATCCGCATAGCCATCTTGGTGCCCAGTGCCGCCACCGCCAGCATGAGCCCGCAGATGATCAGGACGAGCGGGAGATTGTTTACGGCGGAGTGGAGCATGGAGCGCCTTCCGTGCGCGGCGTGCGCGAGCGCGGGAGCCGTGGCAGAATAGCGATATGCAACCCGCCTTTTCTTTCGTCGATCGTGTTCGCTATGAAGGACCGGATTCCCGAAATCCGTTCGCCTTTCGCCATTACGACGCCGATGCATCGGTTGATGGCAAGTCCATGCGCGATCATTTGCGCTTTGCTGCGTGCTATTGGCACACCATGCGTAATGGGCTCGCTGATCCATTTGGTGCGCCCACAGCGCTCATGCCCTGGGATGACGGAACGGACACACTGAGCAACTGCTTACATCGCGCTGATGCATTCTTTGAGTTCCTGGAGAAGTGCAACATTGACCGCTTCTGTTTCCATGACCGGGACATTGCGCCAGAGCTCGGAACGCTCCGTGAGTCAAACGCCATGCTTGATAAGGTTGCCGAGCACTTTCAGCAACACATGAAATCGAGCGGCAAGAAACTGCTGTGGGGCACCGCCTGTCTCTTTGCACATCCGCGCTACATGGCAGGCGCTGGAACCAGCCCCGACGTTCGCGTCTTTGCACATGCATGCGCGCAGGTCAAGCACGCCATGGAAGTCACGCATCGACTGGGTGGCGACGGCTACGTGTTCTGGGGCGGGCGCGAGGGTTACTCAAGTCTCTTGAACCGTGACATGCCGCGCGACCTTGGGCACATGGCGCGGCTGCTGCAGATGGCGGTTGATTGGAAATCTGAACTCGGCTTCCGTGGCTCGCTCTACATTGAGCCGAAGCCGCGCGAGCCGAGTGTTCATCAATACGACTTTGATGCGGCGACGGTGCTGGGTTTCCTGCGCGAGCATGGGCTCATTGGCAAAATAGCCCTCAATATTGAGACAAATCACGCCACTCTGGCGGCTCATGAGATGGAGCATGAGTTGCGCGTGGCCGCCGCCGCGGGGGCCCTCGGTTCGGTGGATGCCAACATGGGTACGCCCAATTGCGGATGGGATACGGATCAGTATCCGACCGACTATGCATTGGCAACGCGCGTCATGGAAGTGGTGCTGGCGTCCGGCGGATTCACGAACGGTGGTTTGAATTTCGATGCCAAGCGCCGCCGCGAGAGTTGGCGCCCGGAGGACCTCTTCCATGGTCACATTGCATCGATGGATGCGTTTGCGTTTGGGTTGAAGGCGGCCGCAGCGATTCGTGCTGACGGTCGGCTTGCTGCCGCCATTGCTGCGCGCTACGCGTCATGGAACGATGAACTTGGGCAGCGCATCGAACAGGGTGCCGCGAATTTCCCAGAGATTGAACGCGCTGTGATTGACGAGCGCGTTGGGCCACCACAGAGCGGCGCACAGGAGCGTTTGGAGGACACCTGGAACGCGGTGGTGTGGGACGGGCGCGCGCGGCGGTGAATGGACTTATGGAGTGATGGTGACGCGGCGGTAGAAGCCGTTGTTTTCTTGTGCGATGGTTTGTAGGGATAGCACATCGCTTTCGCTCGCAAACGCAATGGTGTTGATTTTCGTCAGTAATCCACTGTTTCCAGCGGTGATTTCATCGCGGAGCATGCCGATGTCGCTGCCGTCAAACTCGCCATCGGTCAGCAGAAAGATCACTTCTGGTTTCATCTGGAGTGCGATGCGCATGGAGTCCCATGTGCCACTTCCTGCTGCTGGATCCGCTTCATGTTGGGCGACCCAGCGGATTGCTGAATCGCGGTTCGATGGTGTGGCAGCCAGCCACTCGCCGCTGGGCGGCATCGGGAGCGCATTAGTGAAGACGGTTCCCGACTTGTTTGGACTTGCGACAAGCTTCGCGCCGTTCGCGGGCGAGATCCCAAACAGAATCACCGTGAATTGGCAGCCATCGCGGAGCGATTGAATGCTCTTGGCAAGTTCGGACTTGAGTAGTTTCTCGCGGCCATCTTCATTGCGCATGCTTGACGAGAAGTCCAAGATGTAGACGATGCTCTTGGCATCAGTGGGAATCCCCATGAACTGCGTCCCGCCGCCTCCGCCCGCACCGGCGCGACCTGCGCCGTCCTTGCCATCCTTCTTACCGACCGCAGTCGCGGTTTGCGGAGGATCAATCGGATCATTGATGTTTGGCAACGTGAAGCCGAACTTGGGCAGGTCTTTACTGTCGCCACTGACGAGGGACTCGCCTTCCACAGCATTTGCAGTGGCTAGCGTTCCAGTGCGTTGACCGCGCGGTGCGGAGTCGGCGGTATCACCGATGGCTCCACGCAGAGTTCCTGATGTACCAGCGCCCGGACCGTCACCAGCAAGCGCACTGCCACTGCCGACGCCCGCGCCGAAGCCGCTCCCTGAGCCGGTTCCATAGCCGCCACCCGATGTTCCCGCAGCATCATCCCCTGGCGGATCGGCTGGCGCTGCAAACATGATCGCCGCGATCACCAGACC
>DBCE01000123.1:0-628 GCA_002292895.1 Phycisphaerales bacterium UBA966
GTCCGACGTAGGCGAAGACTGTTGGTGACCACGGCAATGCTCGAAACACTCATGGCAACTGCCGCAACCATCGGACCAGGATTCCAGTGCGTCAGCGGCCATAAAGCGCCTGCAGCCAGTGGAATTCCCACAATGTTGTAGCCAAATGCCCACCACAGATTCTGGCGCACGGTGCGCATGGTGACGCGCGCAATAGCGATCGCTTCCGCCACGCGCAGAACGCCTGGACGCATGAGGACTACGTCCGCCGCGTGCGCAGCGATATCCGCTCCGCTACCGATCGCCATGCCAACATCCGCGCTCGCGAGCGCAGGCGCGTCATTCACGCCGTCACCCACCATGACAACCCGCTGTCCACGGCTACGCATGTCTGTGATGATCTTGGCCTTGCCGCCCGGAAGAATGCCCGCATACACGCGCTCAATACCAACTTCATGCGCAATTCGTTCTGCAACACGTTGATCATCGCCAGATGCCATGGAAACATCAATGCCCATCGCGCGAATCGCGGCCACCGCCTCGCGCGCATCGGGCAATACGGCGTCTGCCATAGCGATCACGCCGATGGCTTCGCCCTCTACGGAGACAACCACGGCGGTCCGTGCGGCGTTGCGCTCGGTGGTCATGA
>DBCE01000123.1:739-11930 GCA_002292895.1 Phycisphaerales bacterium UBA966
CCGACCGTGGCATGAAAGTCAATTGCCGCTGGCACAGTGATGTCGCGATCCAATGCCGCACGCACAATCGCCTCGCCCAGCGGATGCTCACTGGAGCGCTCTGCTGAAGCTGCGGCTGTTAACAGCGTGCGTTCGTCCGCGCCGTTGACCACATGAATCTGCGAGACCACTGGTTTGCCAGCGGTGACGGTACCAGTCTTATCAAGGACGACAGCATTGACTCCGGAGAGCGCTTCGATAGCAGCCCCGCCCTTCATCAGAATGCCGCGGCGCGCCGCAACGCCCGTAGCCACCATGATGGCCGTTGGCGTGGCGAGTCCAAGCGCGCACGGGCATGCAATAATCAGAACCGCAATAGCGCTGGTGAATGCCATTTCAATGGCAGCGGCCGTGGGGTCAGATTCCGCTGCAAACGCTCCGCGCCCAAGCGCAATCCATGCAACGAACGTGAATACTGCTGCACCAAGTACAGCAAAGGTGAACCACGCGCTCACGCGGTCAGCAAGCCGCGCCACTGGGGCGCGATCAGATTGCGCATCCTGCACCATCTTGACGATTTGCTGCAGAACCGTATCGCCGCCAACCTTTTTTGCTCGCAAGACGATCGCGCCCACGCCGTTCAGTGTGCCCGCAAATACTTCGTCGCCCGCGCGTTTCGTCACCGGGACACTTTCACCAGTCAACATCGATTGATCAAGCTCGGATGATCCCTCTTCAACCATTCCATCCACCGGAACGCGGTCGCCCGGGCGCACCACTACGAGGTCACCAATCACTACTTCCGCCACGGGAACGTCAATTTCTGCCGCATTGCGACGCACGCGCGCCATCGTGGGCTGCAGCGCGGCCAAGCCACGCACGGCATCACGCGTGCGGATGGTGGCGCGCATCTCCAGCCAACGACCAAGGAGAACCAGCGTGACGATGACGCCGGCAGCCTCGAAGTACACCGGCGGAAGAGCGGACGCGCGCCCCATGCGAGGGAAGAGTCCCGACACGAATACGAAGGCGGACCACCCATACGCCGCACCCACACCGAGTGCAACCAACGAATCCATATTGGCGGTGCGCTGCCACATGCCCTTCCACGCGACGCGGAAGATGGCCGAGCCACACCACACAACGATTGGCGTGGCCAACGCCAGTTGTATGACCAACGAAAGAAACTGTGAATTCGTGCTCTGATGCTGATGTGCAAGCTTTGGGGCCACAGCAGCGCTTGGGTTGACCTGGGCATCCGCGCTCGCCGCATGCATCGCCTCTTGGGAAGCCCCTGCACCCCACAGGTGATGCGAACTCATGGCAATCCAGATGAGTGGAATGCACAGGATCGCTGCAACGATCAACTTCAACCGCACCGATCGCATTTCCTTTCGAGTCCATGCGTCCAATTCTTCTACGCGACTCGGAGCATCGGGATTGTGAACATGGGCGCCGGCGCTTGCATGGTGCGCGTGGTGCGATTCATGAGTGCTGTGCCTCCCATGCGCCGTATGCGAATCACGAACCGCTCGTCCACTCGGATTCACCCGCGCCTGATACCCAGCCGCTTCGACCGCTTTCGCCAACTTGCGTGGATCCGCCTTTGCGGATTCGATCTTGACTTGCGCGCGCCCCATCATGAAATCAACCTGCGCATCAAGAACCCCGGGCTGCGCACGCAACACGCGCGTCACACTCGCCGCGCAGCTCGCGCAGGTCATGCCATCAACTTTCAGTTCACACACTTCGGTTCCAACAACCGGCGAACCTTCTGTGGAATGTGCAGGGCGCTCTTCAGTCACTTTTTTGATCCTTGCTCACTGCAGATCTGTTGTTGATCACCCGCTAGACGCATCCACTAGCACGCAGTCGAATTGTACGGCGACCAACATTGCTACCCTGCTCACATGGGCGTCCCCACATACTTTCGATCCCGTCCGCACCCGTGGCATGGTTTGCCCGTCGGGCCAGATGCACCCCACGTCGTCAACGCGTTCATTGAGATCACGCCGTTCGACGTAGTGAAGTACGAAATTGAGAAGTCATCGGGCTACCTACGCGTGGACCGACCACAACGTTTTTCGAGCACTCCCCCCACGCTCTATGGATTCGTACCACGCACGCTCTGCGGAGCCGAAGTAGCCAATCTCTTCGGTGCGCACGATCCACGCGCCGCCGATCGCGTTCGAGCCATTCGCGCAACAGGGCATCAATTTGAGGCTGACGGAGATGCACTGGATATCTGCGTCTTCAGCGAACGCCCGGTCGATCGCAGTGAAATTATTGCCGAGGCGGTGGTGGTTGGCGGCCTCACCATGCTTGACGGTGGTACCGCTGATGACAAGATCGTGGCCGTCCTGAAGGATGACGCAGTGTGGGGCAGCGCGCGTGCCATCGAAGATCTGCCTGCGGCGCTGGTCGAACGACTCGTGCACTACTTCTCAACCTACAAGATGCGCCCTGGGCATCCATCCGCCGCCGAGGTGCTTGGCACATACGGCGTTGCCCATGCACACGCGGTCATTGCTGCATCCATCCGAGACTATGACCGAGCCATTGCCGACGTCACCGTGCGGTAGTCACGCACACGCAGCAATCACAAGTTAATGATGCCCTTGCGATCCGGCGTGCGCTCGCGCAGATCGGTGCCGTGCTCTAACACGCTCTTGAGATTGGTGAGGTAGAAGGCCCAACCCTCGCGACAGCCGATGTACGCCTGCTCCAATTGGCGGAAGTCACTGCTTGGATGCATGCGCTGCTCAAGTTCAATGGTGACGCGGCCGTCTGCCAAGTGTGGAGTCACCCGGAACTCCACCCAACCCTTTCCGCTGTACCACCCAAGCCGGATGCGATGCGGAGCCTCAGTGCGCAGAACGTCGTTGTCTTCACTCTGCTCTTCCGTAGAAAAGACACCACGCTCATCACAGGCGCCAACACACATCCACGTCATCCGAAGCTTCGCGCCGTGCTCAAGGGAAACGTCGCGCGGCCACTGCCGACCATCATGCGTCCACGCATCGGCCTTAGCAAGAAACCATCGCTCCAAGCCATCGCATGTGGCCAACATGCGCCACGCGTTCACGGCATCGGTGCGAATGTGGATCACCTGCGTGAACCCGAACCAATCGCGCGTGGAGCCCGTTCCAAACAGACTCATGCGCCAGGCCTGCACCTCGCACGTGAACACGCCCGCTGCGACGGCTGGATCTTCGCGCATGCGCTCTTCAGCCTGCGTGGCGCTGTCATGCGGAAAGACCACTACGCCCAAGGCGCCGTCTTCCGAAGGACCCGCCATCACGACATGTCCAGCCGATACCAAGCCTTGCAGGAACGCCAAGTGCTTTCCGAGGGCCCCAAGTTCATCAATCGATGGGTCGCGATGGAAGTTCGGTCGGACGGGTCGAAGAAATGCAATCGCTGCCATGTGTGCAAGGTAGTGCCGGGGGAAGCGCCAATGGGGCGTTGAGGTCCCACAATGCGGATGATGCGGTTGATCCGGATGCCGCTGGTGCGTCCTCCAGCAACATTCGCAGTGGCGGCGTGTCCAAATCCTCAAACTGATCCGTGCGCGCAGCCCAAATGAACGCTAAAAGCGCCGCACTGGCGACTAGCAACGCCACTGGAATGGCAATGGTCAGGAGGGTCATCGGGTCGCCCTCACAGTGACGGCGGGTTTCGACACTACCGATGGTCGAACCACTGCAGGCAGGATTGGTAAAAATCGCGGCATACGCAATGCAACGGCAGTGACCGTCAGGCCGCTCAGGGGCATCAAGATTGCAGCGATCAGCGGATTGATCGTCCCGGTTGCCGCAAGTGCCGCGCCAGCGATGTTGTACGCAAGGCTCACTGCAAAATTCACATGGATCGTGCGCATGGTGCGCCGGGCGCCATCAACCAACGCCGTCACTTGCTCAAGGCCGCCCCCTGTGAGGGCTACGTCAGCTCGCGCCACCGTTGCATACGCGCCTTGCCGCACGGCGATGCCCACATCCGCCGCGGCCATCGCCGGAAGGTCATTGACGCCATCTCCCACCATCACCACAGGGCGTCTTGCAAGTGCGGTAACTATTTCCATTTTCCGTTCGGGGGTGCAAGCGCCGTCGCAACATGCACGATCAATGCCGATCACGCTGGCAACGCGCTGTGCAAGAGCCGGCAGGTCACCCGATGCAAGGCGTATATCCCAGCCGTTCTCCACAAAGCTTTGAACAAGCGCGCGTGCATCCGGACGCACCGGGTCGCCAATGCCAAGTACGGCGCGCATCGAACTGCCAACTGCAACAAACGCGGGCGAAAGGCCTTCTTGAACCATTGCCGCCGCGTCCGCCACCAATGCCGGATCAGCACGGACCGCGGATTCTTCAAGAAATGCTGCGCTTCCAACCATCACCACCTCGCCTGCAATGATGCCTTGAATTCCACGCCCAGCCACCTCGCAGACGGTGTGCTCAACCGTCACTCCACATGCAGCCACGATGGCGTCATCGCCTCCTGCGCTGCACTCCACCCGCTCAGCTTCTGCCGGTACCGATGCCGTCAACGCATCCGCGCCATACGAAGCAATCGCCTTTGCGATCGGATGAATACTTGACCGCTCCAGTAACGCAGCGAGTGCCATCGCTCGTCTGTCACCACGGGTGCGCACAACGGTCATCGTTCCAACGGTCACCGTTCCGGTCTTATCAAGAACCAGTGTTCCTGCGGACGCAAGCCGCTCCAGAACGTCCCCGCCACGCACCAGAATTCCTGCGCGCGCTGCCTTGCCGAGCGATGCAACCATCGTCAAAGGCGTGGCCAAACCCAACGCGCATGGGCATGTCACCACCAGCATGGCAATCACAATGCCTGGCACGCGTGCTGGGTCGATGCGCCACCAAACAACGCCGACAATTGCCGTCAATACAAGCACAACAATGAGAAACCACCCTGCAATTCGGTTTGCAAATTCCACCACGGGAGGTCGCTTTCCAGCCGCATCCTCCACCATTCGTGAAATCGCTGCGGCACGTGTGGCATCACCGGACGCCGTCACGCACAGTTCGATTGGCGCAGCAATAGCACGGGTACCAGCGAACACCGCGCCACCGCATGGCACGTGCACCGGCCGTGCCTCGCCAGTCAATAGTTGCAGATCAATGTGCGCGTCACCACCATGCAATGATCCATCGGCTGGTATCTGGTCACCCGCGGCAACACGAACCATGTCACCCATTCGCAGCGCCTCCGCAGGAATCTCCGCAAGTGCGCCATCTGCTTCCACGCGAAATGCGGTCTGCGGAACCAGGGCACATAGCAATTCAATTTCATGACGCGCATTCCGTTGTTGTCGGAACTGCACAAATCGCCCAACCAGAAGCAAGAACACCAACATCGACACACTCTCGAGATACACGCCCGGCTTGCTTGCGGCAGTCATGGCTGCACCACCAAGCAGACCAGCAAGCAGTGCTATCGCAATGGGCAGATCCATATGCGGTGTACGCGTTCGAATCGAGTTCCAGGCGTTGCGAAGGTAGATGCGCCCCGGGATCAGCACCGTCAGAGCCGCCAGTCCAACACTGGTCCACTGCAAATACTGGCGTGTATGGTCATCCATCCATGCCAACTGCGCGCCGTACAAGGCAAATGCAATTGCCATGACGTTGGCTGATATTGCCGCCGAAATCCCAATATCAACCAACCATCGTCGATCCTGACGGCGCCACTCCTCCCGCGAAGCAAGCGTGCCGAGCGGCCGTACTTGATATCCAAGATCAGAAATCCGCTCCGCGATGCGCGACAATGCAATTGATTCTGGCAGCCACTCCAGCACGATTACCGATCGTCCAAGATCAACCCGCGATGCCAGCAGCCCCTTGTCGAGACGCGGTAACGATTCCAGCAACCAAAGACATGCCCCGCACTTCATGCCGTCGATGCGCAATTCACATCGCGCGCGTCCGTCTCCAATCAATGCCACATGTCGCGCTTGAAAGTCTGGATGATCTAAGTACACCGCTGAACCCTGTCGGATTGGTCGATTTCCGTGCGCGTTCGCGGCGCGCTGCAGTTGGTAGTACTCCTGTAAGCCGCATGAGTGCAGCGCGGTCCACACCGCCTGACAACCACCGCAGCAGAAAGATGGCTGATCTTTCATTACCAAGGACTCTGGTACCGGCAATCCGCAATGTGTGCAAACGCAATCTCGATGGGTCGCTGCTGGCGGGTCGTGGGTGCTGGCATCACCGACACGGCTGAGTGTCGCGCCGGCAGCCTGTGCCGCATTGATTGGCGGAACCGCCATAGTCATGGCGCATGACCTTCCTGACAGCACGCTGGCCGCACCGGCGTGGTCAGCAGCGTGGACTTTGTTGGCGTGTCGCCTGAAGAAGGTGGTTTCACCTTCCGCATTGACGTCATCACCCCCGTCGACTGTGTGCCCCGCCGCGATGCTCTGCTCCGTGAGCCGTTGGGCGATCGGAACCGCTCTGCCCGCGCGCATTCCGGCGGTGTGCACGCCAACAGCCACCATGGCAACTCCGGCAAACGCCGCCAACACCCTGCGCTGGCCGTGTCCAAGCGCGGCGATTCCAGCACCAAGCAGTGCAAGAATCGGCACAGTTCCAGCCCAGAATGCCAACATGACCAACCCGCCTTCAAGCGCTGAACCAGTGCCCGCAGCAACCAGCGCGAACGCCCACAACCAACCGCACGGAAGCAGTGGCGTTGCCAATCCAATCACGGCAGCGCGCCGAACGGGTGGCATCGAAGCGGCGGCTCGATGAACTGCACTTACTGCGCGCTGCAGCCACGCTGGAAGCGAGGACCGCCCGGCGTCCACGCCCGATGCGGAAAGCAACAACGCAACTCCGCACAGTGCCACGGCAATGCCGGCTACCACCGCTGTCACCTGCTGCAGCCCAACCAACGCGCCCCCCGCATCCAAGAGAGAGCCAATTCCACCTGCAGCAAGTCCAACAATGACATATGACATCGCACGCGCAACGTGATACGTGCCGGTTGCCATCATGCTGCGCCGTCCGCCGCATTCACCTGCCCCACCACAGAACGCTGCAATACCGCCGCACATTCCTGCGCAGTGAGAACTGCCAACAAGGCTCGCCAGGAAAACGCTTCCAGCAAGCGCAATCACTGCCCACTCTCCGCCGCATGCTGCGACTGGAATTCAACAGTTCGCCGCACGCGATCGCAGAAGCGACTGCCATGCCACTCCACGGTGCTTCGAATCTCCCATTGCCCGCCAATTCGAATCGGTAACTCTGCCGAATATTGACCTGCGCCATCATGCGCCAGCACAAGTGCCACCCTCGCATCGCCATCAAGAATCGGAATCACATCCGCATGAACAATCGCTCCTTCGATTGGCATTCCGTGCTTATCTGCGACGGACAATTGCAAACGAGCGCGCCCCGCATGCGCGTGCGACGCAACGACATTCGGCGTCACTACCCAGCGCAGCACGCCATTCATAGCTAACTGCTTCTTCCACTCGTCCCATGCAGCGCCCTTGCGGTAGTAGTCGGGCTCCGCAGCAGTGGCTCCGCGATCATTCACTGCCAGGGTTACCACCAGAACCGCTGCAGTCACCACTGCAGCCAGCATGAACACCGGCACAAATGCCCAGCGATTGGCGACAAGCGACCGCAACACTATGACACCCTGCGTCATCGCTCCTCTCCTGAGCCAATTGGTCCCGTTGCGTTGAATGGCCCCGCAATTGAAAGTGGCTCAATCTGCTCAGTGCCGCCATCATCTCGTATCAGCACGGAACCATGCCGAGACCCACGGCCAAACGATGCAGCCGTAGTGCGCACAACAAACAAGATCGAAGCTGCGCTCGCAGGTGCAACCTCCACGCGCGGCAATTCCCCGGCAATCGCAACATCGGCAAGTCCATGCACTGTGAATGTGCGAGCAAATTCAGTGCGGTTCTCAATGAGCAAACGGATTGGGGTCTCAACACTTCCATCGTCACGCAATGTGAAGTTTGACCCAACAGTTCGCTCTTGCTCAATTAATACCTGCTCACGCCGGGCAAGCAATAGCACAAGGGTGCTCACCATTACAACCAGCAACGCTGGATACAACATCAACCGGTATCGGAACGAAGTATTGGCAGTTCCTTCCATCCGATTCTGGCTCGAATACCGGATCAATCCGGTCGGTTTATCAATGCGCTTCATCACTTCATCACACGCATCAATGCACTGCGCACAGTGAATGCACTCCAACTGCAACCCGTCGCGAATGTCAATGCCCGTTGGGCACACTTGCGTGCACATAGTGCACTCAATGCAATCGCCCACGCGATGCGCTGACTCTTCAAGCTTCTTCCGTTGTGCCGACCGCGCGCGTGGCTCGCCGCGCTGTCGGTCATAGGCAACAATCAAAGAATTTCTGTCCAACAAGACGCTTTGCATTCGTCCATATGGACATACCAGCGTGCACAGTTGCTCACGAAAGAACACGAAGTCAAAGAGCATCAGTGCCACCGTGACTGCAAACACAGCAAAGGCAACTGGATGGTCCGATGGATTGCCGGTCGTCCAATGCAGCATGCGGTCCGTGCCAACGAAGTACGACAAAAAAGTGTTGGCAAGATGCGCACTGATGAGTAGAAACGTCCCGTACATCGCCATGCGCCGCCACAGCGGAGCCCCACCACCGCCACGCATCGGCCGCGCCCCAATGAAGAGACGCTCGAGTGGTCGGTAGACAAACTCCAAGTACACCGTTTGTGGACAGCCCCATCCACACCAGACCCGCCCAAAGAGCGCGGTGATCAGGAAGATCGAGATGAACACCGTGATCATCAGAATCGCTAGCAACAGCGTCTCGGTTGATCGAAAGGTTGTGCCAAAGATTGTGAACTGCCGCGTCATGACGTCCAGCAGAATGGCCGGCTTTCCGCCTATACGGATCCATGGGAGCGCCGTAAACAGTGCAATCAATGTGATTGCGACACCGACGCGTGCGCGCCAATACCGACCGCGTGCATCACGCGGCTGCATCCAACGCCGAGTTCCATCGGAATTGAGCGTGGACAGAACACGATCATCAAGTTGCGGAAGTGTGAAGTCTGCAGCCACTATGCCTCCTGACTCATCCGACAACAGGTCACTTCACGACGCTCACTACCGGCTTCGCTTGCGTTACGGCTGGCGAAGTCAACGGCACAGCAGGCGGCAGCGCCCAGGGCAAAATCGTCCCACCCTGCGCGGCCTTTGGTTGACTCGGCGTAGTACCCCGCAAATGCGCAACGTACGCAGCCAGAAGTACCCGCTGTGACGTCGCGAATCGCTTATCCCACGCCGGCATTCCCTTGGAGACCACGCCAGTTGACATCACTGTAAAGATGTCCGGCGCAACTTTGACATTGATCCATGAATCGTCACATAAGTTTGGCCCAGTGCCGCCGCCACCGTCTTTGGCGTGACACGTTGCGCAATTGGCGCTGAACATTCCGGCAGCCGCTTGCATCATGCGAGGATCGGCCATCAATGACGAGATCGTCGCCGGCGTCGGCTGCAAATCACCAAGCCGCGCCGCCTGTTCTTGGAAGAACACGCTGCGCTCTTCGTCGAACTCTTGAACGTGACTTGGCCCAACGCCAATCATGTAGTACAGCGCGTACAGCGCTGCATAGAAGATGGAGCCCCAGAATATTGCTGACCACCAGAACGGCATCGGATTGTCAAACTCGCGAATTCCGTCACAATCGTGAGCGTCGTGTGCGAGCGGTACGGAGTTGCCCGCGGCAATTCCTTGTGATGTGCTGCTGTCATTCATGATTGACCTCCTTGCCACCAGTGGCGGCTTTCGTGCACGAATCACCATCAAGCGGAATACGAGCGTCGCGCTGCCAACGGCCGACCGGGACGATAAACACCCACGCAACAATTCCAATGAAGAGCACAAAGGCCATCAGCAATGAAATGATCGATCCGGTACTACTGCTTTGCGCAGCCTCTTCACCAAGCATCATGATTGCGACAGTCATTGTGCTGCTCCCATCGCAATGGGCGCGGCTGCGGATGGCGCCGGAGCCACATCAATCGGCTTGCCAAGATCAGTACCGAGCCGTTGCATGTAGGCAATCAATGCAGTGACGCGGCGCTCACCCATGCCCTGCATTCCGTCCGAACGCCCGTTTTCGGAAATAAGTTGCGCCTCAATTCGACTGGCCTGCGCGCGTGCGGAATCCGCCGCGCCCACCAGTTCGGCGGCCGTATACGGCACACCAACTTTCTGCAATGCAGTCATCGCTGGCTGCGCTGCGGTGAAATCAAGCGGCTGATCAAGCAAGTGCGCAAATGCCGGCATAATTGAACCCGGACTTGTATCGACTGGCCGATTGAAGTGCCGCATGTGCCAAAGCGCGCTCGGATTACGAACCCCCTCACGCGCGAGGTCTGGCCCAATACGCCTGCTCCCCCACAAGAATGGATGGTCGAACACACTCTCGCCGGGCTTGGAATACTCGCCATACCGTTCCGTCTCTGCAATCAGTGGGCGAATCATCTGTGAGTGGCAGTTGACGCAGCCCTCGGAAACGTAAATGTCACGGCCAATCGTTTCCAGTGGCGTAAGCGGCGTCACGCTCGCAATGCGCGGAATATCACTGCGAATGGCGAACATGGGCACCACTTCAAAGAGAGTTGCCACCACGATGGCCACAGTGACACACACGGAGAAGGCGAGCGGAAGCCCCTCAAGATTTCGGTGCCACCGAAGATCAGCGAATCGATCCACTGCCCGGCCAATGTCGGTGACGCTTCCCTTGGGCAACGTGGATTGTGGCACCGCCGGCGGACGCCAACCACGCGCAAGTGGCGCGGCCTCATACACCGGGACGTCGTAGATTCGCGGGCGATTGGCCCAAGTCATCAACAAGTTGATGCAGCCAATGATTGCCGCCACTAAGTACAGCGTTCCACCAACCGTGCGGATCCAATACAGCGGAACCATCTTGGTGACGGTGGTGAGGAAGTCATATTGCAACACGCCATCGGAATTGAATGCGCGCCAGTTGAGGCCCTGCATCAAGCCGGCTGCATAAATCGGAATGATGTACAGCACAATTCCAATGGTCGCTAGCCAGAAGTGCAGCGTGACCCACGAAGGGCGCGCGATAGGCGCCTGGAATAGCCGCGGCGCAAGCCAGTAGACCATTCCAAAGATCATGAATCCAACCCAGCCCAGTGTG
>DBCE01000019.1:0-6151 GCA_002292895.1 Phycisphaerales bacterium UBA966
CATCATCATGCTTGCTGAAGGACGCCTCCTGAACCTTGGATGCGCTACTGGTCACCCAAGCTTTGTGATGAGTTCCAGCTTCTCCAATCAGGTGATTGCGCAGATTGAACTGTTCCTCAACCACAAGAAGTACGCGAAGCAGGTTTACACGCTTCCGAAGAAGCTTGATGAGAAGGTGGCGCGTCTGCACCTTGGGCAGCTTGGTGCAAAGCTCACCGAACTCCGCAAGGATCAGGCTGAGTACTTGGGCATTCCTGCCGACGGTCCGTATAAGCCAGACCACTACCGCTATTGAGTAGCGGCGGGGTTCGCCCCGCACTGATTGACATCCACAGGGCCCGCGGAGCGATCCGCGGGCCTTGTCGTTGGGCACGGCGATTCAGCATCGGCGCAGGCATTTGGCTTCATGATTCGACGAGAAACTAAGAGTCACGCGAAGAGTAAAAGTCCGGTAGTTCGTTCGCGCGTTAAAAATCGGCCAGCAGGGAGTTGTTTGGGAACGTTGGCAGCAATATATTGGTCCCCTGTCGCAGGCGACTGGAAACCTGATCGTCGCCCGGCAGCCGACCGGTTGAGCCGTTTGGTTGTGTCGAATGATTCGTTTTTAATTCGTTCTGGAGTTCCTCATGCAGTTCCTCAGTGTTTCAAGCGTTTGCGCCCAGTCATTCATCGTGCAATCCGGTCGTTTGGTGGTGGCATCGCTGGCACTTGCGGCAACAGCAGCCTTGGCGGTTGCAACGGAGCCTCGCGCCACTGCCGACACTGCGTTTGGATTCCACCTCGGGGTGAATGCGGCTGGTCTTGAGTTCGCGGAGGGCTCCTTCCCGGGCGCCCTGGGTACCAACTACATCGCGCCGACGGCGGCGGAGATCGGTTACTACGTAGGCAAGAACATGACGATCGTGCGCCTGCCGTTCGCTTGGGAGCGCCTACAGCCGACGCTGAGTGGGGCGTTTGATCCCACCTACCTTGGCTACATCCAGACTGCGGTTTCAACCATGCGGTCCAACGGCCTGATGGTGCTTCTTGATCCGCACAACTACTCCATGTACCGCCTCACCGGTCAGAACCGTCACCACATCGGATCGTCCTCAGTGCCGGCCTCTGCGTTTGTTGACCTGTGGAGTCGCCTCGCGGATCTCTACAAGGGTGATGCCGGCGTGGTCTTCGGTCTCATGAACGAGCCGGTGCAATGGGACGACTACGGTGAGGAACTGCAGTGCGCCGAGTGGGCTGGCTATGCCAACCAGGCCATCGCCGCGATCCGCGCCAAGACGACGCAGAACTGGATCTTTGTGCCGGGCAATTTCTATACCGGCGCTTGGAGCTGGACGACCACCACGGACACCACGGGTGCCACCAATGCCACTGCGATGGCGAGTGTCGTAGACAGCGCGGGCAAGATGGCATTCGAGGTGCACCAGTACCTCGACAGCAACTACTCGGGCACATCCGACACCTGCGATGCGAGCCATGGCGCCGCGGACCTAGCCAATTTCACTGCTTGGCTGCGCGCGCAATCGGGGCGCATCGGCTTCATCGGCGAGGTTGGTGGAGGGTCCAACACCACCTGCTACGACGATCTGAACGGGGTCTTTGACTACGTCACGGCCAACCGCGATGTCTGGGCAGGTTGGACCTATTGGGGGTCGAGTAACTGGGCTCTCCAGTTCAGCATCGAGCCCACCAACTGGGGCTACCAGAGCAACGCAACACAGTTGTCACTGACCCCCGTCGATACGGTGATGATGACCACCGTGCTCAAAGCGCAGTACGCGAGCGGTTCAAGCGGCGCGCTCTCGGCCGACTTGAATCACAATGGGAGCGTCGAGGGCGGTGACCTCGCCATCATGCTCAACGGGTGGGGCTCACAACCGCTCGGGCACCGCGCCGATTTCAACTCCGACGGCATGGTCGACGGTGTTGACCTTGAGTTTGTGTTGACCCGCTGGGGCGCAAGCAACTGAAGTCTCCGGGCGAGAGCAATGCCCTTCAGCGTGGCGCGGAGATACCATTGAACGGATGGCGTCGTTTGCACACACACAACCCTCGCTGCCCGACCTTGCGGGACTCTCTGCTGCAGACCTGCTGTTTGCACTGATTTCTGTAGATGATCTTGCGGCTCATGTTGCGCGAGCGCTTGCCGAGGACCTCGGTACCGCCGGGGATGTCACCGGCCAAGCAATGATTCCTGCCGATGCGCGGGCCACGGCGGTGGTGCGATTTCGTTCGCCGGGTATTGCATGCGGCGCGCCGCTTGTTGCGGAAGTGCTTCGCCAAGTAGCGCCCGGCGCACGCCTTGCACATCACGCGGCCGACGGTGAGCAACTGGCGGCGGGAGCAACGTTCATTTCCATGGAAGGCCCGTTGCGCGGCATCTTGACAGCGGAACGGACGCTCCTGAACTACGTTGGTCATCTCTCCGGCATTGCCACGCTCACGGCGCAGTACGTGGAGCAGGCGCGGGGGACGCGTGCATCCATCTGCGATACCCGCAAGACCGTTCCTGGCATGCGCATGCTGGAGAAGTGGGCGGTGCGATGCGGTGGCGGAACAAACCACCGCATTGGGCTCTTTGATGCCATGCTGATCAAAGACAATCATGTGGCCGGACTCAGTCCCAGTGATATGGCCAAGCGCGTGGCGAGTGCGGTAGCCGCAGCGCGTTCCCGCACGCCGTTGCGCTTTGTGGAGGTGGAATGTGACACGCTCGAGCAGTTGCAAGCGATGCTTGGGCTCCCCAAGGACACGGTCGACATGGTGCTGTTGGACAACATGACGATCGGGCAACTGGCAGAAGCAGTTGGCATGCGTGATGCCGTAGCTCCGGGTGTGCTGCTTGAAGCGTCAGGTGGCGTGCATCTTGAAAGCGTTGCCGCCATCGCAGCAACGGGTGTTGACCGAATTTCTATCGGGGCGTTGACACACTCTGCCGCCTGTCTTGATGTTGGTCTTGATATCGCGCCGTAACTGCACGTCATTTGTTTAGATATCGCAGTTTCATTCAAGTGAATGATGCGCCTCATCATGCAATCGCCAATGTGTGCAGCGGCTGATATAAAGCATGGATGAGTACGCCAGCGAAATCGAAGCAGAGCAAGGCAAAGAGCCAGCGAAGAGTTTCCGCGCCAAAGGCCGGTGGGGATTCGGAATCGGAGTATCCGATTGATCGGCCGGGCCTCGCTGAAGCGGTGACCAACCCGGAGCACTCATCACTTTGGGAAGTGCTGCGGCATCTTGGACCTGCAGTCTCCGCAGCCGAGTTGGCGAAGGTCACTGGGCGCACGCTTCCCGCCGTGCTGAAGTCCATCGATGTGCTGAGTGCGGCAGGGCTACTTCGCCGTGTTGCAGCCACTCGTGCATTCCCGGGAGTGCGATACGCGGTCACGAGTAAGCGAATCACTTTGCGATGGGATCCCGAAAACCCCCGCCACGTTGCGATCCATGGCCAGATCGGGCGATCATTTGAAGCACGAAGTACGGCGCATGTGAATGACATTTATGAGCAGTGCCCGCCGAACACGGTCATGGCATACCGCGATCGTCGTTTGCATTGGGAGCACTACACGCCCGAAGACATTAAGGAATTGAGGGCGATCTTTGCGATCTTGGATACTCTGGCGTTGCGCGTGAATCGGCGGCGCAGCATTGAACTCCCTGCAGAAGATCGCAACGCTCGTATTGCATTGCCGTGCAATTACCATATTGCATGGGCGATCGTCCCAGTGGCTGACGGATTCCCTGCGTTGGCCCCGGTCTTTGCCGACTGCATCACGGAGACTTCATACGCTGAACGGAGCCCCGCGCCGGCTGCTGCCGCGCGTCTAACCAATCGCGAAAGTCAGGTGTTAGAGGAGCTCATGAAGGGCCAGTCCTTGGCGGCCATTGGAACATCACTGAAAGTCAGTCGAGCCACGGTTGCCACGCTTGCGTCGCATTGCTACAAGAAGTTCGGCGTCTCTGGTCGGCAGCAGCTTGCAGCCGTGGTCATGGGTGGGCAGTCCAGCAAGTGATCAGGAAGCCCGGCAGCCAGTTCCCAAATCCAGGGCGCAGAGTGGGTCCCTTTATGTTCCGGAACAGATGTAGTTATTGGAATTTTGTCGCTGATTGAGCAACTGAACCGCACCGGCACGCGTCCACGCAACGTATACCTAAGTGTGACGGGCGTGCTACCGAATCGTCCGATCGTCATGTCCACTCAGTCGAAGGAGCCTCGTATGCGCCGCAATAGAACTCTGCTTTCCGTGTTGTGTGCCGTTGTGTCGGTCAGTCCCTGCTACGCCGAGCGTCGGAACGATGATGGCACCGGCACGCGCGACGATTCGCTTTGGTCGGAGACTGAGTCGCGAACAAATTCGGGCTCAGGAAAGTCCAAGTGCGGCATTTCCGAGAATGCTGGAAAGATTCGTATCGACAGCAAGAAGGGCAAGGGCGGCTCCGCTGCATATCAATCGGCATGGACCGTGGATTGGACTGACAGCTTCGTCATGGAGTTTGAGCATGAACTCAAGAGCAGTCGCCCGAGCAAGACTTCGCAGAGCGCCTCCAGTGGCATGGCTCTCGGGTTCGGAACATTCAATGCGGCGACCGGTTGGACGGATGGCGTGAACGTAGTGGTGACCCGTACCAAGGCCGAGCGCACCCTGACGGCCTCTGTTCGAGTGGCTGGTGTGGTGGTGGATTCCGCCACTGCTAATCTGGCAACTGGCGCTCACGACTTCAAGCTCGTGTGGACAAGTTTCGGTGGCGCAGTATCGCTGGCCGTCCAACTTGATGGATCCAGCTCTCCGCTGGTGTCGCTGAGTGGACTTGAGTCGCGCTTTGCTGGGCGTGAGGCTGAGGGTATGGGCGTGTCACTGTTTGGCACCTCCGCCGGAAACTTCAAGTTTGAAGCGAGCTTTGATGATGTTTCATTCTCAGGCGACGATTACAACGACGACGACGACAGCGGCTTTGATGACGACGACGGATCCGATGACGCCGACGAGGACGGTGATAGCAGTGGCGATGACTCCGCAGGAGTTGCCAATTTCAACGCCGCTTTGGATGCCATTATCGC
The DNA here is from genome assembly GCA_002292895.1 of Phycisphaerales bacterium UBA966. Lineage (GTDB taxonomy): Bacteria > Planctomycetota > Phycisphaerae > Phycisphaerales > SM1A02 > UBA966. The sequence continues at coordinate 5,060 of DBCE01000019.1, forward strand.
TGCAAGCAATCTTCCCCTACTTGAAGCCGAATCTGATGTCCAAGCAGGAAGTTTGGTTGTCAAAGCACTGCAGTGGAACGCCACGGACGACAAACTGGTGCAAGTAGTTGCGAATGCCAACACCGGGGCGATCGTGAGCACCCGCAGTTGGACTCCCACCGCTAGTCAGAGTGACAAGTATGAAGATTCCATTTCCGTCATCAACTTGGTTGTATTGAGTGCACAGGATGCCGTGCTTGAGGCATTGGGGATGTATCCAGGCGCGACGGTTCATGCGATTGAACTCGAAGAGGAGAGCGGACGGCCACAGTGGCAGGTAGAACTCGCCACTGCATCCGGCGAGCGTGAAGTACGTATCTGGGCGGATTGAGTTGCAGCGCCGCGCTGTGTGCCCACGCGCTTGATTGAATTGGGTTACCCTTGCTAAAACTCACGGTCTCGGTGTCGAAGGTCGACACCGAGACCGTGGTCTTTCCGAAAGCAAGTTCACTATGAATCGCTCAGTCATCAATTCACTCATCGTGGCTAGTTTGTCTATGGCCTTTATCGCTTGTGAAGCAGCCGGTCCCAAGCGCATTGACACCGCTACCGCCAGCATGTCGGACACCAAGGACATGCTGACTCGCGGCGGTACCGAGGTCACCGGGGCATTGGCCGCCGCCGAGGCGATCGGTGTCACCCCTGACTTGAAGGCAAGTTACGAATCGTTCTCCAAGTCACTTGAAACACTCGAAAAGACGGCAGACCAGGTTCGCGATCGTTGGGCATCGCTGACGGCCAAGGCGCAGACCTACACCGACACATGGCAGAAGGAAGCGGATCTTCTGAAGAGTGAAGCAGCGCGCACGGCTGCAGCAACCCGCCGGGATTCGTTCACGGCCCGCATCACTGCCATCCGCACTTCGATGGGTGAAGTCAAGACCTCCTATGAGGGCTTTGTGGCTGACATGTCTGACATCCGTGTGTTGCTTGCAAACGACCTCACTGCTGATGGAATCAAGTCAGTGAAGCCACTGCTTGTCAAGGCAAAGAAGGACGCAGAAACCGTCCAAGCAAAGGCGACCGCAGCAACCAAGTTGCTTGAAGATGCCA
>DBCE01000019.1:6204-6707 GCA_002292895.1 Phycisphaerales bacterium UBA966
GCAACCACGTTGCCAACGCCGCCTGCTGCTGCTCCGGCCGCTGCGAAGTAAGTACTGCTTGAGTGCAAAGGTGCAATACGCGGCGTGACTGTGATGAACTCGCTCATCACAGTCACGCCGCAATCTTTATTGTGCTGGCTGATTTGCACGCTAGCGCGATGCAGTTAGCTCACTAACTCCCGCACCGATCGCCGCATCAGTGCGCGCACAGCGGGCATGGCGCTGGCAACAGTCATGATCAATAGGACTGCCCATCCGATAGCAAGCGGTGCAAGCGGCGGTTCAAACACAATCTCCTGCCCGCCAAGTTCTTTGTGCCACAGAACGCCCATGCGCGCAAGGTGTAGGCCAAGCGCCGTCCCGATGCCAGCGCCGGCAATGGTCAACAAGAGGACTTCGCCAAGAACCAGCCGCGCCAGCAGTCCAGGAGTTGCACCAGTGGCACGCAACACGCCGAATTCAAACGTACGCGCACCGATATTGGCGGCAACCACATTGCCAAC
>DBCE01000019.1:6829-12593 GCA_002292895.1 Phycisphaerales bacterium UBA966
GTGACGGCATCGCTCAACTGCGCGTCCAATTCCGGCGGGCTGGCATCATCAATATCAACCTGCAAGATGAATGCTTCGCGGCTACCGAAACTACGAGCCACCTCATCAAAGTCCATGAATACGCAACTGACGGCGTTCTCTGTATAGACACTGCGAATACCGAAGAACTGCACTGCCACATCAAGCCCTGCGGCACCAACGACCCCAACGATTTCATAGTCCTTTTCCGTCTTCCCGCCACCCAGGCGAATGTGGTCGCCTGGTTTCTTGCCCCGCGCTACCAAGAACTCCTTCGCCACCAGAATGCCGGCGCCGCTCTTCAGTTTCGGCAGCGCGCTCTCCGGTGTGCCTTGGATCCAGTCGAGGCGATTGATCGCCAAGAATTCTTCGGGCGGGAATCCAATACACACCACATTCGGTGTGCCAATGCCCTCCACGCCAAACACGGTTTCGCCGATCACTTTCAACGGCAGATACCCGATCGGCACCGTGCCTTGCACGCCAGGTATCGCCTTGATGCGATCTTGTTCAGCCACGCTCATGCCGTTTGCTTTGAATACGAATCCGTCGGAGATGCGCACGCGCTCACTGATATCGCGCACGACCGCGGTTCCGTTGGTCCAGGTGCTGGTCAGGATGGAGACGCCAACCATGAGTGCGCCCGCGGTGAATCCCAGTCGATACGGCGCCTGTTGCACCGCGCCGGAAAGCAATCCGCGCGGAACACGAAGTGCGCGCTCGATGCCGCCACTCAGCGCAGTGGCCACCAACCACAGCGCTGGCACCGAAAGCATGAACCATCCGGCGTGCAGTAACGGGATCCCCAGCAATGCGTACGTCCAGAATCGCGCCCCGCCATCCGGCACCAGTAAGAGCGCTACTTGCGCCGCGAGACAGGCGAGGCCCGCAACGCCAAGCCACGCAATGCCGGCGCGCCGTGGAGCGCGCACGCGTGGCGCCAAGGCTGCCAGCGGGCTGGTGCTTGATGCTTGCCACGCAGGCCAGAGTGATCCACCGATTCCTGCCAGGAGGCTGCCACCAATGGCCAGCCCGATGCCTGCCCAACTCATGAAGAATCCATCGGAAAGCCATTCGCGGAACCACCAACGGAGCAGGGCGGCAAGGGCCACTCCCAGCGGAACGCCGGCAATTCCCCCCGCGCCGCACAGCGCTGCGCCCGCCCACACCTGGCTCATGAACACCTGTCGGCGGCTTGCACCAACGCAGCGTGCAATCGCCAATTCCTTCTGCTGCTCCGCCACGGCGGTGGTCATACCGGTGCCCACAATGAACGCGCAGCTCATAAATGCAATCGCGCTGATCAGTACGAACCCCAGCCGCAATGCCAACATTTGCTTGTCGAACCCGCTGGTGTACAGCTCGCTTGGCTCCAGCGACAACGGCTCATTGAATTCCGGCGCATGCAGCGCCACCCACGCATTCACGTCGGTTCCGGCCTTCAAAGCCACCATGACGGTGGTGACTTGATCACTGCCGTTTGCATCCACCAGCGTGGAACGATCAACCACCACGTAGGGTCGCTGTAGCGCCCCCAGTGCGGCGCGGTCAATGATGCCAGTCACCGTCAGTGCAATCGGGTCGCCGAAGCGCTGCACTTGCAATTGATCGCCGACCGCACACGCCAGTGCCTTGGCAGTGAGCGGATCAACCGCAATTTCACCAGCCTGCGCAGGCAATCGTCCAACCCGCATCTCTTGCATCCGAAAGCGAGCGTCCGTTCCTGCCTCAAGGCCGCGCGTTTGCGCTACCACGCGCCGCGGCTTGCCGTCCTCGCCGCGCCCGCCATCAGCGCGGACTAACGAGAGCGATCCACCGAGGCTCGTTGCCACAGCATCAATTTCTGGAAGCGCCCGAACCCGCTCCGCTTCGCTGGCGTCGAACGCTGCGCCGAAACGATTGACGAGGCGCGCGTCGGTGGCGCCGATCGAGCGCCGCAGGCTTGCTTCCGCATTTCCGCGCGCCGATTCCAGTCCACAGGCAACCGCTGCCACGAGCGCGCTCGAAAGCATGACGGCAATGGCCAGGAGCGCGGTTCTACCGCGTCTCGCTGCCAAGCCCTGACGCGCGAACCACCAGGTCGCTCGCATGCATGCCTTTCGTATCAAAGCCGCCGGCGACGATGCCGTCGCGAATCACAAATACATGTTTGCAGTGCGCAGCCGCGGCGGGCTCATGCGTCACCATCAGAACCACCATCTGTCGTTCATGAGCAAGCGTGTCCAACATCTTCCACATGCGTTCGCTGTTGGCGCTGTCAAGTGCTCCAGTTGGTTCATCAGCAAACAAGACCGACGGTTCAAAGAGCAGCGCACGCGCAATCGCCACGCGCTGTTGCTCACCGCCAGAGAGTGCTTCAGGTCGATGCGTGGCGCGTTCAGCAAGGCCGAGCGTTCCAAGGAGTTCGCGCGCACGCTTCTCGAGCGGACCGCGCGCGGCGCCGTCCAAGATGCCCGGAAGCATGACATTATCAATGGCGTTGAGCGTCGGAAGCAGGTTGTACTGCTGAAATACCACGCCGATTCGCTTGCGACGGTGCAGGGTCAGTTCCCGCTCATTCATCTGATCGATGCGCGCGCCCGCAACTTCAATCTCCCCAGCATCCGGGCGATCAAGTCCCGCTAAGAGGTAGAGGAGCGTGCTCTTGCCGCTTCCCGATGAACCCATGATTCCATAGAAGCCCGGCTCGCGAATCTCCAAATTCGCGCCGCGCAGCGCTTCCACTGGACGCTCGCCGGTGCGGTAGGTCTTGCGCACCGCTCGGGCGCAGATAAATGCTGCGCCAGATGGCTTTGGCGCCGCAGCACCGGACGAGAGATTCAGCTGGCTCGTGTTCATGTGCCATCACTCGCGCGCGATTGGCTCGGGGTGGCGAGCACCTGGTCGGGCTTGGCCCGCATCACGGATTAGTGACCGTTCTTTGCGTCGTACGTCTTGGCATCCATCAAGTCGGCAGCCTTGGAGAGGTCGCAATCAGAGAGGCGCACTAGCCAACCCTTGCCGTATGGATCACTGTTCAAGAGCGACGGATCCTTGTGCGCGGCTTCATTGCTGGCCACCACTGTTCCGGCGCATGGAACATAGATCTCACTGCTGGTCTTCACACTCTCTACCTCGCCGACCGTTCCGCCCGCGGTGATCTTCGTTCCATCGGCCTTCATTTCCACGAAGGTGATATCCGTGAGTGCGTCGGCGGCGTGCTGGGTGATGCCCATGGTGACCGTTCCGTCCGTCTCCTGACGGAACCACTCATGCGTCTCGCTGAACCGGCAGTTGGCGGGGGTAGACATCAATCTTCTCCTGAATGCGGTGGGTCGGGGCTGATTCGCACATGCGGATCCTCCGTCGAGGCGGGAATCATAGCCGTGCGTGTAGACTCTGAGTCGCGGCTCGTTGGCCGTCCCCCACCACATGCTCCTCACTCTTTCTTCCCGATCCCTGCAGTACGTGAAGCGTGCCAAGCGCGCACTTGAGCCGATGGAGATTCCGGACTTCGCGGCCGAGGAATTGGGCGTAAAGGGAATCAACGCCAATACGGCGCTGCTGCGCGGAATGGTCGCCAAGGATCTTGAGCGCCTGCGCGATCGCGCCGACCGCGCGCGTTGCCCAATTCTGGTGTTAGTGGACGAAGCGCCGTTGGACTTTGGTCCGGACGCCGGCCCCATGTCAATCCAGCGCATTGAGCGGCTGGGGATGGCTGCAAGCAAACTTGGAGCACCCGCGGTTGCTGTTGAACTCAGCGCGCTTCCGGCCGCCAACTTCGATGCCTACGCGGCCAATATCAAGCGCTCTTTAGTGGCGCTTGATCGATTCGATACGCATCTTCTCTTGCGCCCCGGCACTGGCCCGGCTGGCGACCCTCAGAAGATTGCGGACCTCATCAAGAAGATCGGCGGCTTCCGTATTGGAAGTATGCCCACCTTTGCACATGCAGCGGCCTCGGGTGATGCTGAAGGCACGCTCCGCAAGCTTGCCCCATATGCGCAGGCCGTCGAGGCCAGTATCAAGGGTTTCGGCAAGACCGGCAAGCATGATGCGTGGGACCTTGCCAAGCTCCTCGATGCGGTTCGCACCGTTGGCTACCAGAACACGCTTTGTATTGACTACTCCGCCAAGGCCGATCCGATTGGCAACATCGAACTCGCCCGCGACCTCTTTGCCGCTGAGATTGATCCGGTAGAAATTGAGGATGAGGAAGAAGCTGAGGGCGAGGCCGAGGTGGCGCCGTGACCGCAGCGTCGGGCGTGATCGTCACCATGGACGGCCCGGCCGGCACGGGAAAGAGTTCGGTTGCTTGGAAACTGGCGCAACGACTTGGACTTGAGGTGCTTGATACGGGCGCCATGTACCGCGCCGCAGCCGTTGTTGCGCTTGATGAAGGCGTGCCAGCCGATGACGGTGTGGCGCTCGCCGCGCGTATCGCGGAAGAAGGATTAGCGTTCGATTGGTCGTTCCGTCCACCGCGGCTGCTGCTCGGTGGTCGTGATCTCACCGAGCGCATTCGTGATGCGGATATCAATGTTGCAGTGAGTGTGGTGGCGCGCCAGCCCGCGTTGCGAGCCGCTATGGTTGAGGCGCAACGTGTCATCGGCCGCGCGCATCCACGGTTAGTCACCGAAGGCCGCGATCAAGGATCGGTGGTGTTTCCGGATGCTGTGGTGCGCTTTTATTTAGATGCGCATCCAGAAGTTCGCGCGCGCCGCCGTGTTGACCAAATGCGTGCGCAGGGTCGGCCCGCGGATTACGAAGCAGTATTGCGCGCCATTCAACAGCGCGATCATCTTGATGAAACCCGCGTTGATGGCCCGTTGGTCTGTGCGCCCGGCGCGCAGCGGATCGATACCAGTGGTCTCACGCTTGACCAAGTAGTGCTTGAACTGGAGCGCCGCACGCGCATCGCCGTTCCAGCGGACCTTCTTTCACCGTCACGAGCGGTGCAGACTGCATGATCACGCTCTTTCAGGCGAAACGCCGTGCTCCCGGCCGCGGTGCGGTGAGTGTTGCGTGGTTCAGCGCCTGCGCCTTCATCGTGTTCTACACCTTGCGCCTGATTTGGGGATTTCGCTGCACCGGGCAGGAGCGACTGCCGCGTGAGGGCGGCATTCTGGTGGTGAGCAATCATCAGAGTTTGCTTGATCCGCCAGCGTGCGGCAGTGCCACGCGCGAGCGTCCGTACACCATCATTGCACGCGAGAGTTTGTTTCGATTTCGCCCCTTTGCCATGCTGATTCGTAGCTACGGCGCGGTGCCCATTGAGCGCGGCTCCGGTGATCTTGGCGCATTACGCACGGCGATCAAACAATTGGGTATGGGTCGCGCGGTGTTCATGTTCCCGGAAGGAACCCGCAACGATGATGGTCGTACCAAGGCATTCAAGCCGGGTATTGCGCTGCTTGCGCGTCGCGCCAAGGCGACGATCGTTCCGATGGCGATTGAGGGAGCGCATGATATTTGGCCAAAGTCGCGGCGCTGGCCATTCTTACACGGCAAGCTGCAGGCAGAAATTGGCGAACCGATTTCGCCAGAGACGGTGGAGCTGTGGTCGGCTGAAGGACCGGATGTGTTCTTAGAGAATCTCCGTTCGCGCATTGAAGAGTTGCGCATGCGCTGCCGCGCGAAATTGCGCGAGCGCACGCGCGGTGCCTTCCCACCACCTGGCGCTGCGGATCGCCCGTATTGGGAAGACGACGCGTGACCGACGACGCGCCGCTGGAGCCACGCCCGCCGCTACCGCCACGCGCGCCGC
>DBCE01000019.1:12747-23369 GCA_002292895.1 Phycisphaerales bacterium UBA966
GCGGGTGCGTACGTGACTCCATCCTTGGTCATGATGCCGCAGACTTTGATGTGGCAACCAGCGCAATTCCGGCTGAAATTCGGCAGATTTTTCCCCGCGCTATCGGTGTTGGTGAGTCCTTCGGAGTGATGCTCGTCCGTCACGGAGGACGTTCAATCGAGGTTGCAACCTTCCGCGCTGACGGCGTCTATGTGGACGGCCGGCGCCCCGATACGGTGCGTTTCAGCGATGATCGCGAAGATGCCGCGCGTCGCGATTTCACTATCAACGGACTCTTTGAAGATCCCGAGACCGGCGAAATCATTGATCATGTCGGTGGACGTGCGGATCTTGCCGCTGGCATCTTGCGCGCGATCGGTAGCGCTGATGATCGCTTGCATGAAGATCGCCTGCGGGCGTTGCGCGCTGCGCGATTTGCTGCGCGATTTGGGCTGGTGATTGATCCTGGCACTGAAGCCGCAGTGCGCCGCATCGCACATGATCTCACCGGCGTGAGTCGCGAACGCATCGGCAATGAAGTACGGCGCATGTTGCTGCACCCGAGCCGGGCGCGCGCTGTGGAACTCATTGAGACCCTCGGGCTTGGGCTGGCGGTGTTGGGTGAACACGCGCCCAGTTGCGACTACGCCATCCTCGTTGCGCTTCCGGCAACGGCGGGCGTGGAAGAATCGCTCGCCGCGTGGATGGTCGATCGCAACCCCACCGATGTGTCGCCCGCTCGGCAACGCCGCTGGCGCGAGGCGCTCATGCTTTCGAACGATGAATCGGAGTTGCTTGCAGCGATCCTGACCCTGCGTCCTCGCATTGTCAGCACGTGGACGGGTGGCGACCGGGCGGTCCGTAAGCGATTGGCTGCCGCGCTTGGGTTTGCTGGCGCCATGGCGATGCTGCGCTCCGAGGGGCACCCGGTCGCGGCGACCGTCGACGCCGAACTGCCCGCCCTGCGCGCCGAAGGCATTCAGCCCGGGCCGTTCGTCACCGGGGATGACTTGGTGGCCATGGGAATGCGCCCGGGACCAGCGTTTCGACCCATGCTTGACCGGGCATATGACTTGCAACTGAATGGCGGTTTTTCTGATCGAGATGCTGCACTTGCCGCCGTTCGAGAATGGCGGGACGGGTAAACTTCAAACTCCATGAAGCCGATCCTCCTGCTTGCAGCATTCACTGTCTCCGCCGCTGCCTACGCGCAGTCCGACGCACCTGCCACGGACCCAAGTTCTGCTCCAGACGCAGCGCCCCAGCAGGAGGAAACTCCCGCCCCGGCGCCAGCTCCGGTGGCCGCGCCTGCCGCGCCCGCAGGACCAGTGAAGGCACCGCCGCCGTTCACGCTTGGACGTACGGTTTCCAGCAAGAAGGGCAAGAGCCCCTACGCCACGGACACGCAGTTGGGCCATCCACCGGTCGTCTATGTGATCCCCATGGAGGGATACATGGGCATCGATATCAGTGGGCTGGTCTATGACCGGATCATCAAGGACGTCAAAGACAAGAAGCCGGACCTGATTGTCTTCCGGATCAACTCGGCCGACGGTCGTATGAACGACAAGTACATGGAAGCGGTTGACAGTGCGCGCAAGGACGACAAGATCGACCCGCGCCGCCTTGCAAGTGGCATCACCGATTACCGCGACCTTGCAGCCAAACTTCACAACGAATTGGATACGTACCCAACCGTCATGTATGTGCAGGATGCCCGTGGCATTTCCTGCGTGTATGCACTTGCATGGCCGTACATGTTCATGGCCCCGGATGCGCGCATTGCGGGTCTTGACATCGTGGCGTCGCTTGGCGGCGGTAACGATGTTGACATTAAGGCAAAGATGTTCAGCGCATGGACCGGTATCGGTAAGGGCATCCTTGAACTCGGCGGTCGCCCACAGGAGCTCACCGACGCGCTGATTCGCCCGGACCGCACGCTGAGTGCTGACATCGATGGGCGCACCACCAAGTGGCGTTCCGACACAGCGGGTTCGTGGTATGTGATCGATCAATCGATGGAGGTCTCAGCTCGATTCACTGCAAAGTCGGCTGAGGACACGGGTCTGACGGATGGCATTGCCGTTGATATTCCTGACCTCCTGTATCTGCTCGGCTACCCCGAGTACACGCTGTCCGACAGTGGCGAGAAGATCTTCCGTGACTACAACACTGCGTGGCGCAAGGTGTTTGTGGAGAGCAAGAAGTGGATGCAAGACTTCCAAGAGCCGATGGAGCAAGCGAGTGATCTTGGTAAGCGCAAGCAGATCCTCGAGAAGATGCAAAAGATGTTCAAGCAGTATCCATCCCTGGCAAAGATGTGGGAATGGACGCGCGGCCTCACTGACGATCAATTGAAGATCCTCATCGAGCAGCTCACTGAGCAGATTCGCGGCAACAACCAGAAGAAGTCTGGATCAGGCACCGGTGGTAAGACCGGTGGCAAGGGCGGCGGCAAGGGTCCTGCCGGTCCGATGGGTCCTGGCTGATCGCGCGCCTGCACCGATCATCCGTTCGTTCAACATTCACTCACTGTCTCGCGATCGAAGTAAGAGAACCTATGCGCACACTCACCGCCATTGCACTCTCCGCCGTACTTGCGGCTGCAACTCCCGCACTTCATGCCACTGCGTTCGCGATGCCTCAGTCGGGTAAGCAGCAGCAAGTCAAACTCATCAAGGGCACTTGGTGGGGCTCCGTCGGTGATCGCGTGGAGATTGTGGTCAAAGATCAGCTTGCAACGCGGACGATGACGGGCACCGTCACCAAGATCGACTCGGACAAGGGCATCCTCACTATGGATGTGGAGACGGACGGCAAGAAGTCGAGCCGTCCAATCTTCACCAGCACCATTGTTTCCATCAAGCCCGCTGGTGGCGCGGCCGCACCAGTGACGACTGGCGCGGCTCCAAAGACGACGTCCGCACCAGCACCCGCGACCGATGGTAAGTCTGCCCCGAGTACCGCAGTTCCGACTGGCAAGCCTTCTGGCAAGGTTGACGCACAGGGCTACCAACTTGATGAGAACGGCTACCGCATCGCCCCGCAGAAGGGCGTATTCGTCCTTCCGTTTGTCGGAGGGGTAGGTGCTACCGCGCGCGCCTATGAAATCGAACAGATGGGTAAAGAGGCCGACAAGTGGGGTCCGGGCCAGATCATCATCTTGGACATCGATAGTCCCGGTGGATTGGTGACCGAGATCTTCAAGATTGTCGATGCGATCAGGTCCGTGCGCGAGCGTCATCGCGTCGTGGCATGGATTCGCGAGGCTATTTCAGCTGCCGCGGTCACTTCGATGCAGTGCGATGAAATTTACTTTCGAACCATGGGTGCCGATGGTGCCGCCATGATGATTGCCGGTCGCGATAGTGTGTACGGCGAACCCCTTGATAAGTTCCGTGAAGAGCTCGGCGACATCATCGAGAAGAATGGTCGTCCTCGCTCTGTGTTCTTGGCGATGGTGCTTTCCAAAGACGTTCTGACTTACACCAAGGATCCAGTCACTGGCAAACCCACCTTCCACGACAAGATCACTGGTCTTCCCGGCGAAGTCGTATTGTCGGACGACAAGGACAACCTCACTTTCAACGCAAGCAACGCCCTCGACTCGGGCTTCAGTAAAGGCACTGCCGACACGGGCGCTGAGCTGGCGCCGCTTCTTGGTCTCAAGGAGTGGTACGAAATTAGTGACTACGGTGTCAAGATGGCAGCCGCATGGAAGAAGTTGTACGAGGAGTGTGAGAAGGATTTCGCACTGCAGCAGCAGCGCATGAACATTCCTCGTGCCGGTGGTGCCGAAGATGAGATCGCAGCTCAGATCCAAATCCTTGAGAAGATCTTGGCTTGGAACAAGCGCTGCAAGCCCTGCATTGAGGGCAAGATCGGCGAGCAGGGTGTCCAAGGTATCGAGAAGGAAATCAAGGATCTCCGCAAGCAACTGGGCGAACTACGCAAGCGTGCGAAGTCCTCAGACGGCTGATACTCAGACCGTTGGTTGGAAACTTTGGCGCGTGTTTGAATGTCAGCCAACTTCGCGGCGCTGAAAGAGCGCCACGGCAATGCACATGACTGCAACAATCATGGCCGCTCCGTACGCCACCGATGGCATGAGGTATGCCACGGGAATGTCGCGCTTTTGCTGAATGGCATCGGACAGCCAAAAGACCTGGAAATTTGGGGTAATGGCGTAGGCCACTTTGAGCAGCGCCAACTGCGCATGGTTTGCATCAAACGCTGAGCCAGCTGATCCATCTTGGCCCAATCGATCAAGCATGCCGCCAACGTCGCGCAAGGGGCGGGCAATCAGCCAGTCGCTCATGAGTCCAATCACAAACGCACCGAAGGTGACGCCCAAGGTCACCACTTGTCCAAAGCGCGTAGAGACTGCAACCGCAATGCTCGCCAGCACGCACAGCCCCAGCCACATCATGGCAATGGCAACCCAAATGCTGCCCTTGAATTGGCCAGACGGAAGCACCGGCGTCCAATCTTTGGCAAAGAGCAGGCTCAGCACGTAGGCGATCGCCAGCAACGGAATGCCGAACCCCAAGATCGCGGCGGGAAAGCTCCAGCTATAGAAGTAGTTGCACCAGATCGCAGCCGCGAACGTGGCAGCCACTGCCAGGAGGCCCATGGTCAGCACTGGAAAGTGGTAGCCCGTGTTGACGGTGGGCATGGTGCCGTGCATTTCCACCAGCATGAACACCAGCGAAAGAAAGAGCGTGCATGCGCTGAGCGCGGCCGCTACCCCTAGAAATTTCCCCCACACGAAGACTGGTCGGCTGACGGGCTTGGACACCACGGTCAGGACGGTGCGGTTGTCAATTTCACGGCTCAGTGCGTTGGTTGCCAAGAATCCCGCAAGCAGGGTGCCGCACACAAAGATGGTGGAGAGTGCGATGTCCACAAACATCCGCTGGTCATCCATCAACGTAAAGCCGCTAAAGGGGATACTGAGGACGATGAGAAGCGTCCCCGCCACCATGACGGCCAATGCCACCGGTTGGCGGACGCACTCAATGGCGGTGTTGCGGGCGATGGCCCAAAGCTGTTCGAGGAAGTTCATCGGGTGATTTGATCGGACCAGAACAGGGCGGTGGTGACCGGAATACAGTACCCTGACGCCTCACCGCGCGCGCCCGGAATGCCGCCGTTTCCCCGCAGGATTTCCCTCCGATGCGAACTGACCAGTACGCCTACCAACAAGCCACCCGTATCGCCGGACTCGGACTGATTTTGCAATTGGCAATCGGTCTCGTCCTCTTTGTGGTGGGTAGCGCGGTGGGTAGTACCGCCTTCGTGCAGGGAAGCACCATTGCGTTTGTGGGTGTGGCGGTGTGGGCGGTACTGATTGTCATCTTCCACCAACACCGGCTGGCGGCGATCGAGGCGATGGAGGCGGATGAACTGCGCTCCGCTGGAGCCGACTCCACCGTCTTTGCATCGGAACGCGCCGGCGAAGCGATGGTGGCCGCCAAGCGCCTGGAGCGCCTCAACCGAATTCTGCTCCCGGGCGTCAGTCTGCTGGCGGCCGGAGCCCTGGCTCTCACGGGCGTCAATGCGGCGCGCTACATCTCCAGTCTCGACTTCCGACCTGGCGCTGATCAGCCGATGGTGGACGTCACTCCGTTCTCTGTTGGTTTCGCCACGGGTTGGCAGCTCGCGATCTGTGTGTCGTTGGCGTTGATTGCATTCATCTTCTCACGCTTTGTTGCGGGCATGTCTAAGCAGCCCGCGTGGCAGAATCTTCGCGGTGGCGCGGGGTTCATGGTGGCGACAGCGTTGGTGCTCTCCGCCATTGCGGTTGGCTTGGTAGCCAATTCATTCGGTAAACCAAAGTGGCTGGAGCCGGTGGTGTTGGCCATCGGCATTGGTCAAGTGATCTTTGCAGCGGAGATCGTTCTCAACTTTATTCTGGCGCTGTACCGCCCGCGTCGCAAGGGCGACAACCCGCGCGCGCCGTTTGATTCACGCATTCTCAGCCTGTTTGCAGCACCGGACTCGATTGTTCGCTCCATCAATGAGGCGGTCAATTACCAGTTTGGTTTCGACATCACTTCCAGTTGGGGTTACCAGCTCATGCTGCGCAGCACTGCGTGGCTCTTGGTGTTGGGAGCCACGGTACTGATAGCGCTTTCATGTGTGGTGGTGGTCCCTCCGGGTCAACAGGCGGTGCGCCTGCGCGGGGGCGCCATTGTCGGCGACGTATACGAAGGCACAGTGATGCTCAAGTGGCCATGGCCGATTGAGACCGCGTCGGTGCAAGACGTGGCGCGGCTCCGCAACCTGGTGCTCGGCGCGCGGCCCGTCAAGGTGGGTGCGGTGAATGTGTGGAGCGAGGAAGCGAACAGCGATCCCGACCGCTATCCATACATGGTTGCTGCGCCGCTACTCTCTGAGCAAGTTCAGAAGGATCTGAGCGGTCGATCCGATGCTGACGCGCAGCCCGACGCATCGGCAGCTGCAGTTTCACAGCGCTTTGCGTTGGTGGACGCAGATATCGTGATGACGTACCGCATCGCTCCCAAGGGTCTCTTGGAGTGGTTGGCGTTCGCCTCGGATACGCGCGTTCGCCGCACTGCGTCCGACATGCGCGAACGCATTCTGCGTGACATCGCTCTCCGTGAAGTCACTCGATACCTGTCTACGCAGCCGATGGACGCAGTGCTCAGCCCCCGCGGCGATTCGCTGATTCGTTCGTTGCGCGAACGCATCCAAGCGAGCTTTGACGCGGCGAAAGCGGGCGTGGAAGTAGTGGCGATTCAGGTCCCCACGCTGCGTCCACCTGCCGGACAGGGCGCGGGCATGTTTGAAGAGATTTCCATCGACATGCAGAACGCGCGTAAGTTGCGCGAAGAAGCGGACCGCATGGCGCGCGCCACCATGGCGTCCATTGCTGGAAGCCCAGAGCGAGCGGATGGCATTGTGGCGGCGATTGCCGCACTGGACGCCATTGAAAAGGAAAGCGGTGCTGACAGCGCACTGGCGATGGAGAAGCGCGCTGCCGTGGAACGCTTAGTGGTGGAGAGCAAGGGCGGCGCTGCGCGAGTCATTTCGCAGGCGCGTGCCAAGCGTTGGGCGATCGTGATGGGCGCGGCCGGAGATTCTGCCGAAGTGCTGGGGCAGGCTCCTTCGTTCCATGCGGCACCCGAACTTTATAAGCAGTTCCGCACCATGCAGGTGCTTGGTCGTGCGCTTGCGGGCGTGCGCGTGAAGTATGTCTTGGGCGAGTCGGTTTCCGGCCGCGCCGACATTGACGTGACTATGAAGCAGGCTGAGTCTGGATTGAACTTGGCTGATTATCTAGAGAAGAAAGAAAAGCCCCCGGCAACTGGGGAAGGTAAGTAACCCATGAATCGCACCATCGGCATCGTTGTCGGCGCGCTCATCGTGCTTGTGCTTGTGCTCTACAACACCACCTACACGGTGAACTTCCATGAAATCGCGATCGTGACGCGCTTCGGGAAGCCTGCGGGGGTGATCACCGAGCCGGGCCTGCACATGAAGGCACCGTTCTTCATCGATCAGGTCACTCGGCTTGATACGCGGCAGCAACTCATTGAGAGCCCGCTGGAAACCGTGCTCACGCGTGATGGTCAGCAAGTATTGGTGCAGGCCTTCATGACGTGGCGCATTGACACCACGCCTGAAGAAGCGTTGCGATTCTTCACCAGCTACGCATCGGTTGAGGGTGCGTCCAATGCGCTGGAGATGCAACTACAGGGTGCGCTCCGGGCTATCGGTGGATACGCATTCGGCGACCTTGTTGGTCAGGGTGGCAAGCTTGCCGACGCCGAGACCGCCATTCTTGGAGACCTGCAGAAGACCCGCCTGGCTGGCACCATGCCCGTGAGTGTGGGCATTTCGCAGGTGGTACTTCCAAACAAGACCACCGTTGCAGTGCTGCGTCGTATGGCTGCAGTGCAGGAAACGTTGGCAAATCTTGAGGAGGCCAAGGGCGCTAGCGCCGCCGAGGCCATCAAGAGCCAGGCAAAGAGTCAGGCTGACATCATCATGAACTTCACCGATCAATGGGCCGCACGCATTGAAGGCAAGGGCAATGAAGAAGCCACGCGCTATTACCAAGAGATGAAGGGCGAAGCGGAATTGGCGATCTTCTTGACGTGGCTTGACACGCTGAAGGCCTCGCTCAGTTCCAGCACCACCTACATCACTGACACCACGCGCGCTCCGTTTCACCTCATCAATCTGGACGCGCCAGTGAATGAGCAGGGCATCCCGCAGCCGGGCAATGCCGCAAAGACCAAGTGACGAGTGACACGCCGATTGCTTGCACGCTGAGTAAGGACCCACGCTGATGACGGACTTGAACCCGCAACTCAACGCCACGCCGCCCGCCGACGAAGCGCCACGCCGTGGAGCAAGCGCGCAATACACCGTCTCGTCCGGCACCGGGGCCGAGGCTGCCATGCGGCAGGCGATGGATCCCGCCAACCAATCGCTTGGCGAGGCGCTGCGCCTCAGTTACCGAGTGTTGCAGGTGGCAATCTTGGCATTGGTGGTGGTGTTCCTCTTCAGCGGATTCCAGACTGTGCAGGAAGGTCAGACGGGCGTCAAGACGTTCTTTGGCCGCATCGTTGGCGCACCTGGTGATGAACAAGTTTCCCCTGGTTTGCAGCCGTTCTGGCCGTATCCAGTGGGAGAAATTGTGTTGCTGCCGCAGAAGGATGCGGTGGAGCTCAACGGTGAATTCTGGCCGCGTTTCAAGCAGGGCATGACCACCGTGGATCAAGCGGCTGCGTCCACCACTCCGGAAGATCCAATTCGTCCAGGTCTTGATGGTTCGCTCATCACTGCGGATGGCGATCTTGCCCACGTCCGCATTGCTGCGGAGTACACGGTGGAGGATGCGGTTCGTACGCTCGATCAGTTTCAGCCGGACGCATTGCGAGAGATCGTCCGGCATGCGCTAGCACGCGGAATGGTGCAGACGGCTGCGCAGTTCACGCTGCAGGAGTTGTTAGAGAATCGTGATGGACCGGAGCAGTCGCTCCGTCAGCGCGCGCAGGCGACGCTTGATTCCATGAAGTCCGGCGTCAAGCTTGGCGTGGTAACCATTCCGGAGAAGATTGCCCCGCTTGCAATCCGCAACACGTTCAGTCGCGTGCAAGAAGCCCGTGAAAACGGCAAGTTGGCGCTGGAGCAGGCGCAGCAAGAAGCAAACGGCACGCTGGTTGGTATGGCTGGAGCCGACTACGCGCAGATCTTGGACTTGGTACAACGCTATGAAACCGAACTCACTCGTGGCGATCTCGCTGCCGCTGATGCAGTGATGCAAGAGCTGGGCACGCGCCTCGAGGGAGCAACAAACGTTGGTCAAACGTCGGCAATCATTGCCCGTGCGCAGGCGTACCGAGCCTCGGTCCGCGCCACGCTGGGCAAGGAGGTTGGCCGGCTCAATGGGCTCGCTCCGAGTTTCCGTGAGAATCCGCAGCAACTCGTTCGCAAGTTGTGGCTGGATGCAGTGCGACAAGTGCTTGCTTCACCGACAGCGGAAATGCTGGC
Organism: Phycisphaerales bacterium UBA966; assembly: GCA_002292895.1. Classification (GTDB taxonomy): domain Bacteria; phylum Planctomycetota; class Phycisphaerae; order Phycisphaerales; family SM1A02; genus UBA966. The sequence goes on from DBCE01000019.1 coordinate 22,252, forward strand.
GGCACCTGAAGCCGGTGGTCCAGTACGCATCAACATTGAGAGTTCCAACGAAGTCATGCAGGCGCGTCGCCAGAGCGAAGTGCAGCGCCGCAAGATGGAAGCGATGGGAAGCAATTCTGTGAATTTCCAACTTGGAAGCCGGCAGATCACCATTGATGAACCTGGTCGTCGCCTTGATCGCAGTGCCCAGAAGGGCTTTGGCCGCGACTGATGTCGGCAAGGAGTGGCTCGCATGGCAACGGCTGTGAACAATGACATAGTGGTGGAAGCAGTGGGCCTGACCAAGGTCTTCAGCGATTTCTGGCTGCGCCAAAAGGCAGTGGCCGTGGACGGGATTTCATTTGAGATCCGCCGCGACGAAATCTTTGGGTTGCTTGGTCCAAACGGCAGCGGCAAGAGCACCACCATCAAGATGATTCTTGGTTTGTTGCATCGCAGCAAGGGAAATCTCACCGTGTTCGGTAAGGAGCCCACCGATGTTGCTGTGAAGCGGCGCATCGGATACCTGCCGGAAGAGAGTTACATGTACCGGTTCTTGACACCGGTCGAAACGCTGGACTTTTACGGCAAACTCTTCGGATTACCGCGTGCGATTCGTCGCAGTCGTATTGATGAACTCTTAGAGATGGTGGGCATGACTCATGCTGCCAATCGCCCGGTCGGTGAGTTCTCCAAGGGCATGGCGCGGCGCTTGGGCATTGCGCAGGCGCTCATTAATGATCCGGATCTCTTGATCCTTGATGAACCAACATCGGGCCTTGATCCGCTTGGTTCACGCCAAGTGAAAGACCTGCTTCTTGACCTTGGTCGTCGCGGCAAGACCATTCTCCTTTCAAGTCATCAGCTTGATGATGTCCAGGATGTCTGTGATCGCATGGTGATTCTCTACGGCGGCAAGATCCGTAGCGAGGGAACGGTTGATGAGTTGCTGGAAGACTCCGGCCGGACCGTGATCACCACGCCGCGATTGGACGCGGCCACCGTCACTACCATCGAGCGGATCATCCGCGAGACGGCGCACGTGGAAGTGGAGCGTGTTGCGGCTCCGCGGCAGCGGCTGGAAGATCTCTTCCTGCAGATTGTTGAACGCGCGCGTAATGATCGTGCCTCCACGAGTG
>DBCE01000088.1 GCA_002292895.1 Phycisphaerales bacterium UBA966
TGATGGCGGCGCAGAAATACACATCCGTCTATACGCGCGCGCCGAGTTATCTGAGATCGCGCAACTGCTCGTTGACGTCGGTTGCGAGGAACCGTCGTTCGAAACGATCGAGACCACGCACGGCCGTGCCAATCGCATCCGCACGTCCATGGACGGCGTCACCATCGTGGTGGTTCGATGCCTCCCCGAGTGGTGGAGCGACCATGAGCATGATTTAGTGACTGCGCGACCAACCGCCACGCGAACGCTCAAGGCGTTGCGTCACGATGATCCTTCGGCGTAGTGAAATACACGACCGCAGCGCAGTGCATCACAGCGCATCACACAAACGCGCCACATTTACCGCTTAGCTCAGGCCACCCTTGAGATCACGGGCGCCAGCAAACTTCGCGCGCAGCTTGCGCATGGCTGGATCGTCCGCACGCGCTGGCAGTGCAGCACGTTCTTCGCGCTTGTCGCCCGGTCGACCCGGACGGCTTGGCGCTGCAGGCATTTCCGGGCGTTCCAGCAGTGCCTTGCGGCTCAGTGAAATGCGCTTGCGATCCATATCAACCGACAGCACCTTCACTTGCAGGACCTCACCAACGGAGAGAACCTGCGCAGGCGTATCGATGCGTTGGTGTGCCACTTCGCTGACGTGAATCAGGCCTTCGACACCCGGGGCGATTTCAACAAATGCCCCGAAATCCATGAGTTTGGTAACTCGGCCAGTGACCGATGCTCCAGCTTCGATCTCGCCAAGCGCGTTCAATGTCGGGTCGGACATCGTTTGCTTGAGACCCAAAGCGATCTTCATTGGCTTGGCGTCGCGATCAATGCGCAACACCTTCACCTGCACTACTTGACCAGCCTTGAGTACTTCCGAAGGGTCCTTGATTCGCTCGTGGGAAATATCGCCAACGTGAATCAAGCCATCAACGCCGCCGATGTCCGCAAACGCACCGTATTGCTGAATGCTGGTGATCGTGGCGGTGCGGGTCTGCCCAACTTCCACCTCTGCAAGCACCTGATCACGCATGCGGGCGCGCTCTTCAAGCAGCACGGCCTTGCGGCTGAGGACCATCCGGCCCTTTTCGCGGCGCAATTCAATAATCTTGCACGGGAACTTCTCGCCCAAGAACACCGAAATGTCCTCAATGTGGCGGATGTCCACTTGCCCAGCAGGCATAAATGCCTTGTGGTGCGAGACTTCCATGTCCAAGCCGCCCTTGTTCATGCCAACGCAGCGGGCTTCCACAATCATGCCGGCGGACAGGCTATTGAGCTCACCCTTGTGGGTCGCGCCGGGGCGGCTAACCACCCAGAGGCCCTCAAACGGGTCAAAGCGCTCCTCGAAGAATTCGTATTTTTCCCCAGCCTTGGGCTCTGCCTCAAACTGAGCAACCGGGCAAACCCCTTGGCGCTTGGCGTCAAACTCAATGAAGACCTCGCCGTCGTGCACGCGGAACACCGTGCCGACCCGCAACTGCCGCTCGCCATTGACCTGCGCGCCGCGGTGAGCGGTGGAGCGGTCATCAACCATGTCCTCAAGGCGCATATCACCCAATGCATCCGCAATTTCCTGCATCAATTCAGCATCTGCTGCAATGCGCTCTGGTGATCCAGACGGCGAATGCACTGGAGTTGCGGGGGCGTTATTCACGGGGTTGCTTGAGTTCATCTGGTCCATTTTGAGGGGCCTGCGGAGGTGATGCGCGTGGCATCGCGCGGGGTGATGCCGGAGAACGCTTAAGAGTACCCGATCTTACGCAGCAACCCGCACGGGGTCTCGTCCGAATCATCTCCCGACGGGTGCCCCCCGGTTGGTTCCCGGTCGGTCCGGGGCCGGATCATCTGACCCGGTATTATCGCAGGGCTTGCACCCGTGTCCGCCGACTTCCGGCGGGCAGGGTGGAGAGCATCACAGGTCACCGCAGGCAGGAGCCACTCGTCACATGGCAAAAGCAAAGGCAGCATGGGGTATCGAGGTCGGAAGCGCCGCAATCAAGGCGGTTCGCCTTGAGCGCGACGGAACCGAAGTCCGCGTCGCGGACTTCGTGGTCATTCCGCATCCCAAGGTGCTCACCACGCCGGATCTGAACATTGAGGAAATGCTCCGCATCTCCTTGGGTTCGTTCATGCAACAGAAGTCCATTGAGGGCGTGGCGGTCATGATGGGGGTCCCTGGCAACGACGGTCTCGCCCGGTTTGCCAAGCTTCCGCCGATCCCAAAGAAGGCTGTTCCGCAGACCGTTCTCTTTGAAGCCAAGCAGCAGATTCCGTTCCCTCTCGAAGAGGTTGAATGGGACTACCACCTCTTTGCCAGTGAAGATTCCCCTGAGTATGAAGTGGGAATTTTCGCAATTCTTAAGGAGAAAATCGCACAACGGCTGAGTCTCTACAAGGAGCTTGGCATTCGTCCCGCTGGCATGACCATGGGCCCGATCGCTGTCTACAACGCCATGGTCTATGACCGTGAACTGAACAGCACGGGCAAGCCAGTGATGGCGTTCCTTGATATTGGAACGCGCGCCAGTGACTTGGTGGTAATCGAAGATGGTCGTTGCTGGATTCGCACCTTCCCAATCGGCGGACACCACTTCACGGAAGCGATCGCATCTGCATTCAGTGTTCCCTACGGCAAGGCAGACCGCCTGAAGGCCGAAGCAGCTACACACAAATATGCCAAGCAGTTGATGCATGCCATGCGCCCGGTCTTTGATGACTTGCTGCAAGAAGTGCAGCGCTCCATGGGTCACTACCAATCGCTGCATCCTGACAAGCCGGTCTCGCAAGTCATTGGTCTCGGAAGCACGTTCCGTATTCCCGGGCTCCGCAAGTTCCTGAGCGACCAGCTCGGCGTAGAGATTCGGCGCCTAGAGGAGTTTGAGAAGATCAAGGTGGAAGGCAGTGCCGCCAGCGACTTTGCTGCCAATGCCATGAACCTCTCCACTGCGGTGGGACTTGCGCTTCAAGGCCTTGGATTGACGGAGATTTCCATCAATCTGTCCCCAGTTGGAAGCCTTCGCGAACAGGTCTGGGGTCGCAAGAATAAGTGGTTCATCGCCGCCGCCGTCCTGATGTGCATTGGCTCGGCCGCCATGTTCTATCGCCCCGGTGGTGACGTATTGCCCAACGTCCCCGGCTCCGTCGTTCGAACGAAGCAGGCTGCCGAGGGATTCAAGAAGCAGTTCGATGAAGTCAAGTCATCAGCTGACGTCGGTGCGCTCGCCAACAACATGATCTTCCTTCTTGAGGATCGAAAGGTGTGGCCGTGGATTGTGTCTGATGTCAACGCGGCCATGGCAACTGCAGGCACTCAGGAGCCTTTGCTTGGAGAATTTGATCTCAGCAAGCCGCCCGTTCCGTACGAGCAGTGGAACACGGTGGAGCTTGTCGATCTCGCTGGCAAGTACAAGTTCCTCTCATCGCCAGCACCGCGGCGAACGGTGGATGTCACCATGCGTGTCATCGTTCCGCGCGACACCAAGTCGGCCAAGGAATTCGTTCAGAAGAGCATGCTCGATTGGCTCAACAAGCACGCCGATCGCAAAGATGCTCCGTACAAGATCATCATCCCACCAACCGGAATTGTCCCTGAATTTGCGGCATTGAACGCAGCTGCTGGTGCATCCACATCCACTGCTGCAGCCAGCGGCGGCGGTGGCGAAGACACGCAGCAGGCGGACACTGCCGCCGCGGTCGATGGTGCCGGCACCTTCAGTGGTAAGAACAAGAACACCGAGACCATCGTCACGACCAAGGGCGGAATGATCGGTGGTTCATCCGGCTTCGGTCAAGGCGCACCAGGCAACGATGCCAACGCGCCCGGCGGACCGTCTGGCTCCGGCACCAAGGCAGAAACGAAGCAGGACCGTAAAGCAAGTCGCGTTGCCATCAAGTCATCCGCAGCAGAGCCCGTTGACATTGACCGCGATGCATCACTTCCTTTGGCCCCGAATGCATACGTCGGCAAGGCAGCAACAACGGTCGTCATCAAGTTCACTGTTGAATTGCGACCGCCCGTCGGTCGTGAACTCGCGCCAGCCGCGGCTCCCGCGGAAGGCGAGCCGGCCGCTGACGGTTCAGAAGGAGGTCAGCCATGAGTGCAATCTCAGACGCCATTCAAAAAGTTCGTGATTCGCTCTCTTCGCTTGGTAAGCGGGGCGGGGGCTCTTCGTCCGAAGGGTCCTCAGGAAGCAAGTTTGACCCCAAACTCGTACTGACTTGGGTGAAATCGCACCCGGTGATCGTGGCATCAATCACGGTCATGGTGGTCGCTCCCGTGGCCGCATGGTGGATCTCCAGCGACATCTATTCCGCGCGTGACGAAGCTGCCACCAAGCGTGTGCAAGAGATGGCCGCGCTTGAGAAGTTCGAGAAGTCATCCGTCGAGATCGCGCTGCCTGGTCTTGCAGCCGAGCAGAAGGTTGGTGTCGTCAATGAGAACACCGTGTTGGCGTACCGCAAGCTTGCCGACCGCCTCCGCGCTGACGCTCAGGCGATTCAGAAGACTGCACTTGCTCACAACCAGCAGGGTCGCGGCAAGCTCGTCAAAGACGTGACCGTGACGCGCGAAAACGTCAATCTCATCGCCGAGGAAGTCTTCGATGCAGTGCAGGCTCGCGCCGCCACGGACCTCAAGGAAGCCCGCGCCGGCAAGCCTCCGACCGACCAGAGCCTGATTGAGCAATTGCAGCGCCGTCAAGACCAGTTCATCGCCGCCGAGCGGAAGGCTGATCGCAAGTCGCTGAACGAAGAACAACTCGGTCGACTGCAGCGTTCGTTGGTGGACAAGCGATTGCAGTTGTACGCCGATGCCGCTGCAAACACGTCGTTTTACGCTGATATTGCTGATATTGGCATGCCATCACTCCCCACCGAAGCAGGTACTCCGCCTTCGGAAACCAAGATGTTCTTGTGGCAGTGGCGCCTCTGGGTTGTTGAGGATGTGCTCAACGCCATCAGTGCAGCCAACAAGCCGTACCGCAGCGTTGTTGACGCGCCGGTGAAGCGGGTTCTATCCATCAGCGTGAAAGAAGACATCCTTCCAAAGGTCGCGGCGCCGGCAGCAACCGAGGAAGTCCCCGCTGAAGGCAGCACTCCACCAGCCGAGGGCGCTGAAGTGGCAGCAGCGGCTCCTGCGCCCGCGTTGCCGCCACTCGATCCCAAAGCCGTGGTGGCGTACGACTTTGCCAAGTCCATGACCGGACGCGTATCCAACGCCATGTACGACGTTCGTTTCGCCACCGTCCGATTGGTGGTTGCTACATCCATGATCCCGGAAGTTCTGAACGCCATCGCGCGGCAGAATTTCATGACGGTCATCAGTATGGATGTTCGCCCAACGGACGCCTTTGAAGCGGCCGACGAGGGATACATCTACGGCGCAGCACCGGTCTCAGAGCTGAGACTCACCATCGAGTCGGTGTGGCTGCGTCCATGGCTCGCCAAACTGATGCCCCGTGAATTACAGACTCTCAAGGGCACTGACGGTCGCACCACTGATGATCCGGCGCCGAGCGCACCTGCTACTGAGCCGACCACCTAATCGCACTTACCTGAACACACATCGGAATACTCATGAAGCTCAAGGGAATCAACAAGTTCGAGCAGCATCTCGAGAAGATCGTGCTCGGCGTTTCGGTCATCGGTCTGTTAGCCATTGTCGGCTGGCAGTTCCTGAGCCCGCCGTCGTTCAAGCTTGGGTCACGCTCCGTACCAGCAGGCGAGGTTGATGCGCTGTTGGAGGCCAAAGCCAATGCACTGCAAACGCGCCTGAACGACAGCGAGAAGAGCGACATCGAAATTCCGACTGACTCGGTAAAACTTGCCGCACCAGATTTCTCCAGCGCGATCGCAGGACCAATCACGCCGGTGGAGAGCTTGGCTCGCACCGCCCCAAATTTCAATGGCGCGCTCGTGAAGGACGCGGTGTCCGCAGTCGATATCTGGTACTTCGAGCCAACGGTTCCAGCGCTGCAGATGCGCGGTGTTCAGGAAACCGCCGATGCTCTCACTGCCGATTCGGCGAAGGACGCCGCCAAGGTGTCCAAGATTCTTGCCGCTCGTCCGGACTTCCAGAAGATCGACGGTCCGAAGGATGTGGTTTGGACCACACCTCTCGCGCGCATTGACTTGAAGCGTCTCCGCGCAGAACTCGCCGATTCGCGCAAGGACGCAACGCCACCGTTGATGGCCATTCCAGGCGTTTGGTACCAAGAGACCCCATACGTGGTCGACATTGCCTTCGAGCGCCGCGAGCGGGCTGCTGATGGTTCGTGGGGCACTCCAGTCATCGTCCCGGTCTTTGCCAATCGTGCGGACGAAATCACCTTCCGTGGCCGCATCGAAAACGCCGCCGCCGACGTTCGCGACGAAGTGTTTGCGCTGCTCGGCTCCGATGACAATCAGAAAGAAATCCTTCAACCAACCTTCTACGACACCGTGAACGGTGCGTTCGTGTCGCCCATGCTGCTTGCTGACGCCGGCGATGGTGCAGCATCTGCAAGTGGTGCCGACGCTGGTGCAACCCGCCGCAACCTGCAGTTGCAGACCCAGTTGCAAGACAAGCAGCGTCGCGCCATGACGCTCCGTGCGGAACTGGAAAAACTTGGCGGCGTCTTCGATGAGGAAGCCGAGCGTAAGAAGGAAGAGGCACGCAAGAAGGACGAGCGCGATCAAAAGGAAGCCGAGAAGGCCGGTAAGGGTGGCGGCAAGGGTGGTAGCGGTCCAGGCGGTGGTGGGCCTGGAGGCAGCATGAGTGGTAAGAACAATTCCAGTGCCGGGGATGATCTGAAAGATGCCAAGCGAAAGCTCGCGGAGCGCAAGACCAAGTCCGCGGTGCTGTCTCGCGTTGAATCGGAAATTGCAGCTCTTGAGAAGTCCCTTGGAGCAGCATCCGGCGCTGGTGCGGGCGGTCCGGCTGTGAAGGCGCCCACCTTGGGATCACTCGATGAACTGCTGGTCTGGGGTCATGACTTGGAGGTCATGCCAGGTCACACCTATCAATATCGCTGCGTTGCTCGCGTTTACAACCCATTCTTCGGCAAGGGCAATCAGCTCGTGCAGAAGCAAGCAGATAAAGGTCTTGCATCGCAGTTCACCATTGACTCTGCCGCAAGCGACTGGTCATCATCCATCACTGTCTCGCCTGACGTACGGTTCTTTGTAACGCGCGCACTTGTTGCTGATGGATCGCTTGCACTTGGCTCTGCGCAAGTAGAGGTTTACAAGTTGCTTGGTGGTCAGTGGCGCAAGTCCGAAACCAGCGTGCAGCCAGGCGAGCGAATCGGTCGCATCGACAACAAGGGTGCGCAGCCAGTTGATTTCACCACGCAGTATTTCGTCGTCGATGTTGTTGAAGATCTTGACACATCGCGCGGCCCAAGTACTGCAGGCAAGGACCGCCGTCCTGGACTTGTTGTCGTTGGTTCGATCACTGGTACAGGAACGGAGATTCGCGTCCCGTACACCGACTTTGAGGATCCGGATCGATTGAAACTGCGCGCGCAGGCCGACGCAGCGGCCACAGCAGGGAGCGACACCAAGGACGCGCCAGGAAATAGCGGTCCCGGTGGCGATAAACCGAAGGGTCCTGGAAGTGGTGGGGCAGGTGGTGGCAACAAACCTGGAACGGGCAAATAGCCGCAAACACCCCTAGAAACAAGCCATGTTTCGTGATTGGGCGCGCAGTGATCTGCGCGCCCAATCGCATTTTTGGTGGTTCATAACAGGGTGATTTCCCATAATCAAATCTGCAAAAATTCCTGCTGAAGATGCCCTCAACCCCCTTGACGTACTTGCAGATCTCTGTACCATTGCCGATCCTCCAGCCACGAGAGTGGTTTGAGTTCTTTGACAAGTGAAGTGTTGGTCGTGCACCCCAGACACGTACGCATTTGCAGACCTTGGTTTGCAAAGAGCTGCGACTGGCAGTGCAACAATTGAATTGAATTGATTTGAATTGAATCGAGAATAATCTCGAGTATTGAGTCGTCGTTCACGTGTGTGTTGTTTGACACGTGATCGAATGTCGGATCCGCAAAGTCCGACATGGTATGCACCGGCCCCCAGCGGGGGTCAGGTAGGCATGGCCAAGACTGAAAGGGCACATGATGGATGCCTTGGCATTGAGAGGCGATGAAGGACGCGAGAACCTGCGATAAGCCGAGAGGAGCCGGTAACTAGGCTGTGATCCTCGGATTTCCGAATGGGGCAACCCTACCGAAAGGTAACTCTGGCCTGAATGTATAGGGCCAGTAGAGCGAACGCAGCGAACTGAAACATCTCAGTAGCTGTAGGAAAGGAAAGCAACAGCGACTCCGCAAGTAGCGCCGAGCGAACGCGGATCTAAACAGCGACCCGTATGAACGGCCTGGAAAGGCCGACCAAAGAAGGTGATAGTCCTGTACGGCGGGAACTGTGAATGGCTTCAAGTAGAGTCAGGCTCGAGAAACCTGGCTTGAACATGGGGGGACCACCCTCCAAGCCTGAGTACTACTCAATGACCGATAGTGAACCAGTAAGGCGACTGAACGGTGAAAAGCACCCCGACAAGGGGAGTGAAATAGCACCTGAAATCATGTGCTTACACAGCGGTCACGGCCCGCAAGGGTTGTGGCGTGCCTTTTGCATAATGATCTGGCGAGTTACTGTCTGCGGCAAGGGTAAACCGAATCCCGGTGCACCCGAAGCGAAAGCGAGTCTTAAAAGGGCGTCAAGTTGCAGGCGGTAGGCGCGAAACCGGTTGATCTACCCATGGGCAGGTTGAAGGGAGGGTAAAACCTCTTGGAGGACCGAAGCCGTGAACGTTGAAAAGTTCTGGCATGACCTGTGGGGAGGGCTTAAAGTGCAATCATAACCGGAGATATCTCGTTCTCTCCGAAATAGTTTTTGGACTAGCCTCAGCTTATCAATACACGGGGGTAGAGCTACTGAATGGGGTCTGGGGGCCTACCCGGCTACCCGCCCCAATCAAACTCCGAATACCGTGTATGTAGCGCTGGGAGTAAGACTACGAGGGATAATCTTCGTGGTCGAAAGGGAAACAACCCGGACCATCGGCTAAGGTCCCTAAGTAATGCTCAGTTGAAAAGGTAGTCAGAATGCAGTGACAGCCAGGATGTTGGCTTAGAAGCAGCCACCATTTAAAAAGTGCGTAACAGCTTACTGGTCGAGGATTCTGGCGCCAATAATTATCGGGGATAAGCATTACACCGAAGCCGTGGGACTCGTATGAGTCGGTAGGAGAGCGTTGCTGTCAGCGTTGAAGTTTTCCCGTAAGGGTTGATGGAGCGGCAGCAAGTGAATATGCCAGATTGAGTAACGATTAATGCAGTGAGAATCTGCATCCCCGTATGCCCAAGGTTTCCCGGGGAAGGTAATTCCGCCCGGGGTTAGTCGGATCCTAAGGCAAGGCCGAAAGGCGTAGTCGATGGACAGCAGGTTAATATTCCTGCACCTTCGTATAGGTTGATGGTAGGTGACGGATTTCCATATCTCAACGGGACAGTGAAGCGTCCAGGCCATTTGGCCGATGTTGGGTGAGGAAGTCTCAAGAAAAGCCCTACCGGACGATTACGAAGTCCGTACCAAAACTGACACAGGTGGGCGTGGCGAATAGCCTCAGGGGCTCGAGAAAACGGTCCTGAAGGAACTAGGCAAATTTACCCCGTAAGTTCGCGATAAGGGGGCCCTACTCGTAAGAGAGGGCGCAGAGAAAAGGCTCTGGGAACTGTTTATCAAAAACACAGCACTGTGCTAACTCGCAAGAGGATGTATACAGTGTGACGCTTGCCCGGTGCCGGAACGTCAAGGGAGCTGGTCAGCGCAAGCGAAGCTAGCGACCGAAGCGCCGGTAAACGGCGGCCGTAACTCTGACGGTCCTAAGGTAGCGAAGTTCCTTGTCGGGTAAGTTCCGACGCGCATGAATAGCGTAATCACTGGAGCACTGTCTCCAGGACCGACTCGGTGAAATAGTAGTGGCGGTGAAGATGCCGCCTACCCGCAGCAAGACGGAAAGACCCCGTGGACCTTTACTGTACGCTTGCAGTGATCATGGATTTGTTCTGCGTAGCATAGGTGGGAGCCTTTGAAGTTCGGATTTCGGTCCGGATGGAGGCTAAGGTGAAATACCACCCTGAGCGCATTCGTGGTCTAACCCTGATTCCCATGAAACTGGGCAGGGAACACTGCATGCCGGGCAGTTTGACTGGGGCGGTCTCCTCCCAAATAGTAACGGAGGAGTGCAAAGGTTGGCTCAGCGCGGTTGGAAACCGCGCCAAGAGTGCAAGAGCATAAGCCAGCTTTAGTGCGAGCCAGACAGGGCAAGCACTCTCGAAAGAGGGCTCTAGTGATCCGGCGATCCCGTGTGGAAGGGTCGTCGCTCAACGGATAAAAGGTAC
>DBCE01000180.1:0-8863 GCA_002292895.1 Phycisphaerales bacterium UBA966
CCGTCGTGGCCGGCGGGCGGGTGTTGAAGCCCGCGGAGGCGCCCCGATGGGCGCTTTCCACGGACGAGGATCTGGTTTACGCAGCCTTGGAGGAGCGACGTCGGGTGGTGCTGGCAGTCGCGGTGGTACTGATCCGCCCGGTGACGGCCGCAGGNNGGTAGTCGCGGTCGTACTCGTCCGCCCGACGACTGCCGCAGTTTCCAGGGAAGTCAGAGCCGAAACCAATGCCGCCGGAGTGGTGGCTGAGACGTCGGCGCCGATCTCTTCGGCCAAGCCAAGGGCGCGGTTGAATACCCCGCCGCCACAGACGATCCGCAGGTTTGGATGGCCACCGATTTCCTTGATTTGGTCAATCAGCGCGCGAATGGCCGGAGCGTCGCTGGCTGCTGAGGCCCAGAGGACCAGCGTTCCAGCGCGGGTGCTGGCGAGTTCTTCAAGAACCTCGTCGTTGGCGACGCCGGCACCAGCAAAGAAGACTTCGTATCCCGCGGCGTCAAGCAGATCCACTGCGATCTGCGCTCCCAGTTCCTCGCCCTCGGTTGGGCCGCAGAACATGAGGATTCGACCAGCGGAGCGCTCCACGCGGGTGTAGGTCGTTGAGCCCTGATGCGCGATCTGGCGAAGGGCGCGGGTGGCGTAGTTGTAACTGATGCGCGAGAGCTGGTCCTTCTTGAAGAGCTTGACGAGCATCTCGTGGATCGGCCAGTAGATGTCGTTGGCAAGGCGCTCGGCGGGAATGTTCTGCGCGGTCAACGTGGCCACGAAAGCGTGGGCGCGACGGCGGTCGCCGGAGACGAGGTGCTGGAAGAGCTGTTCGATGGTGGATTCGAGATGCATAGTTCTGTGTTCCTTGCGAGTGGTGCGCCGCGTTGGTGTCGGCGTGAGAGTGGCATCGGGCGATCCGGTTTCGACCCGCCACGGCAAGGCAATTTCCTTCGTTATGGAGCACTTATTCTTTGTTATCGATCAATTCAGGGCACTTTCCGGGTCCGCAGAACCGCCTACCATCGTCTAAATGGTCGAAATCGGACCCATCTGGACCCAGGAAGCGCTGCGCGACAGCCCGCACATTGACGCCGAGAAGGCGCGCAAGGTGCAAGGCATGTTTGCCGCTATCGCAGGCAGTTACGACCTGAACAATCGTTTGCACTCATTCTTTCAGGATCAACGCTGGCGCCGCGCTGCAGTTCGGGCCGCTGGCGTGAATGCCACCACCCGCGTTCTTGATGTTGCGTGCGGTACCGGCGATCTGGCGGAGGCGTTTGCGGATGCCGGCGCTGCTGAAGTGACCGGCGTGGATTTCACCCCGGAAATGCTTGCCATTGCGCGGGACAAGGGACGTCGGAACAGCGGCGCGCCGCGCGCCGACTCGGCGGGCACTTCAATAAGCGCACCAACTGCGCGCACCTCGGTCACGTATCACCAAGGCGACGCCATGCAGTTGGCATTCCCCGATCAATCCTTTGATGTGGTTTCGATTGCGTTTGGAATCCGAAACGTTGCGGTGCCCGCACGCGCGCTCGCCGAGTTCTTCCGAGTACTGCGTCCGGGCGGTCGACTGGTGGTCTTGGAATTTGCGGACCCAACCAATCCAATCGTTCGCTGGGGAAGCAATCTGTACACCAAGCGCATCATGCCGTGGACGGCCTCCATGGTGGCGCGGGACGCTTCGGGTGCTTATCACTATCTCCCGCGCTCGGTGAGCACGTTCCTGCAGCCGCGCGAATTTGCGCAAAAACTGCAAGAAACTGGCTTTGAACAGTGCAGCGCCGCGCCACTCACCATGGGGATTTGCGTTCTCCACCGGGCTGTTCGACCGAAGAACCAGTAAAGCCCGCTACACTTTGATTTGCATGTCACAATCGCGCCCCCACGGATGGGTGCCGCAGCGGCAGGACGCCGAGAAAGTGAGTCGTTCCAATGATCGTTGACTGCTCTACACGAGTATTTAATTCGCCTGAACAACTTGGTCGCGAAACTGCTGAAGCGCTCCGCCGCTTCACCGCACTTCGTGGCACCCGCTTGGAGTCGACGGCTGCGGCACTTGACCGCGCCATCGAGCCCGTGGCAGCCGCATTGGTGCACGGATTTCGCTCCAAGCTTCTTGATGCTGGTATCCCCAATGAGTTTGTGGCGGAAGTTGTTCGCTCCAATCCTGGCCGCCTTGCTGGCGTTGCCGGTATTGATCCGATGGCGAGCGACGCTGCAACACAACTTGAACGCGCTGTTGACCTTGGACTGGTGGGCGTCACCATCTCCCCAAGCGCGCAAGGATTCCATCCAACGCACTCCGATGCCATGCGTCTCTATGCGCGGATCGAAGCGCTGGGTCTTCCACTCTTCATCGGCCGACCCGGTCCGCTGGTAGCAAGTGGCTCGTTGGAGTTCGATCGACCCGCTGGCTTTGATGAAGTAGCGCGCGCACATCCGAAACTGCGGATCGTGATTGGCGAACTTGGATGGCCGTGGATTGACGAATGCCTCGCCATGCTCATGAAGCATCAGAACGTCCACGCAGAAATCAGCGGCGTGTCTGGTCGCCCGTGGCAACTCTATAACGCGCTCCTCAGCGCGCAGAGTTTGGGCGTCTTGGAGAAGCTCTTCTTTGGAAGCGGCTTCCCGTATGACTTGCCAGCGAAGGCCATTGAGAATCTCTACTCCGTGAATGCATTTGCACACGGCACCCAGTTGCCAGCGATTCCACGCATCGCCCTCCGCGCGATTGCTGAGCGCGATCCGTTTGCGATTCTTGGCATTGATTCGCCCGCAGCACGTGCAGTGCAACAGCGCCCGGCGTCTACAGAAGGTGATCTCTCGCGGGATATGCGATGAATCTTGGCCTGGCGCGGATGATTGCCACGGCTGCTACTGCATGGCTCTTAGCGAGCGCAGGATGTTCAATTACCCCGGGCGGAGCGGTAGAAATTGTTGGCTCTGGAGATACCGCAGTCCGGCTGACTTCTGAGTTCACCACCGGCACCTACGCCATTGAGCCTGCTCAGACAACGGTGGTCTTCAGTGACATCCCCTACGAAGAGCTAGCTACTGGCACCGCCAAGAACGGTCGATTCTTGCACATTGAAGTGCTGTGGCGACCCAGGGCCGGACGCACTCCGGTGGAACCAAGTTCCACCAACCTCTCCATTCGATTTGTGGTGGTGTCCAACGGCGAAGTTGGCGTGTACATCGGCGGTGGATTTGCTTGGATCGATGGCGGTAAGCCAGCAGACGAAGCCATCGGATTAGAAATCACCGGCGCCAGTGTTTCACTGGTTGACAAGACTCCAGGGTTTGTTGATCTCCTCAGCCCCGCCACCTTGGTTGGCGAACTCGGCGCGCTGAAGAATGCAGAGAATGCACGCGCTACCCGGCGTGCGGCAAGCCAGTTTGTGACCAATCGCCTTGGACACATTCGCTGGGTGAGCCGTTAACGCTGCGCTTCCATCGGTTGAGCACTTGCCAACGCGCTGATGATGGACGGATCGACCGGCTCGCGACGCGGATCTGTCGGCAGCCACGCACGCTGCATTGCGCCGTCCACAATGGATGGAAACCACAGCGATGCATGATCGAGGTACATGTGACCCCGCGTGCCCCCGTACTCCTGATCACCAACAAGCGGGAAGCCCAATGCACTCAGCATGGCGCGAATCTGATGGAATCGACCAGTGACCAATCGAATGACTGCATGCCACTCGCCGGGGGCCGCAGGCGCGGGGGCGATCGCTTCAATCACCAGCGTTGATGGATCTCCACCAGAACGCACCACTCGAGCAACCGCACCATCGCGGCGCAGGTAGGCGTGATGCTGACCGATGAGCGCACGAGCATCTACTGGTGTGCCAGAAGCAGCAATCCGCGCTAGGTAGTGCTTGGTCCACCGCCCTGCCCGAATCGCCTCATTGTGCGCTGCCACGGCGGCGCTATCGCGCGCGACCACTACAAATCCACGGGTTGGGCGATCAATCCGGTGCGGCAACTGCGCTTCGGGCCAGGCAAGAAGTGCACGTGCTTGCACCAGCAGCGTGGCAGGACCCTTTCCATTGGTTGCTGGTGCCTCGCTGGAAAGTCCCGCTGGCTTGAGTAGCACTGCGTCGCGTTCGCTGCGCAACACAACATCCGCCGCCGTCACCGACGGACCGTTGGGCGGATCTTCACTTGGTCTACGGTTAGCGCGCGCGTACACGGCGTTCCGCCTCCACAATGGGCAGCATTTGCGCTGCAACTGGCGCAAGCGGCTCGGGCCACTCGCCGGGATTCACTTGGCGCAGTTCGCTGCACTCCCACGTCTGTAACGGAACAGCGGGCGGCAGCACATCAATCACGTACAGCACTTCCCAACTGCGGACCACCGGATCAAAGGCGAGCGCGCGTGCCACGGGCGGCGCACTGGCAGTCCAGCCAGTCTCTTCCTGAAGTTCGCGCAAGATCATGTCGGCGGGCGAAACGCCCGGCTCAAGCGTGCCCGCGGGTGCAAACTCCCACATGCCGGCGTAATTGAGCGTCTCTGGGCCACGCTGCGCCATCAGTATCTGCCCGGTGGGCGTGAAACACACCGCCTTCACCCCAATGGGTCGAACGCCTGTATCCAATCCTTCCCGGGCAACGGCATGAAATCGGTAACTGGTGGGAACGCAATGAATGGTCACACCACCGTGGCCGTTCCGACTGGTGCCCAAGACATGGAGCATGGGGCCATCGTGTGCTCTCGGAACGCGCGCGCAGAGTGATTCCCACGCAGTGTTTACGGCATCAAGCGTGATGCCATCGGTGCCGGCTGGCACAAATCGCCCCTCCACTACCGAGAGTATTGGCGGCCGGCGCAACGGAATCAGCCGCTTGGGCAGCGTTTGCACGCCACGTGGCAGTGCTGGGGATTTGGGCGGCTGAGGCTCCATGGCAACTCAATCTATACACTTCTCGGCTCATGAGCACCGCCCAATATCTCACGGCCCCGGTCCCATCACGCGAACTACCCAAGGGAATCCCCTACATCGTTGGAAATGAGGCTGCGGAACGCTTCTCCTTCTATGGGATGAAGACGATCTTGGTGGTCTTTATGTCGCAGTACCTGATGAGCTCACAGGCAGCTCCGGCGTACATGACCGAAACCCAATCGCGCGAATGGATGCACTGGTTTGTGGCGAGCGCGTATTTCACTCCGATCTTTGGTGCGATTCTCGCCGACGCCATCCTGGGCAAGTACCGAACCATTCTGCTTCTTTCGCTGGTGTATTGCGCCGGCCACTTGGCACTCGCCTGCATTGATCTTCCACCCGCCGCGCTGCAAGCAACCTTTGAACCGCGCACGTGGCTACTCACTGGTTTGTTCCTGGTGGCGGTGGGCTCAGGGGGAATCAAGCCATGCGTCTCAGCCCATGTGGGCGATCAGTTCGGTGCAAGCAACAAGCACTTGCTCACACGCGTGTTTGGATGGTTCTACTTTGCGATCAACTTTGGATCATTCTTCTCCACCCTGCTCACTCCGTGGCTCCTGCACAACTACGGTCCGGGTTGGGCATTCGGAGTTCCGGGCGTTCTCATGGGTCTTGCCACCATCGTCTTCTGGATGGGGCGAAACAAGTTTGTGCATATTCCAGCACGTGGGTTTGGATTCGTCACCGAGACACTCTCCGGCGGCGGATTGCGGGTGCTTGCTAAGTTGGCAGCGGTGTACGTGTTTGTTGCAGTGTTCTGGTCGCTCTATGACCAAACTGGCGGTGCGTGGGTGCTGCAAGCCGCGCAGATGAACTGCAATTTCCTAGGCATCCGTTGGTTGGAGTCACAGGTTCAGGCGATCAACCCTCTGTTGATCCTGGTGTTCATTCCACTGTTTTCCTACCTGATTTATCCGTTCCTGGGTCGGTTTGTAACGCTCACTCCGATCCGCAAGATTGCCGCTGGATTCTTCCTGACCATTGCTGCATTTGCCATCAGCGCAGCAGCGCAAGCCAAGATCGACACCGCGGAAGCAGCATTCCGCACCACGGTTGCACCGATGGTTTCCAGCAATCGTGTTGACATCACCGCTACTGCTGCTGCACTCCGAGCTGAGGAACGCAATGCCACTGCCGTGACCATTGAAGAACTCACCAAGACCGCAGCGCCGGATGATGCCAAGTGGAGCGCCTCGATGTCACAGGCATTGGCTGCAGGCGGCATCGTGATTCAGATGGATGGATCGCGCTCTGAGGCAGACTGGCCATCGATCGCATGGCAGTTGCTGGCGTACGTGGTCATTACCGCCGCAGAAGTACTGGTGTCTATCACCTGCTTGGAATTCAGCTATACGCAAGCTCCACCCGCGATGAAGAGCTTCGTCATGAGTCTCTATCTCTTGAGCGTTGCAGCGGGCAACACACTCACCGCATTAGTCAATCGATTCACCATGGATGCCGACGGCAACTCCACACTGGTCGGCGCGGACTACTACTGGTTCTTCACCAAACTGATGGCAGTGGCATCGGTGGCGTTCTTGATTGTTGGCTATCTCTACAAACCACGTGACTACATGCAGGAAGAAACTGCCAAGTGGCCTTCATCACCCGGACAGGAACCATAGGAATCGCTATGAAATTTGCACCGTATCTCGTCCTTTCACTGTCCGGAATGATGCTGCTTGCGGGGCTTGCGCCGCTCCCAACCGCACGGCATGAGGACGCACAGAAGGTGCCGGCAGTGGCCGTACCCGTGGCATCCGGGGTTCAGTACGAACTCATCGGCCGCTATGACGTTGACCAGCTCAATCAGATTTTGACCAAGGCCACGCCCGCATTCACCGGGTTGCCAGTCACGTACACGCCCGCGCGCAACGCGGTGAAGATGTACCGGGTGACTTACCCATCCGTCATCCCGGAGCGCAACAACCGCCCCACCATTGCATCGGGACTGATTGCCATTCCGGAGACCGCAGACAAGTCCATGCCGATGGTGTCCTACCAACACGGCACCGTGATGGAGAAGCACGCGGTCCCATCGTTCCCGGAGGAGTCGCCGGAAACGCAATTGATGATCGCGCAGTTTGCTGGTCAGGGATATGTAGTCATCGGCGCTGACTATTTCGGTATGGGAACGTCCACTGAGAAGGATGGCTACATGGTGATCGGTAGCCAGCAACAGGCATGTATGGACATGTACCGATCCTCGCTGGCAGTGATGGCTAAGGAGGGAATCTCAGCCAAGGAACTGTTCCTGACTGGCTGGTCGCAAGGGGGTGTGGTGACTATGTGCTTCCTTGAAGTCCTTGAGAAGAACAACGTGGCAGTAGCGGCGGTCGGCACTGCCGCTGCGCAATGCGATGGATATGTCATGCTCAGCGGCTTCCTGAACCATCCGCGTTCGATCGACGCGCCATGGGTGTCCGCCATGTTCATCTTGACCGCGTTCTCCTATGAGGAGTACTACGGCGTTCCGGGCCTTGCCAAAGCGCTCTTCACTGACGAGCAATATGAATTGGCGCGCAAGATCTACATGAAAGAGCCGTACACGGAGCCATGGCCTGGTGATCTGCACAAACTGATTCGCAAGGAGTATTTCGATCCGAACTATTTTGCAGGCACCATGTACTGCACGCTCATTCAGAAGTTGCACGCCTACCGATGGCAGGTGAAGAGCAACGTTCGCATGTATTACGGCGATATCGATGAGTGCCTGACCATTGGTCTTGCGCAGCTTCCCTCCATGTATCAACGTGCGCTAGGCAGCAATACCGTGGAAGCCATCAGCGCTGGCCCGGATGCCAACCACCGTGGCACCTATGGGCGCGCAGCTGCGGAGTGGAAGAAGTGGTTCGATTCGTTGCGGGCGAAGTGACGGGGATCGTCCTGAACGATCAATCCTTGACGAATGCCATGCGCTGGTAGTCCTTGCGGACGCCAGGAAATGCCAGCACGCGGTTGTGCATGGATGCGTACACCCCGGGCGGCAGAATCTGCACAGCACAGAGTGCTTCAGTCAAATTCTGCACTGAATCCGTGCGCCGAAGTTCATAGGGACGCATGGCGCCAGTGAGCACCACCGCCCTGCCGCATCCGCCGGTCGCTTGCATCTTCGCATGAATGCGTTCGCCAGTGACCGTCAGGCGATCGGTGCCATGCACAATCACGATGCCGTCATGATCAGCGCAAAGCGCCAAAGTTCGATCTGCAATGAGTGCATGGTCAGCCTCATTCATATCGAGACTGTCCTTATTCATCAGCGGCACTCGGGTGATCTCCACGCCGTCCAATTCAAGGGACGCAAGAATGGCATCCAAGACACTCAGTCGATTGTGCAACACGCCGTGCAGCTCGTCGTACGTCTTCTCGATAGTGCCGCCGGTGGAGATGAGTGCTACTTTGAATGGCATGTGTATGTGCGCGCCGCGCTCAGAATGGGAAGCCGGAAGTCTAGCGATTCGTCTTTCACCACTCACCAATCATCCTTGAAGATCGCCGCCTGCGTCGCTGAACGCCTTCGCTACGCGTCGCGCGGCCAGCACCGTTGCGCTTGCCGCCACGGGCTGTTCGCGCAGCGCAGGCGCAATGGCTGCAATGGCGCGCTGGGCGCGCAGGAGCATCGGGGCATCGCGTTCGGCCGTGGCAAGGACGGCCATGGCGCGCAGAATGCTTGACGTCCCACTGGGCACCGCACCGTCGTCAACGCTCCGCACCCGGGTGAAGAGATCCGGGGCGTGAGCCGGAGAGTCAAACCATGCACCGCTGACCGGATCCAGGAATCGAACCTCCGCAGCCGCAATGAGGGCGCGCGCCTCGGTGCGCCAGCGCCAATCACCGCTTGCATGCGCCAGCGCCAGGCACGCGTTCGCCATGTGTGCGTAGTCCTCCAGAAACCCGTCCACCGATGCTGTACCGCCACGCCACGT
>DBCE01000180.1:8980-12358 GCA_002292895.1 Phycisphaerales bacterium UBA966
TCGCCCAACGCGTCGGCCGCATCGGCAAGACCTTCTGCCATCAAGCCTGACCATGCTGCGATCGTCTTGTCATCGGTCATCGGTTGCGGACGGAGCATGCGCGCTGCTAACAGGACGGCATCAACACGGGCGCGGCGCGTTCGGAACTCGGCGTCAGTGATGCCCATGGAACGAGCCAATTGATCGGGGCGCTCCGACAATCGCAACACGTGAACGGCCGGCGCATCCGGATGATGCGGGTCTTTGAAATTGGCAGCGCCGTCAAGCCCGTACACGCGAAATGCAAACGCAACATCATCTGCACAACCGGCGCTCTCCAGATCCGCGCGCGCTTCCTGCGGCGTCCACACGTAATTGGCGCCTTCGCGCGCTGCGACTTCCGCATCTTGCGCACTGAGAAATCTTCCATCTTCGCCAACCATCTCGCGAATCACATATTCGCAGGTACGCCGCGCAGTTTCTGCATGCAACGAATCACCCCAGCGACGAAACGCATCGGCATACAGCGAAGCTAATTGTCCGTTGTCGTAGAGCATCTTCTCAAAGTGCGGCACCGTCCACGTGGCATCAACTGCGTAGCGATGAAATCCGCCGCCCACTTGATCAAAGATCCCGCCGATGGCCATGGCATCCAGGGTGTGACGAAGTACTTGATCAACAGACCCCGCGCCTGTTTCTAGCAGGAAGCGCGGATACGGCGGCGTCGGGAACTTGGGCGCACCGCCAAATCCTCCATTGGTTGGATCCGACATGCGCATCAATGCTGAGGACACTTGCCCAACGGTTTCTTCGCTACCAAGCGCAGTTGCATCCGTGACATCGCCTGCAGCTGGCAACGCCATCTGCCGCCGCACCACGTCCGCAATGCGCCGCGCCTGCTGCGCCATGGCGGCGCGGTCCTGCTGCCATGCGCCAGTCACCGCTCGCAGGAGCTCCACAAATGACGGTCTGCCGAACGCAGTCTGCGGCGGGAAGTACGTGCCGCAGAAGAATGGCTCGAGCGAGTCTGGATCAAGAAATACATTGAGTGGCCAGCCACCGCTGGAGCGACCCTCCGTGAGCTGTGTGAACACCTGGCACGCAGTCATCATGAGTTCGTCCACATCGGGGCGCTGCTCGCGGTCAACTTTCACTGGAACGAATCCAGCATTCAAGTGCCCCGCCACCACCACACTCTCAAAGCTTTCGCGCTCCATGACATGGCACCAATAGCACGTGCTGTATCCGATGGAGACAAAGAGCGGCACTCCGCGCCGGCGCGCTTCTGCAATAGCCTCCGGACCCCACGGCAACCATGCCACCGGGTTATGCGCGTGCTGCAAGAGGTACGGGCTCTGCGAACCGGCAAGACCGTTCGCTGGGTGCCCAGATGCCCCACCAGTGCCAGGGGCGGGATGTTCATGCGCGGAGGAAGCGTCTTTCACAGGCGACAGGCTAGGCGAGCCGATAGTGCCATGACACCTCACCATGCGCAAGGGACACCATGATGACCGACCTGCTACCGATTTCCACGCCTGAAATGCTCGCCATGACTGACTTGGCACCCTCCGCCAAGGGCGTCTTGGTTGGCACCATGGTCGGCGCCACGCTGCTACTCCTCTTTGGCGCGCAGCTACTGCGACCGGCGGTGGTCTTGGCGGCCATGCTGGTGGGGTTCCTGGGATCAGTGGTTGTAGCGCGCGCGCTTCTGCCGGGCGTACCACTGTGGGCAGCGGCAGCGTTCGGTGCGGTTGCGGGACTGCTTGCCGGCGCTCTGCTCTACCGACCCACGGTTGGATTAATGGCTGGCGTGGTGGGCGCCGCGGTTGGAGCCCTCATTGCATTTGCCATCATCGCTGGCGGCACGCTGGATACCGCCCCGCGCGACCTGAACCACGCACTGGTAGCGAACGCGCGCGAAACGGCGAACCCCGGCGAAGGAAGTCGAGCAGGCAAACATCTCTTAGAGATTCTGGTTGGTCCACGCAGAGACGAAGAAGGCAACCCTAACCGCACCGCCACCGATGCGGCACTGAGTGATGCTGCCGATAGTGCGTTGCCCGCTGGTGATCGAATGCTGCAATCAACGGTGGATGTGGCGCATCGAGCCGGCAATCGCGTGGAGATTGCATTTCAAGAGACCGCACCGGCGTATCGAACGCTGCTCACCGCGTCCATCAGTGCTGGCGCAGTGGCTGGATTCCTGATGGGCCTCCTGGCAACCACGCTGGTGGCACGCATTCTGACCAGCCTGGCGGGCGCATGGCTGCTGGTTGTCGGCGCGCTTCCGCTCTTAGCGACGCACGGGTACGAACCAATGCCAACCGGCGCACGCGGATGGTTGATCGTGCTGGTCAGCTTTGCAATACTTGGAACACTTGCACAAAGCGTGCTTGGGAGCGGCAAGGCACCCAAGCGTGCCAGTGCAGGCGCGAGCACCCGCGCACCTGCGGCGAAGCAGTCGCCCAAGTCAAAGTCACCCACTGCGCCCAAGGCAGTCGCAGTTGCATCCGCTGCCGATTGACGCATTCCGCAGCGCAACTCATACACTGCGCCGCTCATGGACTTCTTCAACTACTACGACGGATCGTTGCACTGCGAAAGCGTTACCGCCCGCGATATCGCCAGCGCTGTTGGCACGCCCTGCTACGTGTACAGCCGCGCCACGTTGGTTGAACATCACCGGCGCATCGCTATGGCCTTTGCTGAAGTCAATCCATTGATCTGTTACTCCGTCAAGAGTTGCGGAAATCTATCGGTGTGCCGCACGCTGGTGGAATGCGGAGCAGGTATGGATGTTGTCTCTGGCGGCGAACTCTTCCGCGCGCGTGCGGCGGGCGCACCACCGTCAACGATCGTCTACGCCGGCGTTGGCAAGCGCGATGATGAAATTACAGCCGCACTTGATGCGCACATCTATCTCTTTAACGTTGAGAGCGAAGAGGAGTTTGTAAACATCGCGCGTATTGCGAAGGAACGCAACGCCACGTGCGAATGCGCGCTCCGTATCAATCCGGATGTTGATCCGCACACGCATCGATTCACCACCACTGGCACCAAGGAAACAAAGTTCGGCGTAGATATTGAACGCGCCCGCGCATTCTTCCGAACCTACGGACGCGACCAACACGCACGCTTGGTTGGATTGCACTTACACATTGGTTCGCCGGTGTACACCACGGAACCGTATGTTGAGGCAGTCCGCAAAGCATTGGCATTGCGCGATGAATTGATCGCCGAAGGATTCACCGTGAGCGTCCTTGATGTCGGCGGCGGCTTCGCGGCTGATTATGAAACTGGCAAGAGCCCTGCCGCTCTTGATTACGCGCGCGCTATTGTTCCGCTGCTGCTGCCAGCCGTGCGCGCGGGGTTACGCATCGTCCTTGAGCCCGGGCGATC
>DBCE01000180.1:12445-14059 GCA_002292895.1 Phycisphaerales bacterium UBA966
GGCGACAAGACGTTTGCCATCTGCGATGCGGGTATGAACGCCCTCCTCCGCCCCAGCCACTACGACGCATTCCACTTCATCTGGCCGACTGACACGCCTGCGTCGTTCATACCAACGCGGCGTGAGGAGAACCCAGAGATGACCGGCCTTGTGAATGTTGATGTGGTTGGCCCGCTGTGCGAAACTGGTGACTACTTAGCACTCGACCGCGCCATGCCGCCCGTGGCGCGCGGTGATTTACTTGCGATCTTCACCGCCGGTGCGTACGGCATGTCAATGGCGAGCCGCTACAACAGTTCGCCACTTCCGGCAGAGGTCTTGGTGGACGGCATGGAATTCACCACCGTTCGTCGTCGCGAAACCTATGAAGATTTGGTTGCGCATGAACGCTGAACGACTGACGTCACCCAGTCCAAACCGTACTTGTAACGCACTCAAAGGTCATTTCATGAAGCACTCTTCCACCCCCATCGTCGCACTCGCGGCATCACTGTGGTGCGCCCCGATTGGCACGCCGGCGTTTGCCGGTGACCCCGTCGCCACCACGCGCCCGCTCACCACGGTGCGGAGCGCCATCACCGCCGATGATGTTCGTAGCGACGTCACCGCACTTGCAAGTGACGACATGGGCGGGCGCTTCTTTCGCAGCCCGTTTGCAGAGAAAGCGGCCGTCTGGATTACTGAAAAGTTCACGTCGATCGGCTTGAAGCCCGGCGTGACCAGTGATTCATTTCGGCAACCGATCGACAAGAATCCAGAGACCGGCCCGAACCTGGTGGCGGTGTTTCCCGGTCCGAGTGCCAATGGCAGCACAGTGACGGGCGCAGGTACGGGATACATCATCGTCAGCGCGCATTACGACCACATGCGTCCCCGCCGCAGTGGTGACGACAAGATCTATAACGGCGCCGATGACAACGCGTCCGGGATCGCAGGCATGCTGGCCGTGGCGCGCGCCATGAAGGCATGCAGCGCTGCAGGTCAAGGTCCCGCATGCACGGTGATCTTCATTGCTTTCAATGGTGAAGAGGCAGGACTCTTGGGTTCCAAGGCCTATGCAAAGGCGCCCACGGTGCCACTGGGGGAGATTCGCGGCGTCTTCAACATGGACATGATTAGCCGCGGTCCGGCGCGACAGATTTATATTGATGGCGGTGAAACTGGCGCACCAGTAACCGCAGCGTTGCGCGCGGCCAATGAAGCAATCGGCCTCAAACTGCGGACGGATGAACACCCCGACTGGCTTGATCGCAGCGACCAAGGCCCGTTTCTTGCTATGAAAGTGCCCGCCGTGCTCTTCTCCGTGGAAGACCATGAGGACTACCACCAAGTCACTGATGAAGTAGCGAAGATTGATGCCAGTCTGGCCGCCGAAGTAGCACAGTTGGTGGCGTTGGCGGCGATCGATATGTCGCGGCAAGCATTCACGCCACGCGCCGCGGTGCCGGCTACAAATCCAGGCTCAGCGCCGACGCCCGCAAAGGCAGCGCCAACGCCGACCGCAACACCGGTACCACCGCTACCTCACGCGCCGTAACAAACTTACCCAGCGAGCGGGCCAACCACGTGCATGACCATGCACGCGTAGACACCGGCCAATACGTCGTCAAGCAA
>DBCE01000256.1:0-3957 GCA_002292895.1 Phycisphaerales bacterium UBA966
CAAGCGGCGTCTTGACGGGGATCGACCCCGCCATTCTGGAGGCCAAGATCGCTGACGAGCGATTCCGTGCGCTCGTCTCTGACGCAGTGGATGCCCGCAGGAGTTACTACGAGACCGCTTCGTGGTATGAGCAAACCTACGCCGCGGAAACACCGGGGATGCGCATCGCTTACTTCTCAAGCGAGTTTGCCATTCACGAAAGCATGCAGCAGTACGCCGGTGGACTTGGAGTCTTGGCGGGCGACCACCTGAAGAGCGCATCGGACTTGGGCATCCCGCTCGTGGGCGTTGGACTTCTCTATCGGCAGGGCTATTACCTGCAGGAATTCCGCGGCGATGGCAGTACGCGCGTGCTGCACCCAAACTACGACTTTGACCGTTGGCCGATCATTGATACGCGCGCACATGTGGACGTTCCGATTGGTCCCAACCTGGTGCGCGCCAAAATTTGGAAACTGCAAGTGGGTCGCGTCCCGCTCTATCTGCTCGACGCGGATATCCCCGAGAACCGCAAGCGCGATCGCCTGCTGACCAACGCGCTGTATCAGGGTGAACCCGAACTCCGCATGCGTCAGCAGGTACTGCTTGGCGTCGGCGGCATCTTGGCGTTGGCAAAGGTGAAGGAGAAGGCCACGGTCTTCCATCTCAACGAGGGTCACGCTGCATTTGCCGGCCTGAAGCGCCTTTCGCAATTGGTTTCACGAGGAATGACTCTTGATGCCGCGGTGCAGCGCGTTCGGCAAACCACCGTATTCACCACGCACACCCCGGTGCCAGCGGGCCACGATCGTTACGACGTAGAGATGTGCTGGAAAGCCCTGCGCCGCCCACTCCGCAACGCGGGATTCACGCAGGAATCGTTCGCGCAGTTTGGACGCGAGCGCCCCGGCAGCGGTCCTATTTGCATGACGGTGTTGGCACTCCGGCTTGCCGAGCGCGTGAACGGCGTCTCCAAGTTGCATGGCCGCGTCAGTCGCGAAATGTGGACCGAGGTGTTTGGCCGCCCCGTAGCGGACGTTCCGATCGGCAGCGTCACCAACGGCATTCATATACCCACGTGGATTGCCCCGGAGGCGCGCTCCTTCTGGCGCCGCTCGGTTGGCATTGATATTGGCAATTCATCGCCGGACTCCAACCCATGGGCGGCGGTCCCGTCTGTTGGACGCGCAGACTTCTGGGCCATGCGCTGCGCGCTCCGCCACAAGTTGGTTGGATTCGTGCGAACGCGCCTGCGTCGACAGGCCATGGCGCGCGGCGAAGGTCCGCTGGACCTCATGTGTGCTGGCGAAGCATTCCGCGACGACGCCCTCACCATCGGGTTTGCGCGCCGCTTTGCAACCTACAAGCGCGCGCCGTTGATCTTCCATGATGTGGAACGCATCTTGCGCATTCTGACCGCCAAAAATCGCCCAGTACAGATCGTGTTTGCTGGCAAAGCGCACCCCAAGGACATGGGTGGGCAAGAGTTTGCGCAGATGATTTGGCGATTTGCGCATGACGCTGGCTTCCAAGGTCGCGTTGCCCTCATCGAGGAATACGACATGGAAGTTGGGCGCATGCTCACCTCTGGCTGCGACGTCTGGTTGAACAACCCGCTACGCCCTTATGAAGCCAGTGGCACAAGCGGGATGAAGCCACCGCTGCATGGCGGTATCAACCTGAGCGTTCTTGACGGCTGGTGGCCAGAGTCCTACGACGGCACCAACGGCTGGGCGATCGGCGATGGCAGTGAGAACCCGGATAACGAAGTGCAGAACGCGGCTGATGCCGAGAGCCTGTACAGCTTGCTTGAGCAGCAGGTGGTACCTGAGTTCTATGACCTCGGCGCCGACGGCCTGCCCACCAAGTGGATTGCGCGAGCGATCCGCTCCGCTACCACGGTGCCAGCTATCTTCAACACCGACCGCATGGTTGGCGAGTACTTCAAGACCGGCTACCTGCCAGCATTCGGTGGCGTGAAGGACTGATCGCACAGGAAATCTGCGCGTGTTTGCCGCGGCAGTATTAACATGGTTATTGGACCACGCCCCACGCGCCGAGTAGCGGTGCGATGTCCGCGCCATTGACGATGCCGTCTCCATTGAAGTCGGCCGTTCCCGGCCCACCCCACTGGCCTAGAACCATGCCCAGGTCGGCCCCGCCAACCATCCAGTCACCGTTCAGGTCAAACGGGCTCGGCGCCGACTGACTAAAGATCACCGAGGTGTACGGGCCAAATCGGAAGTTCCCACTGAACGGCAGCCCGTCGTAGCCGGAGTTGTCTGCGGTGACGTCGGTGGCGGCGTAGTTGCCGTAATCGGCCGAGTAGGCGGTGGAATCGCTGTTGAAGCGCACCCGCCACAGTCCGCCGCGGGGCAAACCAACGCGGTAGTTGGGGTAGGAAACATTGCTGAAGTTGGTGAGCACCACCACGTCATCACCCGTGCCGCCATTCTGCCACCGATGGAAGCCCAGCACCTTCGCGTTGTTGTTCACATGGAAGACATTGGTAAACGCACCACTCAATCCGCGGCTGGTGCCGTCCAGATTGCGGCGCAGCCGGATCAAGCTGCGGTATAGGTCGGTGACCTTGCTGTAAGTGGTCGCCTTGTTCCAATCCAGCCGGTCCTCGGCAGCAAAGTAACCATCCTCCAAGAACTCTTGCCCTTGGAAGATCATCGGAATGCCTGGAGCGGTCATCACCAACGCTGCCCCCAACGTGGAGCGCTTACGGCTAAACCAACTACCGGCGTTCCCCGGCCAGATGGTCTCCGGAACGCGGCTTCGGCCGTTGGCCACTTCGTCATGATTCTCGGTGTAGATGATGCGCTGTTGCATCGAGCCGTTGAAGTTCTTGTTGATTGCGTCGCGCACGGCAAACATGTCGCGCGATGAATCGCTTGCCGCTTCCAGCGCCGAACGCACTGGGAATGCAAACGAGCCGTCCCACTGTGAGTCAAAGCCAGCGCCGCCGGCGCCGGTGGTCTTGGTGATCCACGCGTTGTCGCCCAGATCTTCAGCCACCATGAGCTTGCCAGGAAACTGTGCGTCCGCGGACTCGTTGCACCACTGCAGGATGCTCCAGCCATCGGGAATCTCTGGTCCAGCGTAATCACGGAGACGCATGAACTTTGTGCCATCAAAGCGCAGCCCGTCGAGCCGGAACTCGTCGAGCCACATCATCGCATTTTCCTTGAGATACGTGCGCACTTCGCCTCTGCCGTAGTTGGGGCGTGCTCCCCATGGCGTACTGGCGTTGGCGTCTTCGTAGAAGAAGATACCCCCCGTGCTGCTGCTGCTACTCCATCCGTCATACTGCCAAAGGTCCATGTCCGACGGTCCGAAGTGGTTGAACACCACATCGCCCATGACGGCAATTCCGCGCTGATGTGCCGCATCAACAAAGGCCTTCAGTGCATCCGGGCCGCCGTAGGAACTCTCCACGCTGAATGGGTGCGCTGGGTTGTAGCCCCAACTGATGTCGCCCGCAAATTCATTGGTTGGCATCAGTTCCAGTGCGTTGACGCCGAGTGCCTGCAGGTGGTCGAGTTTGGCGGTTGCCGTAGCAAACGTGCCGGGAAGCGCAGCACCAGTGGGCACATGAAACGTGCCGATGTGCATCTCATACGCCACGATGTTGGTCCACGCCGGCATCTGGAAATTGTTCGACTGCCACGCGTACCCATTCGGGTTGTAGACCACGGAGTTACCAATCGAGTTGGTGAGTTTCCGTGCGCGCGCATCATTCTTCCACTGCGTGGTGGCACCGCGCGTGATAGCAAACTTGTATTGCGCGCCCGCTTGGATGAGGGCTACATCGCGCGACCACCATCCATTGCCTTCGCTCGACAACGGATGCGATGTGGCGCTCCAGTTA
Source organism: Phycisphaerales bacterium UBA966 (assembly GCA_002292895.1). Taxonomy (GTDB): domain Bacteria; phylum Planctomycetota; class Phycisphaerae; order Phycisphaerales; family SM1A02; genus UBA966. The sequence continues at coordinate 3,857 of DBCE01000256.1, forward strand.
TTGAAGGTCCCGACCACCGCCACTGCTGTTGCATTGGGTGCCCACGTGCGGAACGTCACTCCAAGCACCCCCGGACCATCATTGAATGGGATGGCACCAAT
>DBCE01000256.1:4008-10315 GCA_002292895.1 Phycisphaerales bacterium UBA966
AGGGCGGCTCCGGCGATCGTTCGGATCGAGATCTTCAAGTGCAGGCTCCAGGGTCATTGGCAGCGGGGCTTATCAGGCGCGACAGGAAAGAGTAGCCCGGCTGCAGGGAATCGGAAGCGAAATCGCCGGAACCGGGCGTCAAATCATCGAACCTCGCCCGCAACCCGGCTGCCGCTCGCCCACGCCTCGGGTTTCGGGACTCGCCATACCCACGGCGTGCCCCCCTCGGTGGCCGCTGCGCTCCCCGGCGCCGTCCGCGGCGCTTTACGCCACTCCAGCCGCGCTTCCCGCCCGGGCCCGGGCGCCGTGCTCAATGCCCGAACAGGTCCGTCGGCGCAAACATGCCCTTCGCCTCAAAGTGGGCGAGCGCCTCGTCCACCGTTCGGAAGATCTTGGTGGCCGTTTCAGTGATGAACGGACTTGGATTCTTCTTTGGCTTCCACACCACATAGACGTCCTTGGTGTGCTCAAAGGCATGCTGCAACTCTCGCTCCACGCCGCTCGAAAGGCCCGGCTGACCGTTTGGAAGCTCTGGAACCAAGCTCACGATCATGTCTGCCTGATCGATCAGCTTGAAATCACGCATGTAGATCTGGCCGTCAATATCTCCCGCGATATCAAGGATCTCGCGCACGGGTACGCGCATGGCGGGGCCGCCGGCGCGTCCGCCAAAACTATGCGCTTCAACATCAATGAAATCCTGACCAGTGCGCGCCGCCTCGATTGCACGATCAAGCAACAGCTTCTCATCGACATCACCCGGATCAAAGGTGACAAAGTGCTTCGCAAGTGCGTCGCGGAACTGATCGATCTCTGCAAGCACATCCGGCATGTCCATGACATGACTCATCGGGAAGCTTGGATACACCTTCTTCATCTCCGGCCGAGTGATCAGCCGCAGCGCAGTTTCCACGGTGTCGCGCTGGCGACCGCGGCTCAAGATGTAGAAATTCTGTCCGCATCCAAGTGCCTGCGCCATCAATTCAGTGGCCAAGATTTCTTCTTCACGCCACACCATGCAATCCTTCAGCGTGGCATCAATGTCATGCTCTTTGTGGAGCCGGTGGTGGACCACCTCAATGTTGTCGACCAAGCAGATAAACATATCTGGCTTCAACATCTGCAATTGATCAAAGTCAAACGCACTGAAGAGACCATGCCGCCAACGGAACGTGGCATGCGTATTGATGATCAGGTTGGGATGCTCCGATGCCGGCGATGTTGCGGCAATCACATCCTTGAGCACTGCGCGGCGCAGGTTGGCCAAGCGCGACCATGGCAGATCCAAGATGCGCCCCGGGCGCACGTCAGGCGCTTCCGCATACATCATGTTGCCCACGTTGAACAACTCCACTTGCTTGTGGCGTCTTCCCGCTGCGTCCACTAAGGACTCAAGGTAGGGCTTCTTGTCAACTCCGATTTGGCCTGTGATGATCGCGCGCATAAGGACGGTGATCGTATGGCGATCGTTCGATCTCCGTCGCCTTCACCGCGGTTCCGCCCTTACTTCTTGCGAACGAGCAACACCACCACGTGCGCCTCAATCGCTCGTCCCTCGCCGACGGCATCGACGCGTTCGTGCGTCTTGCCCTTCAGGTTGAGGTCGGCAGCGGGCACCCCCAAGATGTGGGATAGGTGGGCCACCACTTCCTGCTTGCGCCCGCCCAATTTGGGGCGCTCGCAAATCACCGTCATGTCCATGTTTCCAATAGTCCAGCCGGCAGCGTGCATGCGGCGCACGGCCTCTTCAAGAAATATTCGGCTGGGGCGACCATCATTCTCGGGCGCGGTATCTGGAAACAATTGCCCAATATCAGGAGCACCAATCGCGCCCAGAATGGCGTCGGTGACCGCGTGCATCAACACGTCGCCATCCGAATGCGCTACCGGCCCGCGATCATGTTCGAAACTCACGCCACCAAGTACGAACGGTCGACCGCTGCCATGCGGCGCGCATGGTTCGAGCCGGTGTAGGTCATATCCATGGCCGATGCGATATTCGGCGGACATCGATTACGTGTCCGATGACTGGCGGTCGGTGCGAGGCGCGCGCGGCTGTGCTACTGGTCCGGGCGTATCGCTCCCTGCTTGCATGCGGTAGGACTCGTCTGGGCGCGCCTGCTCAGGGGCAGGGCGGTAGCTGACAACAATCTTGCGGCACGCGGCGCTTGGGCAACTGAGGATGTTCTCAAGGGTGCCTGTTTGCGTCCCCTTCTTCCACAGCGAGTACATCATGCGTGCTGGGCGGTTGACCGGATCGTCGCCACCGTCGGCTTCAAAGTTGAAGGTCAACTGCTTGCCCGGCGGGATCTCCATGATGAAGAACGGCGTGCCATCGGGATGGTTCGGCGAGCGGTCGCAGGAATTGAGCACCATCACCGTGGTCGGCAGTAACTGCGTCGACTCATAGGTGAAGCCACCATCAGTGTGCGGCATGAAGCCGCCCGAGGTGCTGTAGCAGCCCGTCACGACGGCACTCGCCATGATGACCGAAGAGGTCAAAAGTGCGGCGACCGCCATGCGGCGCGGAAAGGGTCGATCGATAGCAGCGTTCATAGCCATTTTGTCGGCAATCCTACAGAGACTTCACCAATGCCGCGAAGGAATCGCCCCGGTGCTCATAGTTGGTGAATTGCCCCCAACTCGCGCAGGCGGGTGAAAGGAGCAATACATCGCCCGGTTGTGCCCGCGCGGCTGCCGCACGCACCGCCTGCTCCAGCGTTCCGCAATCGACCGCCGGCGGAGCGGGCGCCAATTGCGGCGCCGTTGCCCCAATCGCATAGAGGCCAGCAAGTTTCGGAGCCAAGTCGCGGATCGCGGACAGATCAACCTTTTTGTCGTACCCACCCGCAATCAAGTGAATGCGCCGCGGGTCAGGAAATGACGTGATCGCCAACAGCGTCGCATCCGGTGTGGTGCTCTTGGAATCATTGAAGCAGCGCATTCCGCCGTGCGTTCCGACCAGTTCCAACCGATGCGGCAGTGAGCGGAATTCTGCAAGCTTCGCCACCAGCCGTGCGCGGTTGGGCGTTTGACCCGCTGAGCGGATCGCCGCCTCCGCCGCAAGCACGGCCAGCCGGGCATTCCGACGTTGATGCTCGCCGGGCACGTATGGCAGATCAATGGATGTCAGCAGCGCCGCGCACTCCGCCGCGTTTGGCACCGCCGCGCCCTCCCACCACGCGCCGCCCGTTGCCTGCGCAACCTCCGCGGCGGCGGCGGGCTGCTCCTCGGTAAAGAGCGAAAGGAACGTATCGCCCGCTCGTTGGCCGCGCCGGATGCCCGACTTGCTCGTGACATAGTGTTCAAACGATCCGTGCCAATCCACATGATTTGGCGCCAAGTTGGTGAGCACGGCAACGCGCGCTGCCCACGGTTCAAGCCCCGCCCATGCGGCGCCATCGGTGAGCCACCACAGCATGGCGCTGGAGAGTTCAAGCACCGTCCACTCGCCAGGCACGCGCGGCGAACTCAAGATCGACCCGCCGATATTTCCTGCAAGTTGTGCGGCGCGCCCGTCATCATTCAGAATGAGGGCCAGCATGCTTGCCGTGCTGCTCTTGCCAGCGCTACCAGTGACCGCAACGGTGCGATCGCGGTCGAGTGTGTCCACTGCCAGTCTGATTTCCGTGGTCACCGGCGTTCCCGCCGCGCGCGCCGCGCTGAGATAGATGTTGTTCCATGGCGTTGGGACGGCCGGGTTGGCAATCACCAAATCAGCATTCACAAAGTCCGCTTCATCATGACCGCCAAGTCGCAGCGTCACCGACCCATCGGCGATGGACGCCGCGAGTTCCGCGAGTGGTCGCGCCAACTTTTCAGCAGGATCGCGGTCGGTGAGCAGCACGCGTGCGCCGCGTTCCACCAGCCAGCGCGTGACTCCCAGTCCGCCGCCAAACTGACCGAGACCCATGACGGTGACGCAGCTGCCGTTGAGTGATTTCGGAATGGGCTTCATGGTCTGCATCCGTACATCGGTTGCGCGCCGGTTCCATGGCGCGCCGCGTCAGTGAGTGAGTATCCGTCGACTTCAGCGCGACGGCGTGATCGACGGCGATGCGGGCATGTGCCCCAGCAATCCCATCAAATCATCGGAATAACTAGTCAGTGTGCGTCGATCGGTGATCGGTCCAAACGCATCGCCGCGAATAAACTGCCGAACGATCCGGTCATCTTCAGGCATGACCGCCGCTTCATCTTTACTAACGCTGCGAATTCGCTCGTAATCAGCACGCGGCGCAATCTTCAGGCAGCGCCCCTTATCAAGCATCACCATGCGGTCAGCAATGGTGAAGGCACTGTCCATTTCATGCGTCACTACCACGCTGGTCACGCCAAGCTTCTTGGTGAGCGTCAGAATCAGTTGATCAATTTCCGCGCTCGTCACCGGATCAAGACCAGCACTTGGTTCGTCATAGAAAATAATTTCTGGATCAAGGGCCAGCGCGCGCGCTAGGCCAGCCCGCTTCTTCATACCGCCGGAAATCTGCGACGGGAACTTGTCAGCGTGCTCGCGTAGACCAACGGCTTCCAGTTTCATCTTGACCTGTAGATCAATGAGATCACTGGGAAGATCCGTCAACTCGCGCATCGGTAGCGCCACGTTCTCCGCAATCGACATGGACTGATAGAGCGCAGCGCTCTGGAACAGAATGCCGAAGCGCTTGCGCAGTGCATCAAGGTTTGATTCGCTTGCAACAGCAATGTCCTCGCCGAAGAGGCGGATCTTGCCACGCGTCGGAGTGATTGCTCCGATCATCAGGCGAAGCAGGGTGCTCTTGCCACATCCGGAACCGCCCATGATGACCAGCGTCTCGCCGCGCCGGACCTTGAGGTCCAGCCCAGTCAGGACGGTCTGGCTGCCGAACTGCATGAGCAGGTCGTCAACTTCAATGACCACCTCGTGGTCAGGGGCGGGGGTCTGCTGCGGGCTGCTCGGGGTCGGTGCGTTCATCGTCAGGGAACACGATACGCGTTCCGCCGGGGAGGTCGAAGCGGAATCGGCGCACCAAGATGGCTGTCACCGCGTCCACCCCGACGGGGCGCTCAAAGGTCACATCAAGCGGAAGGCGGGTGACCCCTGATTCGTTGCGGAATACGGCCACATAGAGGGCACGCATTTCCCGCTCCGTGCGCGCCGTGGCCGGCGTGGCGCCAGCAACGGGCGGGGCGCTTGGGGCAAGTTCCACGGCCTCAAGCGTGCCGAAGCGCTCCCGAAGCGGCGCAATCCACTCGTTGATCGTGGCTGCGGTGGCGTCTTTCCCTGGACCAGCCATCTGCAGCCGGAACTGTTCTGCGTCACCCGTCCACGCCGCTTGCAGCGCGGTACTTGGTCGAGCCGCCAGATCGATAAACGATCGATAGATCCCATACGCCGACAACACCATGATGGAGCTGGCAACCAAACCCAGCACGATGCCGCCCCACGCAAGCCCGCGCCCAAGAAGATCCGGGCGACCACGGAATCGAAACAGCGCAACAATTCCCAGAAGCGGCGCCAGGATGCTTCCGATCGGAAGCACTGAAAGCACGATCGATGCCATCGCCAAACGACTCCAGCGCAGCGGACCGCTGGCGCGAGTGTCGGATTGATGGAGCTCCGAGGCGGTTGACGGTGAAGGAATCGCGTCGGTATTCATGGGGTGCTCGGAGCCGGCTGCGGCGGGGTAGGCGGAAGCGATGGTGGCGCTGTGGCACCAGCACCTGCGGCGGGAAGCTGCGCGCGCACGCCCGCAAATTCCACTTCAATAGATCGAAGCACTAACTTTGGCGGCAACGTTGCCGGAACCGTTGCAAATGTGGCGTTACCGAACACCGTGCCGCGCTCACAACTGGCATTGAACGCCGTGGAGATGGTGGGATCAGTCAATCCTTCCACACTGCGGCGAGTCACGGTCACTTGTCGCACCGCACCAGCCTGCGCCGCGATCTGCCGCGCAAACTCTGCGCGTTCGTTCTCTGAGGGTGGGCTGCTTCGCTCGTCCCACTCCGCCGCTACGGCTGGCAATGTGGTCATGCTGGCTTCAATGGAAACCACTGCTTGCGCTTCCATTGACTCTTGCACTTCCGTTTGCAATTCGCCGAGCAGCCAGCCTTCGGTGAACAGTATTCCGGTGGCGATCACCATGGCTGCAATCGCCAGCCCGTTTCCGGTCCGTGCTACACCCGGCCGCCGAATGCGCCGCAGCGCAATGGCCGCCAACACAATTGCCCCAAGAGCGGTGAGTGGGCACCAACCCAGTACCAGCGCCACCAGGAAAGCGGCCAGTGCCATTGGTTCCAGGCGCGGGCGATCAGGAGCATTGGG
>DBCE01000256.1:10325-12050 GCA_002292895.1 Phycisphaerales bacterium UBA966
GCAGGATCTGCCATCGGGGTGGCAACTGTAAGCCGAAATCAACAACGCCGCCCGGCAAATGGCCGGGCGGCGGTTGAGTTTCTTCAGTCACGCGTTGGGGGCATGCCCCGCGCTCAATCGGATCAGCCCCAGCTTCCCATCATGAAGCCGAGATCCGCGCCGTTCACCACGCCGTTGAGATCCAAGTCAGCAAGGCATCCAGGGGTGCTGTCGGGGCAGAGGCCCCAGTGTGCCAGGAGGATCCCCAGGTCGGCGCCATCCACAATTCCGTTGCAGTCTAGATCGGCGAATTTGCATGGATTCACTGGCACCTGTGTTGCCACGCCGAGCGACCCACCAGTCTTAAAGAGCCCGATTACTGCGTTACCATTTCCTGGCACCCCGTTTGAATCAAACGAGAAGTTGTACAGCGTGCTCCAGCGGAGTGCGTTGGCGTTGGCGTTCTGTGCGAAGGTCTCAGTGCACTCCCACTTCATCATGCCGCCAGCCATGGTCATGGTCCAGTCGGTGCTGTTGTATGGCTCGCCGGAGTGATAGGCGATGTCCTTGAACGTCATGTTGCTCACCGTCACGCCGGATGGAATCGGCATGGAGAAACTGCGTCCAGCACTGTCTGAGTTGTAGTTGAAGATGGCGTACTCGTAGTGGTACGAACCATCCGTGTTGGTGGTGACATTGCTTGCAACGATGTACCGACCATCGGCGGCATCAGCCACCGCGTAATTCACCGTTGGTGAGACCGTCGCCCAGGCGTAGATGGCAGCTTTCTGTTGGGATGTCGAGCCAGTGAGCGTGATCGTGTACGCCCCACCGGAGAGTGCTCCCACCGTAAACAACCGGTAGCTGGCGTTGTTGTTGTCGTTGTTGTTGGCGGCATCCTGTGGGTGCACGTACTGGCACTCGGCCACGTAGACGGCGCCAGCGTTCTGCGCTGGATTGAGGTCATTGGCGTTGATCTGTACGCGACGGGCGATCGTGCCTTGACCGCTTGGAATCGACGGCCACGTGGTTGAGCCGGTGGCGGGGAAGTAGCCAGTGGATGCGTTGGCCTCAAAGCGTGGTCCTAGGTCAGTCTGTGACCCATTCAGGCTCGAGGTGTACGGGTCGCTACAACCGATACCCAAGAGACTCGGACAGCCACTGCCAGCGGGAGCGCACGATCCACACAGCGTCTGCTGCAAGGCGCAGAAGCCGTGCTTCATCCAGCTGAGACCAATCTGCTCAATGCGACCATTCTTAATCCGGTAGGCATTCTGCGGGATGATCGGATGGTTGCTGGTCCCGCTGTACCAATCGAGTTGCTGCGTGCCGATGTTGCAACTGGTGGAACCAAAGGCGTACGCCATGATGCTTGCGCCGTTGACCGTGGCTCCGCCGTACTTCGTCACATCGGGGATAGCGCCAACAATGACATCCGGGCCAGCTTGCGTATCGCTGGTTCCGCCGTCGCCAGGAACTGCAGTCGCGGTCATTTGCCCGAGTCCAAGTGCGATACCGGCAGTGGCGAGCGTCCCGATCAGCGTTCGAATCTTCATGACAGTTCCTTGTCCAAGTCTTTGAAAGCCGCCGCGCCCCTCGCGGTCATCACAATCGACTACCAGTGGGATGCGTGGTGCCACGATACTTCCGTATTGGGCGGCGAGGCCTGCCTGCCCTTTGGGTTTGAACAGGTGAATCAGGTCGGGGGTAGTGGCCATGGCACCCCGCCACAACGCCAGACTTTGC
>DBCE01000035.1:0-16828 GCA_002292895.1 Phycisphaerales bacterium UBA966
CCACCAGCCTTCGGCGCCGTCGCCGTTGCCCCCGGCGAGCGTTCTGCCAAGCAGAAGCTCACCATCGACTACAAGAACATTGACGACCTGCGTCGCGTGCTCACTTCTAACGGCAAGATCATCTCGCGTAAGCGAGCCGGTCTCTCCGCCCGCGATCAGTCACGCGTCGCTCAGGCCATCAAGCGCGCGCGCTTCATGGCTCTGATCCCGTACGCCAGCCTGCTTTCCTAATCGGAAGCTCGCAGGACACTGCTGAAACAATCACGACGGGCGCCACTTCAAAATGGCGCCCGTCGGTCGTTTTTGGGTGTTGTGTGGTGCGCGCGCTGTACTAACTGCGCCGGAAGATCCGAGTGCACTGCTTGGCAAGGCTACGGACGCGCGTCAGGAGTACGCGCGAGCGCAGTCGGCGCAGTCCTTCATCAGCGCGTGCCAACGTCAAGCCGCGGCGCACCCAACTGCTCGCACTTGCTAGGTCGCCGGTTCGCAGGGCAGCCAGTGCCAAATTGTGATGACTCAGCGCGCACTTCGGGTCCAGTTTCAGTACTTGCAGACTGGCCTCGCGGCCGCCAGCGATGTCGTTTGATTCAAAGCGCGCTCGTGCCAGTGCGCGCCACGCGTCCGGCTCTGCTGTGTGCAGCTTCACAAATTCGGGAATGATCTTGGCGGCCGCATCCCACTCGCGCAACAAGGCAAGCAGCGCGCCAGCCCGGGCAAACACGGCACTATGCGCACGGAGGGTGCGCACGCGCTCATGCTCAGGGCGTGATGCAAATCGATCATCGGACTGCGGTGCTTCCGGCAGACCTTCGGCAAGCAGCGCACGCATGGTCTCGCGTGCTTCACGGATTCGACCGCGCCGAAACTGTGCGTCGGCCAAGTCAAGGCGCACCAGATTTCGTTCGGGCTCCAACTTCAGGACCAATTCAAACTCAATGGCCGCTCGATCAAAGCGCGCAGCGCGCAGATCCAGGGCGCCAAGCATGTGGTGTGCTTGCACATTCGCTGGCTCAATTTCTACTACGCGGCGCAACTTTTCCGCCGCATCGGATTCGCGGCCAAGATGCGCCAGCGTCTCTGAGCAACCAAGCAGAGCCTCAATGTAACCAGGCTGCTCGCGCAGTACATGCATGTAATTCTGAAGCGCCTTGGGGTGATCGCCTTGATTGGCCAGGCAGCGCGCGTACATGGTGCGCACTTCCGCCATCTCTGGATCATGGCGCAATGCTTCGCGATAGCACCACGCTGCTCGGGGCATATCGCCTTGTTCTTCAAGACCAGACGCCATGGCGATCATGGAGAAAGCAGGGCTCTCCACGAATTCTTGCGCTTCATAGAAGGCATCGCGGGCATCGTCGTGACGGCCAACGGTGGAAAGCAGTCGAATACGTCGCGCGTGCGACTCATCGGACTCGCGGTCAAGCGAAACGGCGCGCTCCACGTAACGCAGCGCCGATGCGGTGTCGCCTTCAATTTCATCAACCGACGCGGCGGCCAGCAATGGCTCGGGCGCGTCGGGATCGAGTTCATGGCATCGCAAGTACGAAGCGCGCGCTTCTTTCGAACGATCGGTTTGTTCTAGCAGGCGACCAAGATGGAAGTGCCATTCCGGGCGGTCCGGATTGCGCGCGAGTGCCTGACGAAGCGCAGCCTCCGCCTCAACGAGACGGCCGTCTTCATAGTGGCGCCGGGCCTCTTCGGCCAGTTCGTCGCCATCCCGCCACTCGCCTTGAGAGTCTCCCATGGCCATAGGGAAATCGTAGCACCGTCCCTGTGGATGTCTCTATTGGAAGTCCAAAGGGCGGGAAGTCTGCCGCTTTGGTGCGGAGATCCCGGACTCTGGCGTTGCCAGAACCGATTTCCAAGCGGGTACCGCGTCCGGGAACGGGCTCAGTACACCTCAAGCATGCAGCGCCGGGTGGCATGAACACGTCGCTTCACTTGCTCGGCAGTCCAGTCCGCGGGCGGAATGCCCGCCAGTTCGGCGTGGATGTCCAAGTAACCGCTGTGCAGCCCGCGCTGCGCCAGTGTTTGGAACACCCCAACCTGCATTCCCGCGAGACCGCAGATGTAGGCCAGGGTTCGTTCGCTACGCAGCATCTGGTCGAATTGGGGCAGGGTGCGATCCATGTAGTGGTGGATGTACTCCCCCTTGCCGCCGTCGAGGCGGACTTCTCGGCTAATCACGGTGTGGTAGGTGAAATTGGGGTGTTGCTTGGCGACGTGGCGGAAGAAGTCGTCGTAGATGAGGTCGCTGGTGTACGGCGTTCCCATCACCAGGTGCACGGTGGACGTGCAGGGACGCCATGCGGCGTGCAGTGGGCTTCCCTCTGGCGGGCCAACGAACAGCTCATGAATGAATCCGCGGAACGGAGCGATACCGGTGCCGGTGGCGAGCAGTAGGTAATCGTGGGCGTTGCGGTCCGTGGGCAGGATGAATCGCTTGCCTGCGGGGCCGGCCACTGGAATGGAGTCGCCCTCGCGCAGGTCACAGACGTAGTTGGAGCACATCCCGGTGAAGAGGCGATGGTCGGTGGGGTCGTCCTTGGGAGTCTGCGGCTCTCGTTCGGAAAGCAAGCGCTTGCAAGTGGTTGAGAGGACCTTGCCGAACCCGTCCTCTCCGTAGCTGGGGCTGGCGATGGAGTACAGGCGGACTTTGTGGGGCTTTCCGTTGCCATCGGTTCCGGGTGGAACCACACCGAACGACTGGCCGGCGAGCCATGACCCTTCAAGCGGTGTGCCGGAGACGTCCACGCAGACGTGTCGAACGAATGACGCGGACTTTGACTTGGTGCAGAGTTTCGAATGCACCACCTTTCCGTTCACTGGACTGGTGGGGAGAACTACGTGCATCCGTGCCTCTGGCAGGATGGGCTCTCCGGGCAGGCGGGTGGTTTCAGTTCCGGCGTTGGCGGCAGACACGGTGCTCATAAGTTGGATATCTTATTGGCTCGTCGATCATTGAGGGTCGACCACGCGGAACGCCGATTGGTCTTAGAGAAGCGAGTCACGGATTGACTCGCACCGATCGGTGTTATTTAGGGGCATTTCCCATGGATTACTTCCGCATTCAAGGCGGCCGCAGATTAAACGGTCGCATCTCCGTCGAAGGCGCCAAAAACGCGGCTCTGCCGCTGATGGCTGCATCGCTCCTTACCACGGGACGGGTCAAATTGACCAATGTCGGCCCGCTGGCTGACATCAAGAACCTGGGGTCGCTCCTGGAGCGATTGGGTGTGGCCATTCACTTCGGTGATGACGACACCATCACGCTGCACACCAGCGATGAGTCCTGCGTTGAGACTCCCTACGAGATCGTGAAGACCATGCGCGCTTCCATCTGCGTCCTTGGGCCAATGCTGGCACGACGCGGGCGTGCGGTGATCAGTATGCCGGGCGGATGTGCGTTCGGAACGCGACCAATCGATTTGCATCTGAAGGGTCTTGCCAAGCTCGGCGCCAAGATTGAGATGGACGGCGGCAACATCATTGCCACCTGCGACCGTCTCAAGGGTGCAACCATCTTCCTGGGTGGTCCCAATGGGCCAACCGTCTTGGGCACTGCCAACGTGATGAGTGCGGCAACGCTTGCTGAAGGTCGCACGGTCATCGAGAGTGCTGCATGCGAGCCAGAGATTGTGGACTTGGCCAACATGCTCAATCGCATGGGTGCCAAGATTCGCGGCGCTGGTTCGCCCCGCATCATTATTGATGGTGTTGAGGCACTGGGTGGTTGTGAACATCGCGTGATGCCTGACCGCATTGTGGCTGGTACTTACGCCATTGCAGCAGCTATGACCAACGGCGATGTCACGATTGATGACTTCCCGTATGACAGTCTGCTTGCTGCGGTGAACCACCTTGAGGAGGTGGGCGTGCACGTGACGAAGGTGAATCCGAATGATGAGGATTCACGGTGCAGCGTGCGCATTTCATCCAACCGTGTGTTGCGTCCGACCATCATTACCACGCAGCCACACCCCGGATTCCCGACTGATTTGCAAGCGCAGTTCATGGCCTTGCTTTCCATCGCTGACGGCAACTCGATCATCACTGAGAAGATCTATACCGAGCGATTCTTGCATGTTGCGGAACTCTCACGTATGGGCGCACAGGTGTATCGCCAGGGATCGACTGCGGTGATCTCTGGCGTGCGTCACCTGCACGGCGCGCCAGTGATGGCCAGTGACTTGCGTGCGAGCGCGTGCTTGGTCTTGGCGGCGCTTGCCGCTGAGGGCGAGACCACGATCAGCCGCGTCTACCACCTCGATCGTGGATACTCGGGGATGGAGCGCGTGCTGGCTACGTTGGGCGCGGATATTGAGCGTTGCAAGGAGACGAAGGCCGAGCCTGCAGAGGATGCGGTGCCGGCGATGCTTCCATCGATCCGTGGCGCAGGTCTGACATCGCGTGCGGCGCAGGAGCCGTTGGCCAAGGCCCAAGGTAACTGAGTCACGGCCGAAGGCAACTGAGTCTCAGCTGAACATTGCCCTTTTCTCGCGGGACGTCCCTTCCAGGGGGCGTCCCGCGTCATTGAGGGGCGATTCGGTTTGCTCACGGGTCGATTCGCGTCACTCCGGGGGCGGCGCGCGTTACTTGCTCGGCTTCTGAGTACTCGGCGGTCCGATGATCAGATTCTCCATCCGCTTGGTCTCAGCTTCAAAGATGGCAGTGGCGGAGTCGAGCCGTGTGCGAAGGAGTTCAGCCAGGCCGGGAACCGTGTTGAGGAGTTCGCCATCGCGGCGGAGCGCGTCCTCAATGCCCTTCATGGCGAACTGGTGTTCCACTGCGGCAGCGGTGTACTGGCGGACGATCTCGCGATTCGCAAGATCGATCCGTTCAGATCCGACGTCTTCGGCGCCGCCACCAAGGAGCAGCCATGGTTGCCACATGACTTCTCGCCCTGCGGCGTCAAGTTCCTGTGACGCGATTGAGAAATCTGCAGCACCTCGACCGAATGAATGATCTGCTGAGGTCATGCTGCCGCGCAGTGCGCCGGTCTGCTCACCGAGCTCCTTGATGGATTTCACGGCGCGGTCGAGCGTTTCTGCAAAGTTCGTCAGCCGATGGCTATCGATTCGTGGAAGAGTGTCGGCTTCGGCTCGGGCAGTGCGAACGAGCGACAGGACTTGCTCTGGGGCATCGCCATCGGGAGGAGTGGCTGGAGCATTGGATTGCGTGGAACCGAGTTTCGCGAATGCGGCGGTGGCTTGATCGCGCGCGATGGCATAGTCAGCCTTCCAACGCTTGAAATCGGGCGCAGCTCGTTCCGAGAGCGCAGCGACCTCGGTGCGGGATTTCTTCACGCGCATGGGAACGTCTTCCGTGATCGCCTGCAGGCGATTGCTGAGTGAGTCCTCGGTGGGCTGTGCAGGGCTCCAAACATCAAGCAATTCACGGACGGACTGAGACATCGGGGCGCCGAAGAACCCCCGGTACCGCGGCGGTGCCGTCCCAGTGATTTCCGATCCGGCAGCGAGCAACGGTTGTGGAGTGGCACCACTGCGCCCATCAAGTGTCTTCTGAGCGCCACCGAGGCCGCGAAGTTCAAGTATCGCTTCGCCGTTAATGCCTGCTTCGGATGCCTCACAGCGCACGTTGGAGGTAATCGGAATTCCGGCTTCAACCAAGAGCACGATTTCATAGCCAATGAGCGTGTCATTGGTGAATCGGGGAGTGATCGACTCAATGCTTCCCTTCGGCAATCCGCCGATCCAAACCGGGGTGCCCTTGCTCAGCCCATAGACCCCTTGGTCGGCGCTGAATCGAACCACATAGCGCACCTGTGTGGAATGCGACCACGCGAGCCAACCGTAAATCGCCGCAGCGAAAAGTCCCACGCAGGTCAGCGTCAGGATGCCGGCTCGGATGTTGTTTCGTTCCGCTTGCACTGTGATGGTGTCATCCGACCCGTTGATGAGTGAGGGCCGATGTGAGCGCGTGAATTACTGCGAGTTGGCGGGAACCGGCACTGGAGTTGCCGCAGGCGCTGCCTTGGGGGTGGCGTTCTGCGTAGCAACATCCTTGGGTGATAGCACCATCGGCGGCTGCACAGTGGCGTCGTCCGTCGGCATCTGTTGGCCCTTGAAGTCGGCTTGCAGCACATCAAAGAGGCGCTTCTGAGCAATCTCGTAGCGCTCGACGGACTGCAGCACCTGAGTGCGCAGTGTCTCGCGGAACTTTGGATCAGAACTGAATCGCTCCGGTGTGTCATCAAGTGTGGCGCGCAGCGTTTCACCGGTGACGCGGAGGTCCGAGCTGGCGATCGCAAAGGCTCGCGCGGATTCATACAGATTCTCGCGCGCAAGTTCGTCGCCGCTGGGGCGATACAGCAACTTCCACGGGCTGCGGCGCACTTCCATGGTTGCAAGTTTGACTTGCGTGGCGGATTGGCGAAGGTCCCACATCATCGCGCGCAGGTCTGGGATACGTGCGGTGAGTTCAATATCCAAGTTTTCCATCGCGTTCGCAAACCGCTCAGTCCCAGCCTGCGCATCCGTCAAGAGAGCATCGATCTGCTTGATGTTCACTTCGCGGAAGTGCTCCATGGCAAGGCGCGCTTCTTTCACGGTGACCACTGCATCATCCATCGACGTGTCAAGTTTCTTCATCGATAGCGATGCGTCCTTCAGGCTTGAAGTGATATCGCCGCGCCATCCTTCGTAGTCCTTGCGCAATGTGGCAACCGCCGTAGCGGCATCATCGAGCATGGGGACAACCGACTTTGGATATTGCACGCGTGCAAAGTCATCAAGGCTGGCAGTGAATGCCACCATGTTGGTGAACATCTCGGTGGTGCGGCCGGCATTTTGCGGGCCGACGATCGTGGCAAGCAGACCGCCGCTGGTCTTGGCATCAATCATTTCGCCGGGCTCAAGCTTGCCCTTCGCCTTGGAGCCAAGGTTAGAGAAATTGAGCCACGAGTAATTGCCAAGCAGGGGCTGCGAGCGGACGACTTGCGCATCTTTGAAGAGCGTGATGTCGGCGTTCAATTGAATGTGGACCAGAATCTCTTCGGCCTCAAATCGCTGTTCGATGCGGACCACGCGTCCGACTTTCAGGCCGCTCACGCGAACCTCGGCGCCAGCATCGAGCCCAGCGACCCCTTCATCCATGGTGAAGCGGACCAAGTAGTCCGACTTGCGCGTGAAGAGCGCAGACTTGGAAAGGATGAGTATGACCACCAATCCCACTAAGGTGGAGGTGATGAGAAATGCGCCTGCGCGCACGCTATTTGAGTATCCGGTTCCTTCAGCCATGCTGACGGAAAGGTTACATGATGCATGGCCGGAGGGCGTGGTGACAGGCAGGCTTTAAGCACCGCTTATAGCGCCCAGCGGCGTGTCGATCGTGGGGCGCGATGACCCCTTGCTTAGCCCTTCAGCATGTCTTCATTGGCAGGGAATCGATTCAGCGCGCCCAGCAATTGCTCCATCTGCACGTGCGGCGGGGCATTGAGGAGCCGGCGTCGGAGGGCCGTGATGGTCTTCAGTTCGCGTTCGGGCATCAGGAGGTGTTCCTTGCGCGTACCGCTCTGCGCGAGGTTGATGGCGGGGAAGATCCGCCGCTCAGCGATGGTTCGATCCAAGATCAGCTCCATGTTGCCGGTGCCCTTGAATTCTTCAAAGATCACCTGATCCGCGCGGCTTCCGGTGTCCACGAGGCAGGTGGCGATGATGGTCAGGCTTCCGCCTTCTTCACACTTGCGAGCGGCACCGAAGAGTTGCTTGGGCACTTCCAGCGCGCGGCTATCCACGCCGCCTGACATGGTCCGGCCCGAACTGCCGTAGCGGCGCGAATTGTTGAACGCTCGCCCGAGCCGTGTGAGGCTATCAAGCAGCACCACGACATCGCGGCCAGCCTCCACCATCCGCTTGGCGCGTTCGATGGCAAACTGTCCGAGCGCCAAGTGGCGGTCAAGATCTTCGTCATTGCTTGAGGCAAGGACATGCGCCGGAACATTGCGACGGAAATCCGTCACTTCTTCAGGGCGCTCATCAATGAGCAGGGCAATGAGCTCAATTTCCGGGTGATTATGTTTGATTCCAAAGGCGATGTTCTGCAAGAGAATGGTCTTGCCAGCCTTGGGTGGAGCAACAATCAGGCCACGGGTTCCGAATCCGATCGGGCAGAACATGTCGATGAGTCGGCATGCTGGTGGGCAGCCACGATGCTCAAGTGAGATGCGCGGCTGCGGATCGAGCGCAGTCAGTTCGCTGAAATTCTTCCGCTTGCGATAGTCCTCGGGGGTCATGCCCTCGATCGCCACCAACTTGCTGGCCACCATGTGCATGCGGTGAGTGCGTCGTGATTGACGCTCCTCTACCTCGACGGTAATCGCCGCGCCAGGCGCGACGCCGTTGCGCTGCATGAAGTCCGGGAGGACGACTGGGTCATCCTCACGCTCAACGAGTCCGTCTGAAAACTGCCTGATTCGACCCTCGGATGAGCCTTTCATGGCCTCCAGGATCCCGCTTACAACTGTCATCAATTATTCCTCGCTCCGGGCCGGCGATGCATGTGCATCCCAACGGGTTGTGTGGGGGGGACCTCGAAGGGCCTTGCCACCGTTCCGGGTTGTGCTTGGTTGTCGCTCTTGGGAAGGGCGACGCGTACATAGTAACTCAGTAACCGACTCAATACGTAGAAAATGTAGAAATTCCGAGCAGAACCTTCCAATGAAGCAGGTTAGCGGCGGATTGTTGCAAGTTCCACGGCGATAGCAGCACCCACGCGCGCATTCGACTCCAGTACGGCAACGTTGACATCGACGGTTCGTCCCGCAGTGGCCCGCTGCACTCGGTCGAGAAGAAATGGCGTGACTGCCGCACCGCGAATGCCTGCGCGGCTCGCTTCAAGGAGTGCGGCGGCGATGGTGGTTTCAACTTCATCAGCTGGAATCGCCCAAGCGCTCGGTGGTGGATTTGCGATGAGCGCGCCCACGTGCGGCGCAAAGAGCCAATGTGCGGCGCAGATAGCCGCTGCCTCTGCGGCATCATGAGCGTGTGCTGACACTCCCAACGACTCGTTTCCTTGGGAAATGAAGCGAGGGAACGCTCGAGTGCCAAGGCCGATTACTGGGACGCCCAAGGAATCAAGCGCTTCCACTGTTGCAGGAAGATCAAGAATGCTCTTGGCACCAGCGCTTACGACGGCGGTTGGAGTGCGTGCGAGTGCAGCAAGGTCCGCGCTGACGTCGGGGCGATCGGTCCAGCCTCGGTGCACGCCACCGATGCCGCCAGTAGCGAACACGCGAATGTTGGCGGTGGCACATGCTGCAAGCGTGGCAGCAACGGTGGTTCCACCACTTGCGCGCTGCGCACTTGCGGCGCCGAGATCGCGGGTACTGAGCTTGCGGACATCAAGGTCATGACCAAGGCGCTCCAGTTGTGCGCGGCTCAGTCCAACGTGCAGCGTTCCATCAAGCATGCCAACGGTCGCCGGAACAGCTCCGCCATTGCGCACAGTGGTATCCAGCAGGACGCTCAGTGCAAGATTTGCAGGAATTTCAGGAATCCACTCCGACAGATTGCACGGCGATGCCATCGGTGTGCGCGGCAATCCGTGCGTTAGTACAGCGGTTTCGAGTGCCACAATCGGCAGCCCGGATGCAAGGGCATCGCACACTTCTTCGGAAATTTCAATCGCGACGCGGGGAACCATTCGTTGCTCGCTTGTCAATCATCCTCTGCGCGTACGGACCACTCCGCCGAGACGCTTCATCGGCATTGCCGAAGGAACGACGCCGCCTGGGAATGCATTTGGATCAGCAGCTTTCGCTGCAGTGGGGGCCACTGCAGTTGCCATTCGACTCTTGGCACTTGCAGATTCTTCGCGCCGGCGTTTCTCTGCTTCGCGATAACTGGAGACGTCCGCTGGAATTGGTCCAGGCGTGAAATCAGGGTATTGCTTCTGCGGAATCTCGATGTTGGCAAGCATCTCGATTCCAGAGAGCAAATCACCTTGGTCGGGCTGAATGAATGTCCAAGCCACTCCATGGCGACCAGCGCGTGCGGTGCGGCCAATGCGATGGATATAGATTTCCGGATCTTCGGGGACGTCGTAATTGATGACGTGACTGATGTCATCAACATCAAGTCCGCGCGAGGCAAGGTCACTTGCAACCAACACGCCCAGCGAGCCCCCGCGGAGTTGGTCCATCACCTTATCGCGCTTGGTCTGGTACATGTCGCCGTGCATGGCGTGCGCATCAATGCCGTGCTTTGTCAGGTATTCGGCTACTTGATCGACGGTCTTCTTCATACGACAGAAGACGATGGTCAGGGCCGGTTCTTCGTGTTTCAGCAGGTGATGCAGGAGTTTCCGCTTATCCCACGGCTCAACCGTGAGCCAACTCTGATCGACCGCGGACACCGTGAGACTCTTCTCGGTGGTGACGATCTTCTCCGGGCTCTTCATGTAGCTGCGGGCGAGCTTCTCAATCTCTGGGCTGATGGTTGCACTGACGAAGATCGTCTGCGGGCGCTGCTTCATGGCACCGAGGATCTTGCGGATGTCCTCGCGAAACCCAATGTCGAGCATGCGATCCACTTCGTCCAAGATCACCACCTTGAACTGGTTGTACGGCAGCAGACCGCGCTGGTGCATGTCCATCACGCGGCCTGGCGTTCCAACAATGATCTCGGGGTGGCTCTCAAGGGCTTGCGCCTGCGCGCGCATCGGCTTGCCGCCATAGACCGGAATAGCCTTGATTCCAGTGTGTCCGCCGAGTTCTTCAACTTCGCGGCACACTTGGATGGCCAATTCGCGGGTCGGCACCAAGACCAGCGCGCCGAATTGGTCGCCGGGCTGAAGGAGCCCCAAGACCGGCAGGCTGAACGCCGCGGTCTTGCCGGTACCGGTCTTGGCTTGGCCAATGACATCCTTGCCGCTCATGGCAACAGGAATCAGGGCCGATTGAATTTTGGTTGGGTGTTTGAACCCGGCTGCATCGACGCCCTTGATGACGGACGCGGGAAGGCCGAGGTCGGCAAATGTCTTGGTGGTATCGAACGTCTCGCTGCTAACCATCCGTTGGGGCGTTTCTTTTCTATCGAAGTGCGTTCCGAGCCGGGTCTCGGGGAATTGATGGCCGGGGTTTTTATGGTACTTTGCCCGGTAAGCCGATCGTAACAGGCGGAAGGCATGGATGCCGCCGCATGAGTGATAACAGTCTCATCTCCGTTGATTTTGACGCCGTTGACCACAACATGCGAGTGGTCAGGGGTGCTGTTGGCCCTGGAGTTGCCATCAATGCGGTGGTGAAGGCGGACGCGTACGGGCTCGGAGCCGCTCGGATCGCTCGCCGCTTGGTGCAGGGGGGCGCGTCCATGTTGACGGTGTACAGCCCCGCGCAGGCGGAAGCCTTGGAAGGCATGCCGTGCCCGGTACTGATCTTGCAGCCAGTGTCACGGATCGAACGCGGCAGCGCCATTCATTCAATGCTGGTCTCGGGTCGCTTGCATCTGGTGGTCCATGACATTCATCATGTTGCGGAACTCATTGTGCTTGCACACGAGCATGGTGTGCGATTGCCCATTCACCTGGAAGTCGACACCGGTCTCGCGCGTGGTGGTTGCACGCCGGACGATGCAGCTCGCATCTTGCAGGCGGTTGCTGCCAATCCGTCGTTGACGCTTGCTGGTGTCATGACGCACTTCTCTCATGCAAAGACCAGTGCGGATCGGTGCGCTGCACAGATGCGTACCTTTGATCTCTTTGTCGATGCTCATCGCGCGTTGATTCCTCCGGAGTGCGTCTTGCATGCTGCAAGCACCTACGCGTCGTTGCGGGGAAGCGCTGTTCATGCCGGCATGGTTCGCGTGGGCATTGCGTGGACTGGCTACGCAGCCGATGGTCCGGATGATGGTGAAACCATTCCTGGATACAGCGATTTTCGTGCTGCAATTCGCTGGACAAGCTCCTTGATTCACGTTCGCCGCATTGCGCGCGGCAACAGTGTTGGATACGGTTGGTCTTGGACTGCGCGTCGTGATTCCACCATTGGTCTAGTGCCAGTTGGTTACGCAGACGGCTATCCGACGCTGTGTGCCGACGCGCCGCAATTGCTGCGCGAGCAAGCGGAACCTTCGCGATGGGTGCGCATTTCAGTGGGTGACTGGAGCGCGGAAGCCCCGGTCATTGGCGCAGTCAATATGGATCAGATTTGCGTTGATCTCACTGGCCTTGAGCAGATGCTGTCTTCGCAGCCTAACGGTGGACTTGGCGCGGAAGTGGAACTGTATGGCACTGATCGCACGGCGCGTAATTACTTGCCAACCATCGCGCGCCGATTGGGAATGCGCTCCTATGAATTGTTGTGCCGCCTGAATCCACGCATTCCGCGCGTGGCGGTTGAAGCCGCTGCTCCGCTTGGACGTGTTGATCAAGGGGCCTTCCGACTGGCTGTGCGCGCTGCACCGGATATGCCGTGAGTACGCCGCTGCCAATGACTATCGGCGTGGTGCGTTACATCAATACGTTGCCACTCATTGATGGGCTCAGTGGTTTGGTGGGATGCACGCTGGTGCCCGACGTTCCTGCGCGCCTGATTGATCGGTTAGTGAGTGGAACGGTAGACATTGCACTGTGCTCCGTGATTGACGTGCTACGAAGCCCGGTTCCGGTACGCATCGTTCCGGTGGGAATGCTGGGGTGCTGCGGTCGAACGCTGACGGTTCGGTTGTACGCGCGGCGACCCTGGGCAGAGGTGCGCACCGTAGCTGCGGATACGGACAGTCACACCTCCCGTGCGCTCGCCGAATTGGTGTTGCGGCAGCGATTTGGCGCGCAGCCCACGATGGTTGACTTTGATCACGCATCGGGTGCGCGTGACCCGGGCACGGACGCCATGCTCTTGATTGGTGACAAGGTCATCAATGATGCCCCCGCGAACGACATGTGGCCGCAGCAACTTGACCTGGGCGAAGAGTGGCATGCATGGACCGGGCTGCCGTTTGTCTTTGCTACCTGGTTGGTGCGCGCCGATGCGGATGAAGCCACTTGCGCCCGGGTGCGCACGGCGGCGCGCGTGTTGGACCACCAACGGCGTCACAACGCAGAGCGGATCGATGGGATCGTTCGACGTGAGGCGGCAGCGCATGGATGGCCCGAGGAGTTAGCCCGCCATTACCTTGTTGATCTTCTGCGCTTTGACTTTGATCAAGCAGCGCGCGCTGGTTTGGCGCGCTTTTTGCAAGAATGCCGCGCGGCGGGACTGGCCCCGGCTGCAAGCGATCGTGCTGAATGTGCTGATTTCACCTGGTAAATAAGGCGCCCACGCACCATGCCCACCGCTGCGCGATTTCGCACTGAATGCGTTGCAGCGCTGTGGGAAGGCACGCGGTTCGCGGATGTTCGGGCGCGAGGGCGAATGCTTGCGGACGCGGAAGCATTTGTTGGTGACATCACCGCGGACGGTGAGTATCCACATGAGTTAGTGGTTGATCGTGTGACTCGCTATCGACCGGAAGGTGTGCGCGTTGGATCCGTCGTCTCTGGGTCGGCGTTGCTCCATGACATGACGGCGTTCATACTTCGACTGAGTCGTCGCGATCCGCTGCCGGCATCGTTGCGTGGTGGGGCATTGCATGCCGCTGATGTTGCGCGCGCGCTCAACGTGTCGGCGCGGACCTTGGCGCGATTTCGCTCGGACGGATTGGTGATGCATCATGTGCGTGATGCTGGCGGTCCAGTGCGGGTGGCGTGCTTTCCGGATGCATTGCAGGCATTTCGGGAGCGTGCCGCAGCGCGCGTTGATCGCGCGGGACGAACGGTACGCATGGGCGCAGATGCGCGCGCGGAGTTGCGTGCCCGAGCGGTGGAATGGTGCGCGGCAGGCGGGCGAATTTCATTGCATGCGATTGCCACGCGCCTTGCGCCAGTGTTTGGATGCAGTGTGCGTGCGGCACGGGGCGTATTGGAAGTGGACGCGGTGGTGGTGTCCGCGGTTCGCGCAGCGCAGCGTGTGGGCGAGCCCGCGGCACAGCGCGGCGCCCGTGGCGCGCAGGGCAGCGGCGCGCATGTCTCCGGGATCGCAGCGTTTCAGTCGCCGCGTGGCGGGGGCGAGGTGGTTCGCAGCCCTCGTCGGATTCGGCAGTTTGCGGCGCGGGCGGTCGGGTTCGGATGTCCACCCGTAGCGCTGGCACAGTGGCTTGGAATGACTGAATCAACAGCGGCGCGGGCGGCGGTGCGCGGTCGCGTGGAGCGCCTGCGTCTGGCCATGAACGGTGTGAGCCCGGTGCTGTTACCCATCTTTGTGTTGCCGGATGCAGCTGGGTCAATTCTGGCACCGCTCGCGGTATGTGCGGCATTGCCAGTGGGGCCGGTCCAGTTTCCGGATCCTGCCCGCGTGCGCGGTGGGCGCGCACCGAATCGCGGCGAGGTTGCATTGGCAGTGGCGTTTCGATTTCTGGTGTGGCGCGCGCATACAGCGCTGCGAGCGATTTCCAAGACCCCCGTGGCACGTGAAGTGGATGCAATTGAGCGCGATTTGCGTTGGGCGAATCGCATCAAGCGTGCGTTGCTGGAACGGGTTCTGCCGGTGGCGTTGGTGCCATGTGTCCAGCGCCTGGGGCGCGGATGGGATGAGGTGCCCGTGTCGCTACGGATGCGTTGGGCGGCGTTCGCTGCTCTTGAATGCTCGCACGCGCTTGAATTTGGAGAACACTCCTCGGTGGCGATTGAAGACGTGCATCCTGCGCACGTTGCGGCGCACGCGGTGGAACGCGCCATTGCTCGTGGTGGTCCAGAGTTTGCGCCGAGTAACGGAGACGATTCGCACGCGCTTGACGGTGCGATCATGCGTTGTGTTCCGTGGTGGCATGTGGTGTGCGCGGGTGATGGCTGGCTGACCGCCGCCGCCAAGTGCGCGCCAGAGCACAGCCGCGTATTGACGCTCCACTTTGGACTGGATGGCACCATGCCGCGGACCTTCGAAGAGATAGCGCGCGAGTTGAAAATTTCCACATCGCGCGCCACCGCCGATTGGTACGCAGCGATGCATGCAGTGCTGCAGGTTCGTTGAGGAAGTCTGCGAGCGTCCGCGCTGGAAGAGTGCGCTGTACATGCACAGACACCCGCGCGTTGGCGCGGGTGTCTGGAAGTTCTTGTGTTGGCAGGTCTGGCGACCAGTGCTTGTAGCGGTTTAGCGCTTGGAGAACTGGAATCGACGACGGGCGCCAGCTTGACCGTACTTCTTACGCTCAACCTTACGAGCGTCTCGGGTCAGGAACCCGTGCTCGCGGAGGATTGGCTCAAGGCTTGAGTCGTAGCAGAGGATCGCGCGGGCGAGGCCCATCACGACTGCGCCAGTCTGGCCGGTGAATCCACCGCCGACGAGGCCAGCGGTGACATCAACCTTGCCCTTGGTGCCGGTCTTCTCAAGCACGGCGAGCACGGCCTTGCGGTCGCGGTCTTCGGTGAGGTAGTCGTCGAGTTCTTTCTCGTTCAACTTGATGGCGCCGGTGCCTGGGCGAACGCGAACGCGCGCGATGGCAGTCTTGCGGCGACCGGTGCCCCAGAACCAACCCTTGGAATCGGGGCCCTTGGTAGCGGCGCCCTGGCCTTGGGTGACGGGGGTGGAGGTGTTCATTACAGTGGTCATCAGGTGTGTCTCTCTGTTCGGCGCTGCAATCAGCGGCGGGCGTTCGGGAAGTCAAGCGTCGCTGGCTGTTGCGCACTATGGTCGTGCGTGTTGCCCTTGAGGACGCGGAGATTGCGACGGATGCGGCGACCGAGGCGACCGCGGGGAAGCATGCGGATGACCGCTTCTTCAACCACGAGCTCGGGCTTCGAGGCCATGATGGACTCGTAGGTACGGACGCGCAGACCGCCCGGGTAGCCACTCCAGCGACGAAGGGTCTTGGCTGCCAGCTTGTTGCCGGTGACCTTGATCTTCTCCGCGTTCGTGATGATGACGCAATCGCCGCTCATCACGTTGGGCGTGTACTGGGGGCGATGCTTGCCCATGAGGACGAGCGCGACTTCGGTGGCGAGGCGACCGAGGATCATTCCCTCGGCGTTGACGACGTGCCAATTTGGCTTAACGTCGGCTTCCTTCATGTGAGTGGTCTGGCGTGGCATGTCTGTTCCTTCGTGGCGCCGCCCGGGATGGGCAGAGAATCGATAAAGATAGGGCTTTTCGCCAAGATGTCAAGGGGAGGGTGTGTTTGACCCCCGGTACGCTGTCCCGGTCATGACAAACGCTTCCCGACTTCGGCGCGCAAATCTCCTCGCATGGTTGGCAATCGCGGTGGCTACGGCCCTATTTATTGTGGAGAGCCGAGGGGGCGTTGGGGCGCCTAGTTCCGAGAAACTCGCGGCCCACGCGTCGGTGTCGGCACAACAGGCCATGATGGGGTCGTTGGTGAACGGCGCCACGGCGCCAGCTTTCGAGACAGCGTTTGCGCAACAGTTATCGACAATGCGGGGGCAGGTAGAGGCGCTGACGTCGATTGACGAGCCTGGCTCCGAATTAGCGACCGCCGCGCTGCTGGTCCGATTGGGAGCTCGCGAGCGGGCGCTCGAGTTGCTGGCTGGACTGCAGAACCGGATCGATGCGGGTGATGTCACTGCGGATGAAGCGTTTGTCGAGACGCTCGATGCGGTCACGGAACTGGTGGACGCCACCGCTCAACCCGGCGCGCGTGGGATCTCTGATGAGGCATGTGCTGATGTGATCAAGTCGCTGGGAACCACTGGCAAGACGCTCGTGGCGCAGGCGAAGGGTGATCAAGAGGCACTCGATCGTCTTGCTGCAGCGGGTGCGGTGTTGTTGATGGTGTTGGTGTTGGCGCTGCTGATTGGCGGCGTGTTGGCACTTGGTGGC
>DBCE01000035.1:16947-26213 GCA_002292895.1 Phycisphaerales bacterium UBA966
TGGATGTTTGCTTATCTGGGGCTTGCACGCGCGCCGCGAATGCTCTTGGAGATCTGGGAGGGCTATGGGAACAATGTTCCTGGACTGGACTTTCGGCTTGCGTTGTCAGTGGCTGCGACCATTGCGGCATCCGCGATTGCGCTGTGGTGGGGAACGCGGCGTGGTTTGTCGTTGCGCACGATCATGGCAGCGGTTGGCTTACGTCGGTTTGTTGCCATGGACATCGTGTGGGGCGTGGTGTGCTGGTCGATGGGCATTGCGCTGTTGATCGTTGGAGTGATGTTGGCCGTCGTGCTCTCGAACATCTTTGGTGATGGACAGATGCGTGCCAATCATCCAATTCAACAGATGGTGGAGGACTCGGGAGCAACTGGATTGTTCTTGACTTACATCCTGGCCTGCGTATGCGCGCCCATTGGTGAAGAACTGTTCTTCCGAGGCGCGCTGTACCGGAATCTGCGGCAGTCATTCGGTCGCTGGGGCGCTGTGGGAAGCGTGGTGATTGCGATGGCGGTGAGTAGCGTCTTGTTTGCGGCGATTCATCCGCAGGGACTGATCTTTATCCCGGTGCTCGCATCGCTTGCGGTGGCGTTCTGCATCATGCGCGAATGGCGTGGGACGATCAATGCGCCAATCGTGGCGCACGCAATCAACAACGCGGTGGTGTTGACGCTGAATGTATTGATGTTGCGCGGGTGAATGAGGCGGTTCGAGCGCAGCTGGCGCGGCGAGCGCGGGGGGTTGCTTCGAGTGCGGTGATCGTGGTGATCGCTGCGGCGCGATCGCTGCGGTCAGTCCTGCAGTTCGACGGTCCAATACGCCTCGTCCAGAAATGCTTTCCAACTTTGGTACTTGGGGCTACCAAGTCGAAGCGTGATGGCCGGATTGCGGCGCGGCTTCACTGGCTCGCGGATGAGTTTCATACGCGCCTGTGTTGGGGTGCGACCGCCCTTACGCGCGTTGCAACGAACGCAGGCGCATACCAAGTTGATCCATGAGTTCTCGCCGCCCTGTACGCGCGGGACGACGTGATCAAGTGTGAGTTCTTTGGTTGAGAAGTTCTTGCCGCAGTATTGGCACTGACTGTGATCGCGCGCATAGATATTGCGACGATTGAGTTTGACTGGTTCGCGCGGCAGGCGGTCGTAGCCGAGCAAGCGAATGATCTTTGGAACCGCCATGACCAACCGTGGGGTGGTCACCCAGTCATGTTGTTCGTGTTCAAAGGAGCGTTGGAATTCTGCAACTTCAGTCCATGAGTGCAGCGAGTAGCTGACATACGCCCCAGCTTCAACGCTGATGATTTCTGCGGAGCCCTTGCACAACATGGTGAATGCGCGTCGCGCATCGACAACGCGAACAGCGTTGTACAACTTGTTGATTACCAAGACGCGAGCGTCAAGAACACTGGCACCAGCGGCGATCATCCGTGCCTCCTTGCGCGCCGGATCCTCCAGCGGGCACTGAAGTGTAGCGCGCCGAGCGCAGGAATTCCAAGGATTTGTGCGTGCTGGCCCGCGCCGCGTCAGGCGCTGCGGCCGAGCCACTCCAGCGAGCCGTTCAGCGCGGCCCCTTGCACCATGATGGGAGTGGACTCTGGCACGTGCAGGGCAAGGAGTTCACGAATACGAGCTCGCGGAAGGCGTCCAGAACCAAGGGGACACGGGGTCATCTGTTCAGGATCGGTTTCGTTGACGGTTGCATCGCGGAGGATCACCACATCGGCGCGCGGACCGAAGGACGCAAAGAGCGACTGCATGTGGTCTTCAATATCCGTGAGCATGGATGGCTCAAGAAATGCGGCGGGGTCGAAGGCCAGCCCAAACGGGCGATCGATGTCCGGCGAGTGGCGGACGATGTTGGGATCTTGCCCGGGAATCACATGATCGCACCACCAGGTCAGCGCGCTGCGCGCATCGCTTAGGACATGGCGCGCATGCGGGATCAGGACGAGGCGCTTGTGGTGGCGTTGCAGTTGCGGCGCCAGTTCCGCGCACAGGGCATTGAGTGCGGTGGGGCCGCGCATCCAGTTGACGGGGTCGGCGGCGAACAGGGAATCGCCCAGTGTGCCGCTCCACGCAAAGACCCAGGGGCCAGGGAGTTCGGCGTCGAAGAGCCAGGATCCATCGAGTGGGTTGCCGCCGACGAACGCGCCGCGGGGTGAGCCAGGCGCGTTGAGTGGCATAGCGATCCAATCACACGCGGGAGCGCCGGCGCCAAAGAGTGCGGCGAGTGCGCGGGCTTCGTGCATGGCGAGGATGGGATGTGCGGTGTGCATGGCGGGAGGGGAATCGTAGGGGGTAGCGATGGCGGAGAGGGACGGCGAGGAAAGGAGAAGGCGGTGGAAGCAGGTTCGGATCGCTAGGATTCGGTGCATGCGCATCTGCACACCCAGCTTGGTCATCGTTCTGGCGTCGCTCGCTTCTCTGGTTGGATGCGCAAGTCCGCAGCCACCCGCCAACGCCGCACGCGTTGCTGGCATTGCGCCGCGCGGGGAACAGTGTGGTCCGGATTGCTATCGAATCTTCAATGGCAAGGATCTTTCCGGATGGGTGAGCGTGAATTGCTTCAGTGACACGTTTGTTGCTCGCGACGGCATGTTGTTCTGCACGGGAAATCCCACGGGATTCATTCGCACGGATCGCATGTATGAAAATTACGTGCTGGACTTTGACTGGAAGCACGAAGCGAAGGAGGGCAATGCCGGCCTCTTTGTATGGAGTGATCCGGTGCCAAGTTCCGCGCAGAACATGTTCCCGCGCGCGATTGAAGTGCAGATCATGTTGACGCCGGATGTGAAAGACAAAGAGGGGCGGTTGCTTTACACCGGGCAGGGTGATGTGTTCAGTATCTGGGGATCAAAGATGACTCCGTTGCGACCGCATCCTGCTGGATGGGAGCGAACGCTGCCGAGTGAGCGCGTCACCAAGGGCGCGGGTGAGTGGAATCATTACAAGGTCACTTGCAATCAGGGCAATATCACCGTTGAAATCAATGGACATGAGGTGAGCGGCGCGAAGGATGTTTCGCCGCGCACGGGCTACATCTGTCTGGAGAGTGAAGGCAGTCCGATTTGGTTTAAGGACATCTGCGTCAAGGAACTGCCCGCAGCGGTTCCGGCGCTTGCAGCGAAAGATGTGGTCATGGAAGGCACCGGTATGCGTCGACTGTTTGACGGCAAGACGCTTGGTGGATGGCGCGAGCAGTCGGGCGAAGAAGGGCACTGGACGTTTGATGACGGCGTAGCCAAGTTCGACGGCAAGGGCGACTCGCTGTGGACTGCCGAAGAGTTTGGCGACTTTGAGTTAGTTGCCGATTGGCGCTGGACCAAGGAGCATCAGGGGAAGATCAAGCGTCCGATGATTGGCGCTGATGGCACCGAGGAGCGCGACGCGGCGGGGAATGTGAAAGAGGTGGAGATTGAGGAGCGGGACAGTGGCATCTATCTGCGCGGAAACAGCAAGAGCCAGGTGAACATCTGGGGTTGGCCGTGCGGCTCGGGCGAGGTGTGGGGCTACCGCACGGATCCGTCGATGCCAGCGTCGGTGCGCGCAGCATGCACGCCGAAGGTGCGCGCTGACAAGCCGATTGGGGAGTGGAATCGCATGGTGATCCGCATGGTGGGTGATCGACTCACGGTTGACTTGAATGGCCAACGCGTGATTGACAACGCGCAGTTGCCCGGCGTGCCCGCCAAGGGCGCGATCGCACTGCAAAGTCACGGCTGCCCGATCCAGTTTGAAAACGTCTTCATCCGCCCGTTGAAATAAAATCGTCCCGATCCTCCCGGACCATTTTATTGATTAAATTAGTCCCGGTCCTCCCGGACCATTTTATTGCGTTAGCCGACGTACTCGCAGCGGCTGGTGCAGGTTTCGTGCACTACTACTTGCGCCAGCATGGGTAGCTGTGGCTTGAGGCGGTCCCAGATCCACTTGGCGATCATTTCGCTGGTTGGGTTTTCGAGGCCCTTGATTTCATTGAGGCAGTAGTGATCGAGTTGTGATTCGATCGGGCTTGTCACCGCCTTGATATCGCCGTAATCAACTAGATAGCCCTTGGCTGGGTCGAGCTCGCCTGCCACCACAATGTCCACCTTGAAACTGTGGCCGTGCATGCGCCGGCACTTGTGCCCCTCCGGGAAGGTGGGGAGCCAGTGGGCGGCCTCGAAGGTGAAACTCTTGATCAGGCGGACGTGCATGGGAGAGCCGAGTGTATGGGTAAATGAAAGGCCCGCGGCGTGAACCGCGGGCCTTTGGATATGTGAAACTGCGAGCCCGGAACGAAATTACTCGCCGGCGGCTGCGGTGCCGGTGGTGTGCTTCAGGCCGCGGCGCTGGTCGCGGAGACGACGGGCCTTGCCGAAGCGCTCGCGCAGGAAGTAGAGCTTCGCGCGTCGGGCATCGCCACGACGAATGATCTCAAGCTTTGCCAAACGCGGCGAGTGCAACGGGAACATGCGCTCCACGCCCTCGTTCGCAACGATGCGTCGCACCGTGATCATGGTGTGGATGCCGCGGCCGGTCTCGGCGAGCAACACGCCCTGGAAGACCTGGATGCGCTCCTTGTCTCCTTCGATGATCCGGTAGTGCACATCAACGGTGTCGCCGATGCGGTAGTTCGGGATTTCCTTCGGGTTTTTCAGCTGGTCAGCAACGACGCTCTCGATGATCTTGGTGCGGTCCATGTGTCTGTCGACCTTGGTAGGTCGTTCCTTTCTTTCCGGACTTCCGTCCGGTGTTCCGTCTTCAGCCCTGCGCTTCATCAGGCAGGCCACCGTCGACAGGCTTCGACATGGGACGGGGAATTCCGCCCAGGGGTCGCTCCAGGAGATCGGGCCGACGCTCGCGCGTCCGCTCCACCATCTGGCTGTGCCTCCAACGCTCAATCGCGGCGTGGTCGCCGTTCAAGAGCACCTCGGGCACACTGCGACCACGCCATTCGCGCGGTCGCGTGTAGTGCGGGCAGTCGAGGAGGGAACGTCCCGCCTCGTCAAGACGACTGAAGGAATCTTCAGCCGCAGACTGCTCGTGGCCAAGAACTCCGGGAAGGAGCCTGACCACCGCGTCGATCAGCATCATGGCGGGGATCTCTCCACCGCTCAAGACAAAGTCGCCGACGCTCACTTCAAGCGGAGCCATTTCTTGTACGGCTCGCTCGTCAATACCTTCGTAATGCCCCGCGATTAACAACAATCGCGGCTGCTTTGCAAACCATTCGACACGGGGCTGCGTCAATCGCTCACCCTGTGGCGTGAGCAGCACGCGGCATGCTGCTCGTTCATCCATCTTCTCGACCGCCTCGACCGCGTCGACGAGGGGTTGGCACATCATGACCATGCCGGGTCCGCCCCCGAAGGGACGATCATCAACCTTCCGGTGCTTGTCAGTGCTCCACGCGCGAAGATCGTGCGTGTGGAACTCAGCAAGACCGGCAGCTGCTGCTCGTCCAGGAATGCTTGTGCCGAGTACTGGCGCAAACATGTCTGGAAAGAGGGTGAAGACGTCGATTCGCACGAGATCTCACCCTTCGAGCAGCAGGCTGCTCATTACTTCTTCGCCGGCTCTGGCTTCGGTCCACGAACCATCGGCAGGCCCTTCTTGGCGCGGATGGCGTCGGCCTTGGCACGACCCTTGGCGTGAACGACTGAGAGCACCTTATCGCTCACAGAGCCGCCCGCCTTGCGGATCAAGCTGACTGCAGTGTCGGATGGCTGTGCGCCAACGGACAACCAGTGTTGAATGCGGTCCATCTTCAGGTGGATCTGCTTGCCGTCTTTACCTTGGGGCTCGTACCAGCCGAGCTCCTCGATCACCATGCCGTCGCGCGGGGCGCGCTTATCCATGGCGGAGAGGCGGAAGAACGGATGATGGGCGCGGCCCATCTTCTTGAGACGAAGGACGACCATTGTCGTGACCTTTCGGGAAGCGTCCGCGTCGGTCGCGTGCGCAGCACTGTGCTGCGTACGCGCCGGGTGCATCGTTGGGCAGGCCGTCTCGGCCCGATGTGCGATGCGCCTTCGGCAGGCGGTTTGCGAGAATCGAGGAGGGTAGCGGAAATCCCGGGCAAACTCAATTGCCGGGTGGCATGCTCTCGGCAGCGGAGTTATCCGGATCTTCCTCGCCTGCAGGGAGAGCATCAGACCCTGATACAGCGCCTGGGCCCATCAGTCGATCCTCCACCCAGTTCACGTAGTTCGAGGCTGCCGTTCCCATGGTGCGCTGCAGCGGAACATCGATGACCCCAAAGAAGAAGAACAGCACCACCAACATTCCGTACATGCGCACGGCAGGCGTGTTGTAGAAGCGGTCGAGCGCGGGATGCGCGCCGGCAAGAATCGCGCTGCCATCAAGGGGCGGAATCGGTAGCAGATTGAACGCGCCGAGCACCAAGTTGATGAACCCGCCCCAGAACAGAAATTGCGCGACGTTGGCTGCCGTGTGTTCTGCAACAGTGATTCGTCCGTTGGCCACCGCCCATGCCCACGTACCGGCAGCAGTGAGCGTGATGAATGCCAATAGCAAATTCATGGCCGGTCCAGCCGCCGCAACTAAGACGCGTCCGCGACGTTCGTGGCGGAATCGATGCGGATTGATCGGCATCAGTCCCCACGCAATGCCAGCGATCGCAAAGAAGATGAGTGACATGCGTCCCATGTGCACGATGGGGTTCATGGTCATGTGACCCATCTCGCGCGGCGTGTTGTCACCGTTGGCGATCGCTGCCCAGCCGTGTGCAAGTTCGTGCAGCACGATTGAGAAAATCACCCAGAACGCCCAGCTAAAGAGCAAGACGATGCCGCCGCTTTCATATGCAGAGTGGACCCACCAATTCATGGGGCACAGGGTACACGCGTGGGAAGGGTGCGCTGACGCAATCGCTACGACGCAATACCGCCGTACACCGGAGTGCCCGCAGCGATGGTTGCCATGATGTTTGGCAGCGCGTCTGACCATTGACACGCGAATGGATCATCAGCAAATATGCATAAATCCGCGTGGCAACCCGGTGCGATGCGGCCAAGTGCGGGCGCGCGGAGTGCGTCGGCCGCGCCGGAGGTATAGGCGCGCAGGCTTTCTTCCACGGTGAGATTCTGGTCGGTGCGGCACGGCGTGCCGTCGAGGCCAATGCCAGTGACTGCAGCGCGGATACCGAGGCGTGGATCGCAGCTCACGATCGGCCAATCGCTTCCGAAGGCAAGACGCGCGCCAGCGCTGAGCAGATCGCGGAATCGGAAGAACGTGTGCATCCGATCATGGCCAAGGCGCGCTGGTGCACCGTGGGCATCATCCGCTTTGTGGAGCGGCTGCATGCTGGCAATGCGGCCATGCATGCGTGCCAGTTCCGCGTCGTCCATGGTTTGGCAATGTTCGAAGCGCGCGATGCGTGCGTGATCTTCTGGAGCGATGGCATCAATCGCGATCCGCAGCGCTTCGTCACCGATCACATGGACGCTTGGCGAGAATCCATGAGCAATGACGGTGCGCGCCCACGCACGGAGTCGATCGGGATGGTGCGCTGCAAACTCCACAAGCATGCCGCGATTGTGCGGGTCATCGGCGTACGGGCGAAGCATGCGCGCGGTGCGGCTGCCGAGCGTGCCATCGATGAAACTCTTCCAACCAACGATCGTCAGTAGTTCGTCATGGGCAAAGGCGCGGCCCCACGCAAAATCAACCGGCCACGTGCGATCGAGAATGGTGGCAATGACGCGCACCGTGCATGCAGCACGGGCGTGCGTTCGTAAATACTCGTGTGTATCCCGCAGATCGGTTTCGTATTCCATACTTCCAACGGTGGTGATTCCGAAGGTGTTGCAGTGGCGGAACGCGGCAAGCAGTGCGGCGCGGCGATCTTCGACGGGGGGAGTGGGTACGCGCGGGTTGACTAACTGCCACGCGGCTTGTTCAAGCAGGAGCCCAGTTGCAGCGCCGGTGGAATCGCGGACGATTTCACCACCGGCGGGGCATGCATCGTTGCCGATGAGAGCGAGCACCGCATCGTTGACAACGCATGCGTGTTGATCCATGCGGTAGGCAACGCACGGAGTGTTGCCTGCACCCTGCAGCCATGCACGCGTTGGCCGTTCGCCGCCCCAGTGTGATTCGTTCCATCCGAAAGCGCGGAGCCAACGTCCAGGAGGAAGTGTCCGAGCGGCTTCTGCAATGCGCACTTCAAATTCTGCGCGCGAGCGCACGGCGGAGAGATCGAGTTGCGCAAGCGTTTGACCGCCAAGTGAAAGATGGATGTGCCCGTCAATCAGCCCAGGGGTGACCACCGCGGTGGCGGGCAGCGTGATGGTGGGCACATCGGGGCGCGCCGGCGCGTCGACAGCGGTGATGCGGCCATCGGCGATGTCCACACTGGCAGCCCATGGATTCATGGGATCTGCGGTCCAGAACCGTGCGCCGGTGAGGCGAACACGTGCGGGCAGCGTGGGGCTTGCGTGGGGCATGAGGCGCGCGCCTATCCTATGAACCATGAAGCAAAGTTGCAGCAACGGTTCGTGCGGATGTGGGTCAAGTATGCCGGTCACTACCTTCGCGAAAGTGGTTGGTGGCGCGTTGGTGGTGGTGGCAGTGGCCGCGGTGGTGTTCGCGGTGATGTCCGGATGTGAGAAGGCGCCCGCGCCGAAGGGACCGACTCCCGTAACTACAAAGCCCGCTACTGCTGCGCCAGCCGCGGCTGCTGCGACGGCTCCGGTTGCATCAAGCAATTCGGCGGCGGTGAGCGCGCCCGTTCCTCCTGCGGCAACAGCAGCGGCGTCGACGCAAGCGGGTGGATATCCAGTGAGCGGGCCGGATGGCGACCAAACCAAGATCGAAGTGGGCGGCCTGACCATGCCGAAGCCGGTGACATGGGTGTGGACAGCGCCGTCAATGCAGTTCCGTGCGTTGCAATATGCGGTTCCGGCACTCGGTGTGAACTCGCCCGCGGCGGAGTTGGTATTCAGTGTGTTCCCTGCTGGTGATGGTGGTCCGGTGGATGCGAACCTTGATCGTTGGTCGAATCAGTTCCGTTCGGGCGCTGCAGCGGCCGAGTCCAAGCGTTCACAGGCAACAGTGAATGGAATGCAGGTGTCGCGCGTGGAGAGTGTGGGCGATTACATGGGCATGGGTGCCGCTGCGCCGCGTCCGGGCTACATGCAACTCGGCGCCATCGTGCAGGCGCCAGGGCGAACGGTGTTTATGAAAGTGGTGGGGCCGCAAGCGACGGTGGAATCAAACCGCGCCGCGTTCGAGGCGATGATTGCTGGGATCCACTGA
>DBCE01000078.1 GCA_002292895.1 Phycisphaerales bacterium UBA966
CAAGATGGCTGACAAGTTTGATGCAGTGGTGGTGAGTACCGCTGACCACATGCATGCGCCGATCGCCATGGAAGCACTCAACCGCGGCAAGCATGTGTATTGCCAGAAGCCACTCGCGCAGGGCGCGTATGAGAATCGTCGCTTGGGCGAAGTTGCTGCGTCAAAGAAATCTCTGGTGACGCAGATGGGCACGCAGCGCATCGCAACCAAGTGGCGTCGCTACGGCCAGAAATTGCTTCGTGATGGCGCGATTGGTCCAGTGAAGGAGGTCTACGCATGGACGAATCGTCCAGCGGGTTGGTGGCCGCAGGGCAATCCGCG
This sequence comes from Phycisphaerales bacterium UBA966, assembly GCA_002292895.1. GTDB lineage: Bacteria > Planctomycetota > Phycisphaerae > Phycisphaerales > SM1A02 > UBA966. The sequence goes on from DBCE01000078.1 coordinate 322, forward strand.
TCCAACCGGTAGCGACCCAATTCCGGACTGGCTCTCATGGGACCTCTTCTTGGGCGTTTCGCACAATCGTCCGTTTAAGAATGGATACACGCCGTTTGATTGGCGCGGCACCATTGATTGGGGCACCGGCGCGTTTGGCGACATGGGTTGCCACATGCTTGATGTTCCGTTCTATGAATTGGAACTGGGGCGCCCGCTCACCGTGTACTGCAATCCGGTGAAGCCATCCACGGATCAATTCCCAGAGAGTGAATCAGTGGTAGTGACCTACGGTCCAACATCGAAGACTTCAAAGTCTGGTCTTACGCTGAAGTGGTTTGATGGCGGACAGTTCCCAGACTTCAAGGCGCTTGGTCTTCCGGATGGTTGGGAAGGCGGCAAGCAGGGCGAAGATGTCGTCAAGGGTGACGGCGGGGTGATCTTGGTGGGCGAGAAGGGAACGATGTGGTTCCCGATCGAGCATGCATGGGCGCGAATCTTTGTTGACGGCAAGGCAGTGGAGATGAAGCCGGAAGATCTTGGTAGTTCCAATCATTGGCACAACTGGGTGGACGCATGCATCGCTGGCAAGAAGGATGCGTGTGTGTCGCGGTTTGAGAAGGCCGCACTCATGTGTGAGAGCCTCTCGATAGGTGCGATGAGTTCGCTCGATCCTGGCAAGAAGCTTGAGTACGACGAAGCCACGTGTACGTTCCGCAACAGCCCGGTGGCAAGCGCCATGTTGAAGCGCACCTACCGCGACGGCTGGAAGGTTGCCAACCTGTGAGTGGCGCGCGTTGCGATGCGGGCGGGCGTGCGATGTGGATGGTTCGCATGGCAGCGGTCACCATGATTTCATGGGTGATGACGGGCTGCACTTCGCACCTTGCGCAACTGGAGGGTCCGCGTGGGCACACGCAGTGGATCACCGGCGCATCCGGTCCGACCGTGGAGGTTCCGTCGGTGTTCGTGTTGAGTAATCGCACGTGGGGCACGGTGCATGTGGGCAGCCTGCGAACTTCCGTGAGTACGGAATGTTCAACGGTGCCGCCGCTGCCGGCGTCGATTGGTCCAGGGAAGTCGATTGAAGTGGCGGTGATTGCCAAGTTCCGGCCGCAGGCGGGAGACTCGGTGTGCACGGTGCAACTGGAGACGGCGGGCGAGCCGCCGTTGGTCCTCACGATTGATGGTCGATTTCAGCCAAATTCACCAGTAGACGCGGGGGCGCCGCAGCCGATTGCTCCGGCCGCGCCGAGTGTGAAATAGTGCGCTGACGGAGCATGGTGCGGGCCGTACGGCATTCATGCGCGCGCCGCGGCTACTCCGTGACTGTTGGCCAACTCGTCTAACGTTGTTGGTTCTGATCAATGCGATCCCGTGCCGCGGGGAGTTGCGTGAGGATCACAATGCCGCACACCATGGAGCCAAGGTTGCCGGCAAGCACGGAGCAGATGTCAAGAATGGCCTTGGTCTTGGTGCTTTCCAAGTACTGCTGCGGCGGCGTGGCGCGCGCGCGCGAGTAGGCGATCAGTTCATAGATGCCCAAGATGGTGAGTGGGACGCTGAGAATCACGCCGAAACAGGTGAGTAGCCACCCCGTTGCAGTGATGAGGTGGAAGATGCCGCTCACCAGTTGCGAGATGGCGATGGGCGATGGCGGCCACTCACCGCTCATCGGCATGGACGTGCTTTGGGGAGTTGTTGGGGCGGTGGGCGGGGTGCCGGGTGCGTGCGTCGCGTGATCGCTGGTAGAAGCTGCAGACGCTGCGGATTCGTAGTCTGGATCACCAAACGCACGCGCAAGTTCTGTAACCAGGGCGGCATCGCGCCACGGTCCGTGCTCGCTGGTTGCTACCTGCGTAGTACTGACGATGCGGCGTTCCGCCACCCATCGGTGCATGAGTGCGAGGTCTGCAGGTCCGTAGGCTTGTCCGTTGCCGGCGATGATCCAGTAGAGCATGTACAGTACTATACATATTATAGTAGTGATTGCAAGTTGCGTTTCTGCCATTTGTGGGGGTTGGCAACTTGGGATTTCTGGGCTTTCCTACACTCCCGCGGTGATCACCGTGCTACCCGTTGGCTGGATGAGTGAGAACGATCTGCTGCGCGCAGTGGCGGCGGTGGCGTGTGGATCGGGTCATCCTGCCGCGGAAGAGTTGCTGCGCGAAGCAGACGTTCGGGTGATTCGCGTGGTGGACGCCGTGAACTGTGAGTGCATAGGGGTTGGCGCGGTGGGCGTGGTAGCGGGGTCGCGGGTGCTGCTTGGGTCCCCAGAATTCCTCCTTGAACATGGAGTGGAGCTTTCACCGATCGTCCCGATGGCGGTATCGGATGGGATGTTTCTTGTTGCCATTGATGGGCGGTTTGCGGGCATGGTGCTGATGGATGACGCGTAAGCGCGTCTTTCAGCGTTGCGGTGGCGTTACGTCAGATTTGTGACCGTCTTGCGAAATCGTTGCGGCAGGGTTGCGAAAACGCCTGTGCGGTGATGCGCAGCGCGTGTGGCGCGTATCGTTCGTGCATGGCTCACTTGCAACGCATCGTGGCGTCCAATGAGGTGGTGTTCTACCGAAGTCAGCTGTTGGCTTCGGAGGGGTTTCACCATGGATTCTCCACGCGCCATGGCGGCGTGAGTGTGGCGCCCTTTGATTCGATGAATCTTGGAGTGGCGCAGGCGCCCGGTGAACCAGACAGTGACGCCAACATTCTTGAGAATGCACGGAGACTAATGGAGGCGATTGGCGCTTCGCGGTCCGAGATGGTCCGGGTTCGGCAGGTCCATGAGTGCGCCGTGTTTCATTGCCAAGGCGACGAACGATTTGGAACACCAAGCATTGCTGCCGATGCGGTGCTAGCGACCGACGCGCGCGTGGCGCCATGCATTCGTACGGCGGACTGCGTGCCGATTTTGCTGGCGTGCATTGAAAGTGGCGTGACCTGCGCGATTCATGCTGGATGGCGCGGCATTGTTGCTGGCGTGGTGCCGCAGGCAATCCGCGCGATGTGTGCGGTGCGCGGGACGCGGGCGGGAAGCTTGGTTGCTGCCATCGGGCCGTGCATCGGTCGTGAGGTGTATGAAGTTGGTCCGGATGTCGCCAGCGAGTTTGCGAAGGCCGTTGGCCCAGCATTTGTTCTGTTGCCGGGAGGGAGCCGCGTCAAGGAGCACATTGACTGTTTCGGCGCCGTGCGCGAGCAATTGCGCGTGAGTGGTGTGCCGATGGAATCGATTGATGGCGAGGAATTGTGCACCGCCGCCACGCCTCGTGAATTCTTTAGTTATCGCAGGGACGGGGCTCGGAGTGGCCGGATGGCCGCGGTCATTGTGCCGCATGGGTAGCGGTATGCGTGTTGGCGGTCGCGAACCGAGCACCGGGTAGCGCAAACGGCGTGGTTGCCGTAGTGTTTGTTTGATGAACTGGCAATCTATGACCTCTGGACGCGGCTACACACTGTTGGTGGCGATTGCTTGTTGGGCAGGGTGTATGCACACCGACGCTGCAGCCCCGCTTGCCGATCCGCCCCTAGAAACACCGCGCGCCATCACAGTGGGGGTATTGAACACAGAGCCGTTTGCCATTCCGGATACGGCGATGAAGTGGACTGGCTACGCAGTGGTGATGTTTGAAGCATCATCGATCCATGCGCGCGTGGTTCCAGAGTTTCGGGAGTACGCATCGGCCGAAGCACTGATCGATGCAGTAGCCAGCGGCGAAGTGGATGCGGGAGTGGGCAACACGCTCGTCACCAGCGACCGTCTTGAGCGGGTTGATTTCTCACAGCCGTTCTTAGACGCCGGGCTACGCGTGATGGTGTCGTCTGAAAAAGGCGGCTCGTTCTATCGCCTGATTGACGGTCTTGTTGAGGGTGGGCACGCGCGGTTGTTGGCGTGGTGCATCGTGGGTGCCCTTGGGTTGACCGTTGCGGTCTCGCTGTTGCTCCGACGGTATGACCGTGAATTCACGCCGCACTTGCATGAAGGCCTTGCGGAGTCGTTTCATCATGTGGTTTCCGTGGCAGTGACTGGAAAGACCAGTTACAAAGGTGGCGTGGTGCCGCCGTGGATTGGTCGGATTGTTGCTGCCATCTGGCTGTTGTTCGGATTGGCAACGGTGGCGTACCTGACATCGACCGTCACCAGTGTGATGACCGCAGATGTCATGCATCGACAGATCAACGGTCCCAATGACCTGCGAGGTAAGACCGTCGGTATTGTGGATCAGAGCGGTGGCGACACCTACTGCTCAGAACAGAAGTTGGACGTTGTCCGATTTAAGAATTTTGCGGATGCCGTGCAAGCCATGTCGGAGCATCGTGTTGATGCAGTGGTGGGTGACGCATCCATCTTGGAGTACTACGACTTGAAACACCCCGAGGTGAAGATTGCTGTTGTTGGCGAATTGTTCCAACGTCGGCACTTTGGGTTCGCGTTTCATCGTGACGGGACGAATCTGCGCGAAAAATTTGATATTGCCATTCTTGCGTTACGCGAGAACGGGACGCTTGATCAGATTCGCCAGCGTTGGTTTGGACACTGACGCCGCACAGCATCATGTTGATGCGGCGCTATTGAATTCAATAGCGGTTAGCGGATTTCGACTTTGGTAGCGCGCACAACCAACATGCCAGCGTCGTTGCGTTGGGTGACGGTGCCGGTGACGGCCACGGTAACGAGTGGATCGAGCCCGGACATGCCACGAACGGAGCCCTTCAGTGGACGGCCGTCAGAACCAGCAAACTCAATGGTTGCAGTGCCGCGCTTTAGGGAAGCACGGTCTTCGCAGCAGTAGTCCCACGGCGTCTCGCAGTGGTCGGGATCGCCTGCATCAGCGCAACTCTTGAGCGACGGATCAACGATGGTGAAGACGGCACGATCCGCAACAAATGGATCTTCGCTGCCACCAATGCGACCGACGATGGTGATGGTTTCGCCTTGCTTGGCAGTGAGCTTTGCAGCGGCCACACCAGGTCCGGTGGCTGGACCCTTGCTGATCATGCCGGCGGGGATGATGGTGGTTGCTTTGGCTTGCGGTGCAGCGGCGCCATCGCAGGCAACCATGGTGAACACTAGAAGTGCGCAACTACCGAACGAAGCGCCGGCGCGGATGACGAATGGAGCAGAGATGTTCATTGCAGGGGTTCCTTGAGGTAAATGAGAAGGTACAGAGGTTGTAAAGCTGGCAGGACGGGTTTCAGTCGGATTTGAGTGCGGATGGAAGTGGAAGTCGAAGGCAGCGGATAGCGGGCACCACGCAGCCAGCAACACCGACGAACACCCCGGTGGCAAGGCCGATGGCCACCACGAATTCGTCGATCTTGATGCCAAACGTGCCCATGGAGAATTGGATGGCGATGCCATCAAGAAACAGAATGGCAAGTACCACGGCAACAAGTGCGCCAGTCATCGAAGCGATCAGACTCTCTTGCAGCAGACTTGTAGCTACTGCCTTGCGCGTGAAGCCAAGCACCTGCAACATGCCGATTTCGCGGACTCGGCTTGCAAATGCCGCATACATGGTGTTGAGCCCGCCAAGGAGTGCTCCCAATGCAACCAGCACGGCACTGGCGAGCACCATGATGCGTACCGGACGGTAGAAGGCACTTTGCGATGCGTAGTAAGCGGGTTCGGAAATTGCGCTCAGTTCAAGGTCGATCCGTCGTTGTGCAAAGTCCATGACGTCT
>DBCE01000220.1 GCA_002292895.1 Phycisphaerales bacterium UBA966
CTGACTCAGGCTCATTCCGCCACCGCCAGCGCTTCTACTGAGGTAAGCATGAGAGAAGACGAAGACCAAGGCACAGAGCGCGACAAGGCGAAAGACAAGGGCGCGATGGGCTTGCTTGCCCTTGAGCGCCTTGTGGGCGACATTCAGTTTCAGCCGCAATGGCGCTTGCAGTCTGACAAGTGCGCCGATTACTATGATGGCTGGCAACTGAGCGCCTCTCGCATCGCCGAGATGGAAGACGCCGGTATGCCGGTGTCGGTCACGAACCTGATTGGCCGCGCCGTCAATTCCGCGCTTGGCATGGAAGCCAAGAACCGGCTGAACTGGAAGCTGTCGAGCGATGACGACGCATTTCTTGATGTGGCCGCAGCAATCAGTACCAAGCTGGCCGAGGCGCAGCGCGAGACTTACGCCGACATGGCAATGTCAGACGCCTATCGCTCACAGCTTATCGCTGGCGTTGGATTCTGTGAGGTGTCGCGCAACCCTGACCCGCTCGACTACCCGTACCGCGTCGAGGAAATCCACCGCAACGAGATTTGGTGGGACTGGCGGGCTCGCCGCAAAGACCTGAAAGACGCCCGCTGGATGGTGCGTCAGCGCTGGATTGACTTGGATGAAGCCCTTGATCGCTTCCCGGATCACGCCCAGCAACTTGAATGGTCGCTTGGTGCTGGCCCGATGGTGAACGCACTGCACCTTGACGGCATGAGGCTCAAAGAGCTTGAGCGTGGCAGTGAAACCGCCCGGACATTCCGCGTCTCGCGTGATGAGTGGTTCGACGGCGACCGCAAGCGTGTCCGCATGTACGAGGTTTGGTACAAGGTGCCGAAGCGCATGACGGTCATGGTGATGCGTGATGGCCGCCGCCTGCCCTTCAATGCCAAGAACCCAGCGCACGCAGCAGCAGCCGAAAACGGCATGGTCGAGCTTCTCACCGGCCCGAGCTATGAGATTCGCCAAGCGCTCTATGCTGGCCCGTTCCGGCTGATGGATCGCCCAACAGAGCGCCGGTCTTATCCGTATATCCCGTTCTGGTGCTACCGCACCGACCACGACCGCGCCCCTTACGGCATTGTTGACGGCATGATCAGCCCGCAAGAGGAGTACAACGAGCGCCGCTCCAAGCTGCTGTGGTTGCTTCGCACCGCTCAGGTGATCGTTGACGATGACGCGCTCTCGACCAAGTACAACAACTTCCTTGATCTGGCCCGCGAAGCAATGCGGCCCGATGCGACGATCATCCTGAACCCGAACCGGCGCAACGCGAACGGCTTGCAGATCAACCACCAGCAGAGCCTAGCCGCCGAGCAGGTGTCTGTGATGGGTGACGCGAAGCAACTCATTCAAGAGGTGCCGGGAATCTTTGGCTCGATGATGGGCGATGGCCCAACAGGAGCCTCTGGCCTTGCGATTAACTCCCTTGTGGAGCAAAGCCTTGTTGCCTTGGGTGAGACGAACGACAACTACCGCATGGGGCGCCGCCTTGTTGGTGAGGCTTTGGTGGGGCTGATGATTGAAGACATGCAGCAGCCTGACATGCAAATCAGTGTCGGCTACGGCAAGTCGAAGCGGGTTGTCGTGCTCAACACCTTTGATCCTGAAGGCCAGCCAGCCAACCATGTCAAGGCCGCGCCTCTCAAGACCGCGCTTGAGGACTTGCCAAGCACTCCAGCAGCGCGGATGCAGCAACAGCAAGAGGTCGGCAAGGTCTTGCAGTCTGTCGGCAACGATCAATCCGCCCGCGCCGTGCTTGTCCCGGCCTTCATTGAGGCCACCGACCTACCCGGCAAGGATGAGATGGCGCAGTGGCTACGCCAGCAAACCGGCGTGCCACAGCCAGGCGAGAGCGACAGGCCGAACCCAGAAGCCGAAGCCATGCGCAAAGAGGCGCTGGAGATGCAGAAGGCTTTGGCCGACGCTGAACTCAAGGCCAAGATTGCCGAAGCGGCCCACAAGATGACCCAAGCCGAACTCAACGCGGCCAAGGTCATGCAGATCAAGGCCGAGGTCAACGCCGCCAATGAGGACGAAATGATTGCCTCAGTGATGCAGGAGGCTTTGGCCTAAACCGAATCGCCATCACGCCTGCCGGGGCGTGAATGGTGTAGCAGTACCCGGCACAACGCAGCCGCCAAGGGAAACCAAGGCGGCTTTTTTCATTTCGGAGCCATCCGATAAATGGACGGAGAGCAAATGGGATTTCAGCAAGAGCTTCAAGCCATCGACATTAACGACGAAGCGGCCATGTCTGCGCTACTGCAAAAGTACGCCGACGAGGACGACAAGCCAGCAGATGACGATGAGCAAGGCGAAGCCGTGCAACCTGACGCGAAAGCTGAAGGCAGCAAGGCTGGCACTGTCGCCGGTGCCGAAGCGAAGGACGAACCCCGTATTGACGGAGTGCTGACCCGAGACGGTAAGCACGTGATCCCCTACCGAGCCCTTGAAACCGAGCGTGAGCAGCGCCGGGAGGCTGAGAAGCGGGCAAAGGAGCTTGAGCAAGCCCTTGAGCGCATGAAGACGGAGGCAAGCACCCGCGAAAGCGGCGGTAAGCCCACCGAGCAGGCGCAAGAGGATGCAGAGCTTTTCTCGCCCGAAGAGCTGGACGCACTGAAAGAAGACTTCCCCGCTATGGAGAAGCTGGTTTCAGCGTTCCGCCGTCAAAGCCAGCAAATCAAGGAGCTTTCCACGAAGCCCGAGAAGGCTGTCGAGCACAACGACGAGGCTGCTGATGTGGCCCTGGCGCAAGTGAGCGAGGCCATTCAAGCCAATCCCCTGCTTTCCAAGTGGCAGCAAAAGGGTGGCGTGCTCTGGGCGCGTGCGGCTGAAGTTGACGAGGCCCTGAAAGCCGATCCGAAGTGGGCTGAAAAGCCTCTCTCGGAGCGCTTTGCAGAGGTCGAGAAGATTGTGGCCGAGGAAATCGGGATCGAACGTCAACCTCCGAAACAAGAGCAAACAGGCGGCAAGCGCAAAGAAACGGTGCGCGGTGTCGAGTCCTTGTCTGACTTGAGCGGTCGCGCTCCTGTCGCAGCAGAGGACGAGGCGTCCGCCATGTCGGTCAACCAGCTCTCGGCGAAGTTCTCAAGCATGACGCCAGAGCAGATCGACACCTACCTGTCGCGCATCTCCGCCTGACAACCAACTTCCATTTTTCATAGGAGGCCCAAATGGCCGGTACTTCCATTCCAAGCGGCAGCGCTCTCGCAAACAAGGTCTACAGCGCAGCCCTGACCACGCAAATCCTGCGTACCCCCACCAACCGCACCCGCCTGATGGGCGAAATCAAATCCTCCGACTTGGAGCAGAAGATTTCCAACCCAACCTCCGCAGGCATGCCTTTCGTTGCTGTGCGCAACTTGACCAAAGCAGCAGGCGATACCGTGTCTCTGGATGCGTTCAACATCGCCACCGGAAAGCCCATCATGGGCGACCGTAACGCCGAGGGCCGTGCGCAATCTCTGTCGAGCAGCTCGATGGACATCAAGATCGACAACGCCACCTGGGGTGTCGATGCCGGCGGCAAGATGAGCCAGAAGCGCACCAAGCACGATCTGCGCCGCATTGCTATGGCCCAGCACACCGGCTATTGGCCAGGACTGTTGTGGCAGCGCACACTGGTTCACGCTGCTGGCCTGCGCGGCGTGCAAGCCGGTCAGTCGTGGAAAGTTCCCTTGGCGAACGATCCCGATTTTGCCGAAACCATGATCAACGCCGTTCAGGCCCCGACTTTCAATCGCCATTTGACGATTGATGGCGGCGGCTTTGTGCAGGGCGGTGGTCAGTTGGCAAGCATCGACAGCACCGATATGTTCAAGCTGGCGCATCTGGACGAATTGGCCGCACGCCTGAAGGCGATGGACACCAAGATTCAGCCGGTGATGATCGCTGACGATCCCGCCGCGATGGATTCGCCCATCCGTGGTGTGCTGATGCTTGGCCCTGGCGCTTACCAGTCCTTGCTGACTGACTTGACCGCCAACAACAACATCCGCGCCTTCCAGCAGGCCGCATGGAACCGTGCTTCCTACGGCTCCAAGCACCCGCTGTTCAAGGGTGAGGTCGGCATGTGGAACGGCATCCTCGTCAAAGAGATGGACTACTCCATCTTGATGAACGCGGGTGACGTTGTGCGACACGTTGCCGCCGCTGACCGCCTGACCGCCGCTGAAACCAATGTGACCGTCAACAGCATTGGCGCAGGCTTCCAAGTCGAGCGCTCGCTGTTGCTGGGCGCTCAGGCAGTCGGCGTGGCCTACGGCGCATCGGCCAGCGATGACGTTGGCGCGATGTTTGAGCGTTGGTACAACTTGGATCGCAATTGCGAAATCTTTGCCGAGTTCATGGGCGGAGAGCGCAAGCTGCGTTTCAACTTCATCAACGAAAACGGCGATGCAGAGCCCACCGACAACGGCGTCATTGCCATTGACTCGGTGATTACTCGCCGCTGATGACATGCCGGGGATTCGTCCCCGGCCTTCAACCATTCATTTAGGAGCATCACATGCCCACTTACACCGACTCCCGCGCTGGTAGCGCAAAGTTCAACAGCGACCACGGCAACGCCTACACCGATGACGGCGTTGTCACTTTGCCTGTTGGCTTCACCACGACCGACAAGGCTCGCCTTGTGCAAATCCCGGCAGGCGTCCGCTTGACTGGCTTGCGCCTGCGCAACACCGACTTGGACAGTGGCACCACCGTCACGGCCAATCTCGGCTTTGAGCCCGCGTCGAACACCGGCACCCCCACCGCGAACCCGACCTACTTCGCATCGGCCAGCACCGTCCTGCGTGCCGCTGCAATGACGGACTTCAACTTCGACCCCATCGTCTTCAACGAGCCGGTGTGGATCACGTTGATTCCGGCCGCTGGCCCGACGACGACCGCAGGCACCGTGTCTGTGATCGTGAGCGGCGAGATGGTCGGTTCGCGCTAACAACTGATCGCAGTTGTCTCCTCCTCCCGCTTCTCGATAGCGGGTTCAAGGCGGGCTCCATTCGTGGGGCTCGCCCCTTTCCAGGGGTTGCCTGATGAAGATTCGATATGTAGGCCACAAGGCCGAGAAGCCAGACAACGTGGCAGGTAGCGGCATCGTGTGGCGCGGACACGGCGATGTGCAAGAGGTTCCCGCAGGCTTTGCCGCGAAGCTATTGAAGCATGTTGACGTTTGGGAAGCTGCTGGCCCTGTTGAAGCTGTGCAACTTGGCCTTGCTGACGCTTCACAACCGGACGCACAGCCGCCAAAGTTGGCAAACATGAGCGAGCAGAACCCAGAAGACCACGATGACGATGAGGTCGCTGTCGCTCCTGGCGCAATGCCTCCGGCTCCCGGCACTCAGACAGTGCCGCAGCAGGCTACTCGTCGTGGCCGTCCTCCGAAGGCCAAGGAGTAAACAATGGCCCTGACCGCACAGCAAATCCTTGATACCGCGTGGATCAAGGTCAACGAACAAACGGGCGGCTCTGCTGTCAGGTGGCCTACCGCTGAGGCGCTGACATGGCTCAACCGTGCGGCGCTTGAGATCGTCAACCAGCTTCCAAGCTCAAACGCCAAGCACGCCCAGCCTGTTGTGGCTGCTGGGTCGAAGCAAGACTTCGCAGGCTTGGCCATCACTGACGGCCTGCAATGGCTCGATGTGATCTGCAACATCAAGGCCGACAACACGCGAGGCAGGCCTATTCGCAAGCTGGCGCGTGCGGTGCTGGATGACCAGCTTCCAGACTGGCACGTAACCGCTGGCGATGCTGCAACGCAGTGGATGTTTGACGAGTCAGACCCCAAGACCTTCTATCTCTACCCGCAGCCGCCCGCAGGCCGCAAGGTTGAGGTCGTCTATGCGGCAGTGCCGGCAAACATGGCAGCGCTCAACTCAGCTTGGCCGCTGGATGACGTCTACGCCAATGCCGCTGAGGCTTTCGTCCTCTACAGCTTCTACAGCAAGGACGCGACGTACACCAAGAACCCGCAATTGGCTGGTAGCTACTGGCAACTCTTCCAAGGGATGCTTGGGATTCGCGGGCAGAACAACCAGAAGGCCGCTGTGTCGGCTGACGTTAAGGCTCAGGGGTAAATCATGAAATACATCAAGACGCACTTTCACAGCGCACAAAACATCGGCGCAGACATCATCCCGCAGTTCGCATTCAGNNCTGTGTCGGCTGATGTGAAAGCGCAGGGGTAAAAAATGAGATTCCTCAAGACCCACTTCAAGAGCGCCCAGAATGTTGGCGCGGCAGTGATCCCTCAGTTTGCTATCAGGGTCCTTCCTGAAGACATTGCTCGCGGCTTTGGTTCTGAGGTTTCATTGCTCGGCGAGGCTGATGCGCTTGATTTGGCGATGCTTTCGCTGATTGATAGCAAGTCGGCGTTTTCGCTGATGGTCAAAGACGTTCTGATCGCTGGGGCGAGTCAGCACAGCCGATGCAGCACAGAGGTGTTGGTTCAGTCCGCGCAGATCATCAATCAAGTCCTCTACATCACGCACCAAGCGCCGTTGCAGTTTGGTTTTGTGAACGGGCAAGAGGCGTTTTGCGCTGTCGATGGCCATCTGGTGTTCGGCAACGTCACCATCGTCAGCAATACGACACTGACCATGCCTGCACCCGGCATGGCTGACACCGTAGCCAACACTGTCGGCAATCAATTCCTCCACTTCACTGGCTTGCACGCTGGTGCATCGTGGATTGGGCATCTGCAAAGACGCTATGGCGGAGGCATGCGCTTTGTTGGGAATGTCTCTCAGCATGGCGCGAATGTGAGCGAGGTCGCGCTAAGGCTTCCCGTCATCACGAGGGCAATTGCTCTCAAGCGCCCGCACATGGTTTTCTTCGAGGGCGGCTGGGGTAACTCATTCAACCAAGATGCATCGTGGACTACGACGATGCGCAAGGGTTTGGAAAACCTGGCTCAAGTGGCCCCAATGGTGCCAACTGTGGTTATCACCACACTCCCACCGATTGCCCCGGGTGGCAATCCGAGCGCTACCGCAATCGACAACTTCAACCGCTTCAATCAGTACGTGATGAGCGGCGAGCTTCAAAAGCTCTTCCCGAATGTCGTTGTCGTTGACTGCACCACGCCGCTGATTGACAAGTCGCGCACCGATGCGGGCTCGATTGCCAACGTCCATAGCGACTATCTGCACTGGACGCCAAAGGGTGCGTTCATGCTGGCGAACAACTGCTACGGGCCTGTTCTGGATGCCTTCATCCCGAAGATGCCGCTTGGCCGTGGCGGTGCATCTCACGTTTGGGCGAATGGCAACCGTCAGCTATTCGACGGACTGACCACCGCTGCCGGATCAACCCCTGTTGTTGGTGGAATCACCATCACAGGCACTCTGGATGGAACCATGGCCATTGCGAAGGCTGGGGGCGGCGCTGTCTCCGTGGCCTTCAGCAAAACGCAGATGACCAACGGGCTTTACAAGCAGGTTGCGGCCATCTCTGGAATGGGCGCGACAACGGTAATGACGCTCTCGGTTCCTGGCGCTTCTGGGGCACTGCTGAAGGATCGACTCATTCCGGGGCGCAAGTACCGCCTCGTGATGCGGGTTGGCCTGTCCGGCATCTCCGGGTCAATCAAAAGCGTCAACGTGCTTGCTGTTGGCACGCTAACCGGGCACCCAGGAACGGGCCAAAGGCTGCTTTGGGCTGGGCGCACTCAATACGGCTACGTCGAAGGCGATTCTTCCGTCTTCCCGCAGATCGATGCCGAAGCGGCCAGCGACTACATGAGCGTTGACTTCACCATCCCATACGGCGTGACGGTTGCAGACTTTTCGCCCGCCGTGGTGATTGCGTCAGGCGCATCGTCATCCGGTATCACGGTGGAGATTGAGGACATTCTTCTCGAAGACTTGTCCGCCCCTTGAGGCTTGATCCATGCCCATCACCCCTAACACTACCGGCCAAGTCGCCCTCTCAGAGATCCTGCGTGATGTGATGGCGTTTCTGCCTCAAGCGCCTGAATGGGACGTTGAGCACCGCGCCAAGCAAGTCCTTAACGACTTCTGCAAGCGCTCGCTTGTGTGGCAGCAGCAGAGCAATACGCTGCTGACCACCGCAGCAGGCCAAGCCAGCTACAGCGCAGGGCTTGATTCGACCGTTGACCTTGTGCGCGTCATTTCCGCATGGGTCGGCGACAAAGAGATTGATGTAACCGTTCCCGGAGAGCAAGAGGACGAAGACCCAGCAAAGCGAGATGCTGAGTGGACGGTTGGCAATGACCGCAACTCGTTCATCCTGAGCCCGTTGCCTGAATCTGGCGGCGTCATCGTGACCGGCACTGTTGCCCTAGCTCCAAGCCGTGACGCTACGCACATCCCCGCTGTGGTGTGGAATGAATGGCGCGATGAGATCGGCTGCGGCATCAAGGCGCACATGATGATGCAAGTGGGCAAGCCATGGACGAACCCGGCACAGGCTCAGGCGCATATGCGCGAGTATGAAGACGGCGTTGCGTGGGCCTCAAACTCAACTGGCGCAGTGCGCCGCAAACCGCTGCGCGTGAAGGCTTGGTGACATGCTGATTCTTGCCCTTGACCGCTTCCTGGCCGGTAATGACCAGCTCAACGCCAAGACTTTGGGCGGCGGCATTGGCGTCTCGGCTACGAACCTTGAGACTCGACGCGCTGACATGCGCGGCATCAAGGG
>DBCE01000094.1:0-3219 GCA_002292895.1 Phycisphaerales bacterium UBA966
CACCGCGGCGTTGATTTCCATTTCTGCGCTCTCGGTATCGACGCCCGGGATTTGTTTGAGGTAGCGAACAATGGTTGCCTGCTGCGTGCCGCGTGATGCAAGCGAATTTCCAGAGAGGACGCTGTCGATCAGACTGATGAGTTCCAGAACGTTGGCGCTCTTCAGCTGGATGTATTTAATCTCCACTACTTCCAGTGGCTTGGTGGCTTCGAGCTCGGCAACAATCTTGCTCATGGTGGTGATGTCAGAACCAGCACCTGAAAGAATCACTGCATTGGTTCGGCTATCAACGATTGCACGCACGCTGTCATTGCCGCGGCGGCGATTCTCTTCGCGGATGTACATGTTCTCAAGCAACTGCACGATGTCCGTGGCGCGGCTCTTCTTCAACTGGATGGTCTGGAAGTCCCGGGTCAGCGCGCTGTCATTTCCCACTGATTTCAGGCTATCGATCAACTGCTTGATGATCTCCGCGTTCTCGTGGCTTGACGCAACGATCAGCGTATTGGTGGCAAGGTCGCTCTCGATAGAGATGCGGTCCGATGGTCGCGCCGTGTCTCCGAGCGTGGCCATCCGTTCACGCATCACCGTCTGCAAGCGCGGGGCAATGGTTTCCACACGAACACCTTGGACCGGGATGACATGAAGGGCGACTGCTGGGTCCGTTGGCTGCTCCTCAATACGCGCCACCAGACTCGCGATGTCCTTGAAATCGGGCTCCGTTGCAGCAATCAGCAAGCAGTTGGAGCGCGGGTCGGTCATCACCAATGGACGTGCGCGCTTGGCCACGGTCTGCGGCATGTCTGCGTAACGGCGGTCCATGATTTGATTGACGGCGGTAGCCACGCGATCAAGGTTGCCGCGCTTCATTGGCAATACGTGCAGGGGCGCAACATCGGTTCGCTCCAAGGTGTCCAGCTGCGCAACAATTCCCTTGATGACATCAAACGCATCGGCGCCACCGGACACCAGCAGCGCATTGGCTTGTTCGTCAGCCAGAACGGTCACTTTCTGCAGGTCGGCGGCGCGTGGTTCCGCGGCACGCACACGTTCAAGGCGCGAATCCATGAGTTGCTGAATGAGCGGTGCCAAACGCGTGGCGCTGGCATGCGCCAACTGCACTAGTTTGAGTTCGCGCAGATCAGCGGGGATTTCACGGTCGAGCTGCTGTAAGAGTTCCTCAAGTACTGAGAAACTTCGCTGTGAAGTACTCACCACCAGCGTGTTGGTGCGATCATCAGCCACCATACGCACCTTGTCTTCTGGGCGGAAGTTCTTCTGCTGCGCTTGCGCATTGAAGAACTGTTCCAGTCGCTGCGAAACCGCCGTGGCGCCCGCACGAGTCAATGGATAACTACGAACCGCTGAAGCAGCCGACGCATCGGTAGTGTCCAGCCGCTGTTGCATCGCTTCCACAAGCGCCACTGCTTCGTCGCGACCCGCAACGATCACGGTATTAGTGCGCTCCACCACGGTGAGCGCAAAGTCATCGGCGAGCGCGGTTCCAACATCACCCTGTGGTGCGCCGGTAAGCGTCGTGCCGGGAATCTTTCCAAGCGCCTTGCCCTGCGTGAAGAGTTCACGAACGACCGTGGCAAACTCTTGCGCGTCAATGTTCCGCATCGGCAGAATGCGCATGGTGACCGAGCCGGTCATCGGGACGTCATCGAGCATGGCAATCAGTTCGCGTGCCGCTTCTACATTTTCCTTGGCACCAGTCACCATGATCGAATTGGTCTTCTCGTCAGCCACTAGTTTGAGTGGCTTGGTGAGGTCCAACATCAAGTCTGCGGTCAGCATGCCGCTGCGACGAATTCGCAAACGCCGCACCTGCTCCTGTAAAGCCTTGGCAAGGCTGTTGGCTCCAGGAGTTGCCGCGGCATCAATCATCTTCTGCAGCGAAGCTGCAACGGCAGGAGCTGCCGCCTTACTGAGGCGCACCAACTCGCCTTCGCTCTGCGCCCAAGTTGGTTCGGTATCGATGCCAGCGACCAGATCTGCAATCAGTGCTCGATCTTCTGGGAGTGCAGCGATCGCTAATGAGTTGCGACCAGGCACAGGAAAGACTTTCACTGGTCCACGAACCACTCGGCCTTTCGGGTCGGTGGCGCCAGCGGACGTCAGGCCCAAACCGTTGACTGTTTGCGCAGCGGCATCGGCAGAGAGATGCTTCAACTCCACCATAAAGAGCGAACCGCTTGCTTCTGGGCGCATGCCCTGCAGTGTCGCGGCCAGTGCTGCCATGTCTTCGTAGTCCTTATCCTCAGCGCGAATGATGATGGTGCCCGCCGTCTCATCCGGCACGATGCGCGGCGAATTCATTCCTCGTGGCTGGCCATCCGCTGGCGCAAACACCGTGCGAAGCGCTGCGGCAATCTGCGTGGGGCTGTGACCTTCAAGTACAGGAATGAGACGCGGCGCCGGAAGACCGGCCACTCGCTCTGCATCCAACTGCTGAACGATCGCCTCAATCTTGCCAAGGTTCTTGCGGTTTGCACTCACAATCACGGAATTGGTCACTGGATCCGCCACGGCGCTCACCCAACTCTCGCCTTTGACGAGATACGCAGGGGCTTGCCGCGTCGGTCGACCATCGGGGCCAGCGGGTGCTACCTGCTGCCGCTCTTGCGGATCGCCCTTGAAGGCGGTGTTGATGGCAGTTGCCACGCTCGTTGCCTGCGCGTACCGCAATGCGAAGACCCGCAATTGCAAGTTGGAGTCATAGTCTTCGCTGTCCAATTTGCTGATCATGGAACGCAAGCCGTCCCATTCTTCCTTTGGGGAACTCACAACCAGCGAATTGGTGGCGGGGTCCGTCACAATGCGCACCGCGCGCCGGCCGGGTGTCTCGGCATCCACCGCATCAGGGCCATAGAAGTAGCCAAGTGCCTCACGAACTTTTTGCGCTTCCGCGTGCTTCAACGTCAGGAACTCGGTGGTACGAACCACATCCGACGGACGGTCGAGCTCTGCCAAGAGTTGCGTTGCGGTAGCAATCTGGTCTGCACTGCCTGCCACAATCAAACGGTTGCTGGCGCGGTCAGCGTCAAGACGAATTCCCTGCGAGTCGGTTCGGGCCGACAACAGCTGCCTGAGCGTCCACACCAATTCATCTGCTTGCGCATGCGCAAGAACGAAGGTCTTCACCTGGACATCCGCTGCGGGCGAACCGGTGTCAAGCTTGGCAACCAACTCCTCGACTTCAAGAAGTGCTGTTGG
>DBCE01000094.1:3301-17255 GCA_002292895.1 Phycisphaerales bacterium UBA966
CGGCGGCTGCCGAACAATTGCTGCAGCGTGTTCGCCAACTTCACCGCGCGGGCTTGTGAAAGTGTGAAAGTGCGAAGTACCGGCTTGTTGGTTGGCTCGGTGCCCTTGGCACCGGCAACGATCTTGGCGGTCGCATCAAGAATCTGATCAATGTCTCGCGCGGGTGCGGAAATCACCAGCGTTCCACCTTGCGGATCGGCAACCACTGACGATCGCCGGGCGATGTCACCAATGCGCCCACCCGCGGGGGTCATCACAGCAACCGTTTGCAGCACCACCTCGCGAAGCGCTGCTGTATCAGCACCAGCCGGAAGCTGCACCACGCGGACCACGCTGCCAGCCGGAGCGATGGACTGCTGCGCTTGCTGAGCAAGGCGCTGCGCGCGCTCCACGGCGCGCTTGGAGCCAACGATCACCAGACTGTTGGTCTTTGGATCAACCGTGATAGTGACACGCGTGTCATCATCTTGGTCGATCGTTGCCGCCTGATTCATCCCGCCGCTCGACTGCGCAAGTGCGGTGGCAAGAAGCGCGGCTGCAAATCGCGGCGCGCGCGGAGTGGCTTGCGAGCGTGCGTTCGGCTGGGGAAGCGGAGCAGCGCGCTGTGCTGGAGTGCTCGGATTTGGAGTTGCGGCGGGCCCGGGAACGGCAGGAGCCGACGGCGTGGATGCCGGTGCAGCAGTTGGTGCACCAGTCGAGGCGGGCTTGGCCTGCTGCGCACGCTTCATCAACTCTTCCATCGTGACTACTTCAGCGCCGCCGCCACCTTCGCGATTCAATGATCGCTCCAACATGCGTGCAAGCTCAGAGGCATCGCCACGTGATGGATCGATGGCTACTGTGCGCATCTCCCGTCCAGACACGCCTGCTGCGGCGTCCACTTGCTCAATCACGCCTTCAATTTGCGTGTGCTGTGCCGCAGTGGCGCGGACAATCAAACTGTTGGAACTGGCGTTCACCGTGACCAATGGCGCAGCCGCGCCCGATGGATCGTTGGCAAACATCTGCGTGATGGTCTGCGCAATTTCTGCCGCTTCTGCATTACGCAGGGTGACCACGCGCACTTCTTGCGCGCCGCCTTGCGGTACCGATTCTGCATCAAGCTGCGCCACCATCTGATCCGCGGTTTCCAATACGGCGGGCGGACCGCTGATGATCACCGCGTTGAGCCGAACATCAGCCGCAACACGCACGGGTGCCCTGTCAAGGCCGCGGCGCAAGTATTCCTGGCGAAGACTCTGCGGCATGTCACGCAGACTCATCATGGCCCGGTCGGAGAGCAGTTTCTCCACCAGCGGCGCGAGCGTTTCTGCGCGGGCGTGCTTCAGCATGACCGTCTTTACTTGCGCAGTATCCGCTGTCCCATTCTTATCAAGCGGGTCGATCAGCTTCTCAATGGCGTCAAGATCCGGAGCGATTCCCGTGAGGATCAGCGCGTTGGAGCCAGTCGCAGGGACAATGGAAACCTTCATCGGATCCTGTGTCGCTGGACTTGGCATCGCAGCAGAAGCTTGCTGCAGCGCGGGCGCCAGTTGATTTGCATCCGCGAATGTCAATGCATGAACGCGGACTTGCTGAGTGTCGGCGCCGGCAACCGCCGGAGCTGCGTCCAGTTGTGCCACCAATTGGTCAGCCACTGCAATCAATGAATCCGGTGCGCTGACAATCAATGTTCCGGTTCGACGATCGCTGGTCACTTCGACTTGGCTCTCGCCACCAGGAATGTCGCGTCGAGCGCGGGTCGTGAGCACTTGCTTGAGGAGCGAGCTGACCTGATCAGTGCGGCCACTCTTCAGTACATACGTCTTGAAGCCTGCAGCTGGCACACCTTGCAATTCCTTAACCACCGCGTCAACCTTGGTAAATGCCGCCTCGTCGCCAGTGACAATCAGCGTTCGGCTAGCAGACTCCACTTGCACGGTGACTTCTGGGCTCTTGCGACCGGCAACCGACGGAGCAGCCAACGCGCCACTCTGCGCAAGACCACGGATACTCGCAGCAATCTTGTCGAGGTCGCCACGATCGATACGCCAAGTGCGCACCCCTGCTTGTGGCGGCGCTTCAATCCGGTCAAGCTGCGCAACGATTGCCTCAAACTGCGCTTTGCGTTCGCCTGGGCACTCAACAATCACCGTATTGGTTGCGGCATCAGCGCTGATGAAGATGTCCTTTTGCTTCTGCAAGTGCGGAAGCGGACGACCGCGCGCATCAAGCGGCATGGGTGGTTGCGGATAGAGCTTGTCGAGCGCCGCTGCTACTTCCACCGCACGACCAACACGCAACGGAATGATCACCGTCTCGCGCTGACCATCTTTTTCTCCGCTGCGATTGACACTCTCAATGAATTCGCGAATTTCTGGGAACACCTCTTCATGAGCAGTCACAATAAGGGTGTTGGTAGCCGTGTCCGCATCAACACGAACTGGCTTCTCGCGGCGCAGGTCGGCAGGACGTTGGTCGTAACGCGCCGTCAACAATTGCGCCATTTGGCTTGCATCGGCAGCACGGACCTGCAGCAGTCGCAGCGGCGGGAGTTGGCCAGGAGTCACAGTATCAAGCTGCCGGACCACTTCTTCGACCGCTGCTAGTTGCGCGGGCTCGCCAACAATCCACAGTGAATTGGTCTGTTCAATCGGTTCAATGGTTGGCGGTGTGAATGGGCGCGAGGGATCGTCCATCTGGGTCTTAGCAACTAAGTCACGGACCGATGTTGCAAGTTCAGACGCCTTGGCCTGGCGCACTGCCACCATACGCCCGGTGCGATCCGCGCGGTCAAGTGTGGCGACCAGCGTGGCGATGGATTTCAATTGTTCTTCCGTGCCCGTGACACTCAACTGACGGAGCGTGTCGATTCCTTCAATTTGCGGCTCCGAATACTGCGTGCCGTCCTTGGGAGTCAGAATCTGCTTCGCCATCTGCTGCAGTGCTGGTGCAACCTTGGTCGCCTGCGCGTACTTCAGTTCAAACACCCGAGTGGAACGTTCGATCACCGTCGCTTGCTCCGCCAATTTCAGCGCCTGTTCAAACCGGGCGATGGCGGCTTGGGTGCCAGCAACGGTCAACGTGCGGCCATCACTTGCAATACCAATATCAAGCTCGCCTTCCGGACTCCGCGGATCGCGCTCCGAAGCAAGAATGCGCTTGGCGGCGGCGATGGCTTCGGCGGGCTTGGCTGCCTGAACCTTCAACACCTGCGTGCGGCGTTCAATGCGACCGGCCTGATCAAGAATGTCCACGATGCGACGCACTTGGTCGCTCTCGCTGGAGAGTGCGCTCACAATGACGCTGCGGCCATCGGGACCAGCAGCAATCGTGACCACCTTGCGCTGTGCGGCAGTTTGTAGATCACGGATTTGCGGAATGATGCTGGTGGCATCGGCGTTACGAAGCGGAATCAGCGTGACGGTCTGCGGATCAATGTCATCAACGCGAGCGCTGCCCGGAACGCGGCGATCACCATCGAGCGCTTCGATCAGTGCAGCACCTTCGGAAACGCTTTGGGACGGCCCAACAATCGCTAGCTTGCCAACCTCGTCCATCGCCAACACCGTGGGCTTCAATTCCTTGGGAAGCGTGGCGTACAGTTCGTCAAGGCGCAACTTCGCCTCGGTAGGAGTGACTCCGCGCAGCATGACGGTTCGCACACTCCGTGTCACCGCTGCGGGCGCGCCAGGAACACCAGCACCGGCTGATCCCCCAGAGGGAACGTCGAGCAATTCAATCACATCAGCAAGCTGCAACAAGCGCGACCGAACTCCACGCGCAACGATCGCGTTCGTGCGCTCGTCAGCGGTCATCGAGAGGCCTTCCATCTTGCTCTCTTCGATCTTGGTCTTCTTGCCGTCTGCGCCGATCACATACTCAACCTGCCGCTGACCAATGAGTGATGAAAGGCTGGCGATCAGCGTGTTCGCCTTGGCATGACGGAGTGGGTAAAAGCGCACCTCATTGTCGGGCTCGGCATGATCAATCGATTCGATCATCTTGAGCATGCGTCGCACTTGACCGGCTGTCTCCACCAGGATCAAGGAGTTTTGCGCTTCAAGCGCGGTGACTGATCCGTACGTACCAACCAAGTTGGCCAACTGCGTAGAAATTGGCCCAACCCGCGCGGTCTTCAATGGCAGCATCAGCGTGACAATGGTGTCATCGGTCACTGTTGCGGGAAGATCATTCACAAACGTAGGAATGTTCTCCCGCTTCATATCTGCAAGCTTCTGCAAATACAGCTTGTCCTTCTCAACCCGCAACATCACGTTCTGGGTTTGTAGAAGTTGATTGAGTGTGGAGAGCGCTTCCGGCAGCGTGTAAGCGCGCGCGCTGATGTAGTCCACCGATCCCTTGGGCACTTCCGTCTCGCGAACAATTGGCAAACTGGTCGTGCGACTGAAATAGTCAAGAATCTGGTCCCATGACTGACCTTTAAATGCAAAGCGAATGCCGCCCGAGGTTGGTGCGGGCGAATCCTGCATGCTGCTCGCCGTTGAATCCGCCGGCGTGCTGGTCACGTTGCTTGCGGGCGCTGCAACGACCGGCGTAGTGAGCGTGGTGGCAGAGACTGCAAGGATTGCAAGAACCTCTGGAATCATTCGGCTGGCGTTCGATATCTTCGTATTCATGTGTCGTGTCCTGCTCACGGCGCTTCAAGCGCGCGGGCCTCCAGACTTTCTCCAACGCGCACGCGATACGTCGCGCCGCCCGCCACTATCCGCGCTGCATCGGCATCAAGGCCAATGAACGAAAACTCTGCAATCGATTCATTGACACGCAGTACGCGTGTCTCGCCGTTGCCGGCGTTCTTGAAGTACGCCTCAGTACCGGCAGGTCCATCAACCACACCAGTGAGAAGCCACAGTCCGTAGGGAAATCCGCCCGTAATCTCCGGCTCAGCCGCGGCGGTTGCGCCGGGAACTTCGGTCGCTGCCGCGGACGCCCCAAGGGGCGTTGCTGGCGCGGTCACTAGCGTGTTCGCTCCGGAGCCTGATGCTTGTGGAACACGGAAGGGGTTGCGTGCAGCAAGCGCTGCGTACTTTGAAAATCCAGCCAACGCTTCCGCGGTTGGGGCGCCCGGCAGCGATGCAGGCTCCTGACCTGGAACAAACGCGGTGCTCAGACGAATGGTCACTCGCATGCGACCGCCATCTTTGATTGGGTCAAACTTGATGGCTTCCACGCGCTTCAACATTGGATCCACCGTGATTCGGTACACCAAGCGCAGCACCTGATCAACGGCGCCTTCGCCGGATATGGTGGCGCGCAACTCCACAAAGTCAGGCTCATCGCGCATGGACCGCGGAAGTGCCAGGCGCACAAACTCTTGGCGAGCTGGTGACTTGCGCTCCACTGCCGCGCCGGTGGCAACCATCAGATCACGAACACCAGTCTCTTCTGCAATGCGATTCAGTCGTGCTCGCAACGCCGTATCAACCGCATCGGTTCGCTCGCCGAGGGATCGACTCACTGCAGCAGAGATCCGACGGTCAATCTCCGGACGTCGTTCTCGCTCTTCACGGACGCTTCGTAAGAACTCACTGGTGCGTGCAATGTCCGCCTCTGCACCGGCGCGATCAAATCCAGAGAATGATGTCAAGCGACCGCCGTGAATCATCCAACCAAGCACTCCAGCCATCAGCGCCGCGCCGGTCCACGAAAGCGGCACGCGCAAACGAACTGGTACCAACGCAGTGAGGCGTTCGCCCCATGCAGCTACTGTTGATTTAGAGGTCTCCGTGCTACTCATCGCACACCTCGGCGGCTTGATACTGCGGCACTGGCGGGTCGCTGCACGGGTGGGCCGTCCAGCGAATCGATCACCATTTCCACAGCCACTGGCAGACGGCGCCCCGCTTTACCCTCGGCACTGGTGGGACGAACATTGAACTCACGCTTCGAAACTAATGATTCCCGCAACGCATCCGCAGTGGCACGATCGGCCGCTTCGGCATCGATCGCAATCCGAACTTCGGATGGAATCTTCATCGTTCCATCCTTGGCAACGGTGGCTTCGTCGGACAGTGCCTGACCATTCCAACCTGTCAGCACCACGCGCGTTGCGTCCGGCGCAAAACCAGCGATGTACGCCAGCGAGTCAAGCCATGGAAGATCCGCATTGGTCCATGCTTCAATGTGCCGAGCGCGTAGTTCGTCGCGCTTGAACTGCCGATGCTCAAGCAGTGCACCTTCAGCCTTGGCGCGCAATTCAGTGCGACGCGCTTCAATGGTGCCCCGCTCCTTGCGTCCGATGGTCCAGCCCATGGCATAGGCAATTCCAATGATCGCAACGACTGCGTACAACTGCATGCGCCGACGCGCCGCCAAGTCTGGGGCGCGGCGCGGATTTGCCAAGTCAATGCGCTCGCGCTTGCGCGCCCCCTCCAAGAGCAGCCCAACGAGTGGCCACGCAGCGCCGGGGTCGACTTTGCATGTCACATCCGGGTGCGAAGCCAAGTGCGAAACCGGCAGACCGGCGTCGCCAGCGAGCGCCGCCACTACGCGTGTCGCAACAATTGTTGGACCAATCACGTCAATCGCTGCAGGCCGCTGGTCAGGCTGCTGCAATCGGAATCCGGTCCATGAACGACGTGCTTCTGTCACGCTTGCGTCGGCATCCGGGTCAACAACCGTCGCGCCGCGCGTTGCTCGCAGTCCATCACGACCCGCCACTACCAGCTCAACTGCATCGCCGCACAGGTCGATGGCGGCATCCGGTGCATCGTTGTCGTCGGCACGCGCATCAACTGCAGGCAGCGTTTCCAACAGGTACGCGGTTCCAAATGTGCGCGGCGCAATGCGCTCAACAGAAACACCAGCAGCAACGGCCATCGCTCGCACAGCGGCAATCTCTTTCGCCGAAGCAGCTACTGCCCATGCCTCCGCACCGATCGGAACAAAGTCAACCACTGCATCAGCAGAGACGGCCGCTTCGCGCAGCATGGCCAGGCGAACCATTCCGGCAATCTCATCGCGCTCGGCACCAGGCAACACCAATCGCTTAAACGACAATCGATCGCGAACAATTGTCCAGGTGGCACGGTCGGTGGCAATACCCGCGTTGCGGAGTGCCAACGCAACAAACGCGCCGCGTACGGCGTCGTTGCCGCTAATAACTTCGGTTGGCAATTCGATATCCACGCACCGCGCCACAGTGGCACGGCCGCGTTCTACGACTGCCTCCACCGCGCGGAGGCGCCGGTGGCCAAGATCGATCGCTACCTGTGATTTCACTGGTATTTACGGACTCGAATCGCTACGGCGGCGCCATCGTCCCGACAGCCCACCTGTCGAAGAACCCGATGCAGTCGCCTGCTCCTCGTCCTTACCGGATTCCGCCGCACGGGATGCAACTCCGGCGGGATCTGGCGGTACATCTTTGTCGTCCCACCTCATGGTGCGGAACCGTTGTGGCGTGGACGCCCATTGCTCCTTACGACGCGCGCGCTCTTCAGCGTCGCGCGCTTCGCGTCGTTCGCGTTCTTGCTCGCCGAGCGACTTCCATTCCTTGGATCGTGCTTCTCGGTCGTCCCGCTCGCGGTCGGACAACGTTTTCCACTTCCCGGAACGATCTTCGCGATCGGCTTGCTCGCGATCAGCCAGCGTGCTCCAACTTCGCGAGTTTGCCTCACGCGACTGTTTCTCACGATCGGCCAATGTCGCCCATTGCCGTGTCTCAGGCGCTGGCTCGCCGGCTGGCTTCCACGCACCCCGTGTATCACGCTCGCGCTGTGCAGCTTGGCGTTGCTCGTTCTCCGCTCGGCGCGCCGCATCGGCGGTACGAACCGCATCGGCGGCCGGTGATCGCCACGGGCGCTGCACTGGTGGTTCGGCCGCGTCACCGGCTGAACCGGCGTCCGCTCCGCCATCGGCTGGTTGATCGGCAGCAGTGTCAATCATGGGATCGCTGCCAGAGTCTGCAATTGCCGGATTTTCTTGGGCTGACTGCATGGAGCTACTGGTACTCGCAAACTCACTTTCAAGCTCGTCATCGACCACTACATCCGTAGCAACACTCCTGCGATCACTGCGCGTCGCTTGTTCAGTTCGTTCCTGCTCTGCAAGTGCAGCGGCAATGGGGAGCAAGGTGCAATCACGGATACTTGCAAAGCGCGGCGGATCTTCTGCAAGATCAATGACTACTTCCCACACTTCAATACCGCGCATGGCACTGCCTTCTTGCATCCCATCCACAATGCCCGTGGCAACGCGTGTTCGCCATAGCCAACTGCGCGCACATATGAACGGAGCGATCGCCTCAAATTCCTCCGGCGTCAATGCGCCCGAAGTCACTGGCCACGCCAATTGCGCGCGCTCACCAGCCGCAAGCGATGCACGCGCTTGAATCATCTTGGCTGCCAGTTCGGTGCCAACTGATGGAATGGCACGAAGCACTTCCTCGGGCGCGTTGGCAATGTCAATCTGTCGATGTTCGACTGCTGAATTTCCAGCAATCACCGCATCAAGCACCGCGCTCCACTGATCAACTGGAAGTTGTGAAAGGCGCATCGCACGCACCAAATCGCCCTGATTTATAGGGGTTTCGCCACCAACCGCGCTGCGCATGCGCTCCGCGGTACCGCCCACTGAATGTGCGTCGATCGCTGACATTCCTTCGCTGCTCCATGCGCCAAGAGGCTGCCGCTGAATGATTGCGCCTGCCACACCACTACCAAGTGCACGCTGTGCCGAAAATGGCGTTGCAACATCCGCCACTGCCAACGTTCGAACCCGCGCCGGGATTGCTCCGCCTGCACCTGACGCGGAACTGCTGTCCTGCAAGCGCCGAACGCCCGCAGCAATTCCCGCGGCCACTGGACCAATCACCCGGTCGGCGGTCAAACCAACTTCTGGTTGCACAATGGACTCGATGGCGTCCGCAGTTCCACCGCGCGCCACCGCGGCCGCGGCGGCTTTGGCATCAATCACTCCAGTGGCGGCGAGCACTGCAGGGTCAAGACCTGCAAGTGCAAATTTCGCGCACTCGGAAACCAGCCGCTCGCCGGACGGGCCAACTGGCAATATCCGAGCGACTGCCTGTGCGCCATCTGCTTCATAGAGCAACACTTCATCAGGCAATTCCGGCGTCTCGCCGTCCGCGATCGTTTGCCGCTGCGCCGAAAGGAGCGCCGCAACTGCTTGGCATCCGCTCCACGCGATCGCGCGTTGTTGCGTTCGATCACGCATCGCTGCTAATCCAGCATGTTCTGCCTCCGCTGCGGCAAGTAGGCCACCAGCAACCAGCGCCGCAACTGCCAGCACTACCAACACCGCAAGCATCACCACACCGCGTCGGGCGGTGCGCGTGCTCGGCCTTCGGATGCTTGGGTACAAGATCACTGCCCCGCCTCCGGTATGAAGTTCGCCCCATCAGCGCCCGCTGCATCAGGAACCGCGATCGTTCGAACCCGATCTGGCGTTCCAAAGTTGTCTTCCTCCGATTGAGCGGCCGCCACTCCAAACCACAGCGCCACTTCAACCGCCTGCGGCAGCGAACCCGCCGAAAGTGAGTCGAACGAATCCGCCCATCCGCCTTGCGTCCAGTAGCGCACGCGCATGGCTCGCACGGTGGCGGGAAGAACGCTAGACCCGCCGCCGCGAGTAACGGTGATGTTTCCAGAAGACTCACCGATCTCCGTTGCAGACAGAGCAGCAAACGCGGCGCGCGCCAATGCGTGCACGCTGCCGCTGCCCGCATCGGTTCGCGAAGAAAGAACCCGGACTGACCGATCTGTTCCGGTGACTCCGGAACCCAACGGACCGCCATCAACCACTGCCGTTTGCAATGCTGCTTCGAGCACGCTGTACAACGCATCCGCTGACCGAGTCTGCGCGGCCGTGCGTGCCGAGAATTGCCGAGTACGCGTGAGATCCTCAACAAACATTGCAAGCGCGCCAAGGAGCAGCATGAGCATGCCCACGGCAATCAGCGCTTCCAACAGCGTGAATCCACGGGCATTCCGGCGGCGATTCATCGGGAAACCTCCGGACGCTCAGTTCCACCGCCGCCATCGCCGCGCATCAATTGCCGAAGTACCGCCAAGCGCGGTGGATCATTGGTCGACTCGTCGCTGCGCCCATCAGGCTGCTCGTCATAGACCTCCACCACCGCAAGCGCCAATCCGGGGAAGTCAGAAGGCTCCATCCGTGACTCCACACGCAGTCCAGGCACCACGCGATCGTCTTGTGAGTCATCGGAAATTCCTGCCTCCATGCGCGCCAGCTGCGATCGCGCAACGTCCATCGCCAGAGACCTTCGTGCTGCGCGCGCGCCATCAGCGACAGCGCCATCAACAACACCCAGCACCACGATGCCGGCGAACGAAAAAACTGCCGTAGCAAGTAGCACCTCTAACAACACGGAGCCGCGTTGCTTCATGGCTCACTCCTCTGCGACTGTGAGCCATCATCGCGCGAACGATCGACTGGTCCGGTTCGAATGACCTTCGCAGAGCTATCGATGCGCCGGACTTCACCAAAGAGAGGGTCGATTGAAATCCGAGTCGACCGCGCGCCTGCTTGAATCCACAATTCGCGCACTGCCGCAGCACTTCCATCCGGAAGAAACAACGCAATTCGTTCGTCGCCTGCCGCGGTAGAGAATTCCGATCGCTCTGCTTCCGACGAAGGCGCTTCCGTACCGGCGTGCATTCCAAACTCCAGTGCGCGCGAAGCCCATGATTCCTCGATCGTTTGTTCGAATCCCCCGTCGCCACCTGCTCCGCTTTCGCCCATAGAGGCGCCCGCACTTGCACCGGCGCGATTGGCTACATCGGCAACCCGACGCTCCATTTCTGCCTTGAGGCGCTGCGCCTTTCGTGTTCCACGCAGCGCGGACTCCATGCCGTCAGCGCCCGCCGCGCCTTCGGTGCCGTCCTCGGCTTGCCGCAGTAAATCGACTGCCCGCACTTCAATGCGCGTGCCATCATTGGTCACCACCAATTCAACAACTGCGCCCTCGCGCTGTGCCCATGCGCGTGCAGACATCGCTTGCGACATCGTGTCATCAACCGTGCGTTCAAATGACTGACTATCAAGTAACTGAGTTCCGTACGGCAACACAATGGCTGACAACGCCACCAGCACGCCGATCACAATCAGCAGTTCGAGCAATGTAAATGCGCGGCGCGCGCGCATAGGAATCACCGCGGTGTCGCGGTGCCGCCGCCAGAGGAGGATCCGCTTCCGAAGTCGCCGAAGTCGGCGTCCGCATTGCCTTTGCCCTTGGAAAGGGAGATGTCGTCTTCAGTACCTTCTTGTCCGTCCGGACCGACCGACAGAATGTCAAAGCCAACGGCCACACCTTCTGCTGGGAAGACATACACCCACTCATGCCCCCACATGTCCTTGGGAACCGCGGATTCCAAATATGGGCCCGCCCATCGACCAGCGGCATCGTCATCGAGCACGGACTTGTCCCACAACACCACCACGCCCTCTTCTTGCGTCGGCAAACGCTTGACATCATTCTTGAACATCATGATCGCCTTCTTGATCGCCTGCATCTGTACGGTCTGCGTGCCTTCGTACGCCTTGTCAGACTGTCCGCTCAAGTTGTAGAGGACAATTCCGCCCAAGGCCAAGAGGATGCCGATCACAATCAGCAGCTCAAGGATGGTGAAGGCGCGACGGTTGCGATGGCGGGTTGAAGTGGTTCGCATTGGGGTAGTGATCTCCTGCTCGGTGTGTTTACCGGGAACCGTGCAGGGGGTTGCGGCGATGAGGTACCGGCATAGATCTACCGTGATTTCTCGCGGATCTCATCCAAATATTGCTGCCATTCCGCGGCGGTTTCCTCGTCGGGCGCCAGCTCAATGGAGGCTTCAATGTCCTTGATGCCCCCCGCTGCATCGCCCAATTCCGCCTTGGCTATCCCACGAACAAGCAGCGCGGCCCCGCGAAGATAGCGGGCATCGTCGGTTGTTCCGGTAGTCGACTTCACGACGAACTCTGCAATCGCAAGGCCTCGAGCGGGCTCACCTTCGGCAATCCAAAGGTCCGCCACGCCCAATGCGGCGAATGGATCAAGTTCCATCGCTAACTCGCGCGCCTCACTGAGAAGCGCATCAGCTGAAGCAATGTCCCCTGCCGCCACCGCGCGTTCAATACGAACCGTCTGTAGCAGAGCGCGCGCCATCGGATCTTTG
This sequence comes from Phycisphaerales bacterium UBA966, assembly GCA_002292895.1. Classification (GTDB taxonomy): domain Bacteria; phylum Planctomycetota; class Phycisphaerae; order Phycisphaerales; family SM1A02; genus UBA966. The sequence continues at coordinate 15,439 of DBCE01000094.1, forward strand.
GAGTCGCGCGCCACCAACTCGCGCGCCAATTTCTCGGCGGTGTCGTAATTCTCCGTTTCAAGAGCGCTGGCGATTGCTAACTCTTCGACGGACATGGTTTCATCGCCATCATCAGCAGCATCACCGTCAGCGCCTACCAACGGACTTGCGGGGAGCGAAGGATCTCCGTCTGTCATACCACCATTGCCATTCTGCGCGGCATATGCAGCAGCGGCTTCGGCGGCAACCGCCTGACCGGCGGCAATCTGCTGCGCTTGGCTCGTTGCGTATGCATCACGTGCTTGATCACGCGCGGAGCTCAGGCCGGCCGCCATTGCAACAAGGACGGCAATCACACCGATGAGCAGCGCGCCAACCAATGAGACTGCACAACCAACACTGAAGCCTGTCCAAAATCCATGCTTTGGACTGGTACTGGCAGCGTGCGGTTGTATCGGCGGCGCGTTAGTCGGAATATTCACAGCGCCAATCTTACGCCTGACCACCAAGTTGAAGCATTGGCAACACCAGCGCCAGGAAGATAGAGAGCACCACTGCTGCCAGGAACAGCAACAGAGCTGGCTCCATCAATTTCACCGCAATTCCTAGGGTTCGATCCACGCGTTTCTCAAGGGTGTCCGCCACACCGCCCAACACAGTGGGGAGATTGTTGGAACTCTCGCCAACGGAAATCATCTCTACAACGTCGGGTTCAAAGAATCCACTATCCGCAAGCGGTTGCGCCAATGGTTCGCCGCTACGAACCGCTTCCGTGGCTTGTTCCACGCTCTCCGCCAGTCGAGGATGTCCAGCCGCGTCGCGCGCGATGGTCATCGCTTGCAACATTGGAATTCCATTTGCCAAGAGCGTTCCAAGCACGCGCGTGAATCGCGCCACGCAAATTGCCCGGATCAATGCGCCGTATTGCGGCACACGCAGTTCAGCGTCGCGTAATCGGCGTTGCAACGCAGGACGCTGCCACGCCCACCAACCAGCCACAGCGATCACTGCCAGGCCGAGCAACAACCAAGGCCACCGCTCCACCAAGATGTCGCTCACGCCCATGAGAAATCGCGTTGGAAGTGGCAGCTCACCTTTGACATGAAATTTCTTGAACTTAGGAACAAAGAAGATCAGCGCGGCAATCACAATGCCAAATCCGACCGCCAGCAAGATCACTGGATAGATCAGATTGCCGACCACTTTGCTGCGCATCTCCGCCTGATTCTCAATGAAGATGGCAAGGCGCGCGAACACATCCTCAAGGAATCCGCCACGCTCGCCAGCGCGCACCATGGCAACTTGCACATCCGGGAACACTCCGGGATATCGAGCCATCGCCTCAGCGAGTCGCTCGCCATCTTGCACTGCATCGGCGATCGATTGCCACGTTGCAGCAAGTCGAACGTTGGACTTTCCACGACCGAGCAACCGGAGCGAACGCAACAGCGGAACTCCAGCGCGCAGCAAGTCCCCAAGTTGGCGATACGAATTTGCTAACGCGCGCGCACCAACACCGCGCGACCGTGGGGCGCGACGCTCGGCAACCTTCGTTGGCGAAAGCCCACGCGACTGCAGATCCGCCAACGCGGCCATTTCCGACGCGGCATCCAGCGTGCCGGCGACACGGACACCAACGGAATCTCGGGCCTCGTAAGCAAATGTCGGCACGGGCGAGATACCGGGCTGCGGGGTTGCGGTTGCGGTGATGCGTCATCGGTTCGTACTGGTGGCCATTTGGCAATGCGCCTTTGAATTCGTCCGCTTGGCGGCATCAAGGTTTCGTACTGGGTGGCGTTGTTGCATCACGGTTGCTTACTGGCCCGCATTCGCCTTAC
>DBCE01000152.1 GCA_002292895.1 Phycisphaerales bacterium UBA966
GAGGCGATGGTGCAGGCCACGCGCATTGCTGCTGTTGCGGTTCGTCAGGTGCAGAAGAACGCAAAGTTGCTTGTGGAAGTCGGCGATCCGTTTGGTGACATTCCTCCGGACGCAAGCGGCGCCATGAACGCTATTCGCTATCTGCGATCGCTGGTGTCAGAGGGTGTCACGGTGGATATTGTTGGCATACCGGTAGTTGTTGGCGATGCAGCGCGTGGCAAGGGCACGCGGGACTTGATGCAAATTGCGGCCATGCTGGAGCGATTTACCAGTCGCAAGGAAATGCCTCCCGTAGTGGTCACCGCATGCGGAGCGCCCAGCGAGCCGCACCCTGAACCGGGCGCTGGATTCTGGCGCCGTCCTTGGGGAACGGAATCACAGGGCGCGTGGGCTGGCATGTGTTTCCAGATTGCCATGGCCAATCCTGGCATCCAAGCAGTGGTGTGGGACCGGCTCCGCGACGATGCGGGGCTTGGCATCAAGAACGGCGGTTTGTTTGCCACTGATGGATCCCCAAAATCAGCGGCCGAACGAATTGTTCGCTTTCGACGCCGCATTCGGATGCCCCTTCCGCCGCTGAGTACAGGCTTTGTCCGTTCCGCAGCAGAGGACAGTTGATGCACCTGCTCAGCGCAATGCGCCGCCGCGGCGCTGTGGTCGTGGTGCTTGGATGCTCCCTTGCTGCACTATTCAGCGGGGTTTCTGAGTACTTTCGAACGCCGGGTCCTGCTGTGATCGGTACGGATTTCATCGATATCAATCGCGCCCCGGCAGCAGAACTCTCGTTGCTTCCCGGCGTCGGTCCGGCCCTCGCGCAGGCCATCGTGGACGATCGGGCGGCTCGCGGTCCGTTTGCCACTACCGCCGATATTGATCGGGTCCGCGGGGTTGGTCCGGCAGCTCTTGCTCGGATCAGCGCGTTCATCTCCGCTCCCGCCTACGCTCCACAGTGATGTCTTCCACCAAGGATGCGTCGCCCACCTGGTTTGGTGGGCTTGTCGCCGCGAGCGCCATTGACCCCCTCGTCAGCAATGTCGAGGCGGGCGGGGCATCTTCGTGTCGCGGTGCGGCGGGCAGCAGCACGGTGTTTGTTGCAGCGGCGTTGGCGCAGCGCACCAAGCGCACCGTGCTCTTGGTCACGGCGCACATCGATGAAGCCGACGAAGCTGTTTCCGAACTCAACGACCTCTTTGCCGCGGGCTTTGGTCCGGAGCCGGTTCTCCTTCCCGCACTTGAAAGTTCGCCAGGCGAAGGTGGCTCCGCCCTTGATCTACTTGCCGAGCGATTGACCGTAGTGCGGCGGCTCATTGAGGGAAACGTTCCAGGAATTCTGATAGCGCCGTTTCCGTCACTGATGCAGATGGTGCCTGATGCCGCACTCTTGCCACGGTTACTCCGCGTGGTGCGTGCCGGGCAGCGTTGCGTGCCGCGTGAACTTGCCGAATGGCTTGCCGATGCTGGATATGTACGCACTGAGGCCATCGAGAATCCCTGTGAATTTGCGGTGCGCGGCGGGCTCATTGATGTCTTTCCGCCGGGCGGGGCGCTACCCGTTCGCCTTGACTTCTTTGGTGATGAACTCGAGCGCATCTTTGAGATTGATCTGATTACGCAGGCAAGTGATCGGCGCATTCCGGAAGCACAATTGGTTGGCGCCAGCATCTCGTCGGTACTTGATGACGCTGGCAAAGTATCGATCGCTGAGCTGTTGCCGCGGCAAACCGTGTGCGTCATTGCAGAGTTGTCGGAAGTCCTTGAGCAGGGCCGCGGCTACTGGGAACGAGTGAATGACGGTCAGGGAGTGCTTTCACCGCAGGCGATCTTTAAGTCGTTGGGCGCTCGCTGTCACGCGATGGTTGACATTAACGGATTTAGTTCAACCAATGCATCCGACCGCGTTGTGGCGTTGCCGGCGATCACGCTTCCGGCCTTTGACGAAGAAGTTGCGCAGGCATTCGCAGAACTTGGCGAATTGTCAGCGCGGGTGCCCACATCCTTGTGCTGCGATACTGAAGGCGAATTAGCCCGCGCATGTGAATTACTCGGCGAACACGCCGGCTCTGCCAAGTTGGCGACGCTACGCCAGCACGTCCACCGCGGCTTCATTTGGGAAAGTGATAAGCCATTTGCTGTGGTTCCTCAGCATGAAGTGCTGCACCGATTCGGAGTGCGCCGCCGCGTGCAACGGGTTGGTGCCGCCACTACGCGCGATGCATTCATGCAATTCGGCGCGGGCGACTATGTGGTGCACCGTGACCATGGCATTGCGCGCTTCCATGGCCTGCAATTGATTGGTGGCGGAGAAGAAGAGTTCCTCACACTTGAATTCGAAGGCGGCGCCAAGATCCATGTGCCGGCATCCAAGATTGACTTGGTTCAGAAGTACATCGGCTCGGGCGCGGCGCGGCCGACGCTAGCAACCATTGGTGGCAAACGTTGGAAAGCGCAGAAGGAACGCGTCCAAGAAGCAGTCCGCGACATGGCCGGCGAAATGTTGCGTATTCAGGCTGCACGTGAGGCAAGTGCGGGCATTCGCTTCCCGGAAGACACGCCGTGGATGCATGAATTTGAGGCGGACTTTGCGTGGTCGGAAACGGAAGACCAACTGACGGCGATCGCCGCTGTGAAGCGGGATATGCAGTCCGCGCGTCCGATGGACCGGTTGATTTGCGGCGACGTTGGATTTGGAAAAACCGAAGTAGCCATTCGCGCTGCGTTCAAGGCGGTGGAGAGCGGTCGGCAAGTAGCGGTGCTGGTGCCCACAACCGTGCTTGCCGAGCAGCACGAACGTACCTTCCGCGATCGATTCCGTGCGTATCCGTTTCGCATTGAGAGTCTGTCGCGCTTTAAGACTGCCGCCGAAAGCAAGGTGGTATTGGCGGACCTCGCCGCGGGTAAGGTTGATGTAGTCATCGGCACGCACCGCATCCTGAGTAAGGATGTTGCATTCGCGGATCTGGGTTTGGTGATTGTTGATGAGGAGCAGCGGTTTGGCGTCGAGCACAAGCAGCGCTTGTTGGCATTTCGATTGGCAGCAGATGTGCTAACGCTGAGTGCCACGCCTATTCCGCGCACGCTGCACATGAGTCTCCTGGGTATCCGCGATATTTCAAGTTTGACTACCGCGCCGCTGGATCGCCGCGCCATTGTGACGGAGGTGATTCCCTGGAATCCCCGCCGCATTCAGCAGGCGATTCGGCGTGAGTTGGCGCGGCAGGGGCAGGTGTTCTTTGTGCACAACCGCGTCAATGACATTGAGAAAGTGGCTGCAGAAGTGCAGGCCATGGTTCCCGATGCGCGCGTCTTGATCGGTCATGGCCAGATGACCCCAACCATGCTTGAGGAAGTGATGCTCAAGTTCATGCGTCACGAGGCAGACATTCTGGTGTCAACCACGATCATCGAGAGCGGTATCGATATTCCAATTGCCAACACCATGGTGATCCATGATGCAAACATCTTTGGGCTAGCGGAATTGCACCAATTGCGCGGTCGTGTGGGACGCTCCAAGCACCGGGCCTATTGCTACATGACGCTGCCGCAGGATCGTGTCATGACCGAAGACGCCATGAAGCGATTGAAGGCGATTGAGGATTACTCCATGCTCGGTGCGGGATTTCGAATCGCCATGCGCGATTTAGAAATTCGCGGCGCGGGCAACCTCCTGGGCGCGGAGCAAAGCGGGCACATCGCCACGGTCGGATACGAGATGTATTGCCAACTCCTTGAGCAAGCAGTGGGCGAATTGCGTTCGGAAGATCGTGTGGTGCCCAGCGACACCATGTTGGATATTGGTATCGCCGCCAGCATTCCGCGCGGCTATGTACCGAGTGACCTGCGCCGGATGGAGGCGTATCGCCGCATTGCCATGGCAAAGGATCCTGCACAACTCGCCAAGGTGCGCGCCGATCTTGAAAGCGCGTACGGCGCACCACCCGCAGCGGTGCAGACGCTCCTTGACCTGGCCGATGTTCGCCTTGCTGCCACCATCATGGGTGTACGCAGCGTGGCGCGGCGCGAACAAGATGTGGTGTTCCGCACCGTTGATCCAGGCGCCCTTGAGGCGCGGCTCGCCGGAATCCAAGGAACGGTGCGCGTCGTGGGCCAGCCGGATGAGCATGGGGTGGTGGACGTCTACCTGCGACCGGCGAAGGCGTTTTTGACGCCAAAGCCACTGTTGCAAGTTTTACGGCGTCGGTTGGTGGGGGAGTAGCGACGGTGAGCAGAGGGATGATTAGGGATTGCGACGGCGTGAATCTGCCGTTTCTCACAACGTCCAAATAATCTTTACGATTGCTCATGAAATACTTCCCATTCCCATAGATGTGTCACCGAGCGCGTCCATACTGATTGAAGTTCGGAGAGGCGTCATGCGGCGCCTCACGCATGGACGCCTTGGGCGCGATGGCTTCGGAGGATCCGAAGTGCAATCGAACCCTGAACCACAGAAGGAGCTACACGATGGCGAATCTCAACAAAGTCATGCTGATTGGAAATCTCACGCGCGACCCGGAACTCAAGCACACGCCCGGCGGTCAGCCGGTGTGCGAATTCGGATTGGCCGTCAACCGGAAGTACCGCACGAAGGAAGGCGAAGATCGTGAAGAGACCACGTTCGTCGACTGCGAAGCATGGGGTAAGCAGGCCGAAGTCCTCAAGCAATACATGAGTAAGGGCAAGCCCGTATTCCTGGAAGGTCGCCTGAAGCTCGACACTTGGGAAGATAAGGAAGGTGGCAAGCGCTCCAAGATGCGCGTTGTCATTGAGAACTTCCAGTTCCTCGGTACCGCGGGTGGTGGCGCCGGCGGCGGCGGTGGTGGCAGCGGTGAGCGTTACGTCAGCGAGGAGGGCGGCTCGTCTGCTCGCTCCGGTGGACGTGGCGGCAACGCGGGCTCATCACACGGCGGCGGAGCGGCGCACCAGCACGTGAGCGAAGAGGAAATTCCTTTCTGATCCCGGTGCGCCAATCGGGCGCATAACGGCTATCGGAACCACGATGTCCGCCGCGGAGGCTCCTATGGGGCTTTCCGCGGCGGCGTCTTTCTGCCATAATGCGCGGCTCGCCTCGCTTCCGACTATGCGGTCGGTTGCTTTCCAAAGGTTGGGCCCCGAGGCAGCCCTAACTTGACGCGGCATAGCCGCAAAAGGACAGCGTCATGGCATCAAAGAAGATTGAGCTCCTGCTCAACCGCACCATCGAAAATCTGGGTCTCGTTGGAGACGTCGTCAAAGTGAAGCCTGGCTTCGCTCGCAACTACTTGCTGACGCACGGTTTCGCTGAGGCTCCTACCCAAGAGAAGATCGAGGCATTGAAGGACCGCCGCGCGCAGGCGCAGGCTGAACTCTCCAAGCTCCGTTCCGAGCGCGAGGCTCTCATGGCCCGCATGGAAGGCGCCGCGATCAAGCTCATCCGCAGCGTCAACGACCAGGGCGTCCTGTATGGCGCCGTCACGCAGCGCGACATCTCGGATCAGTTGGTGGTTGACGGGTTCATGGTTGACATGCGTGCCGTTCGCCTGCAGAACCCAATTCGACGCATCGGTCAGTACAGCTGCTTGATTCAGCTTGACCGCGATCTGAAGACGGAACTCACCATTGACGTCCTCCCAGACCGCGCCCTTGAGAACTTCACCGCAGCGGCCGCCGCTGCTGAGGCTGCTGAGGAGGAAGAGGTTGCTCCGGCTGCCGACGAGCCTGCCGCCGCCGAGGCGCCAAAGAAGGGCAAGAAGTCCAAGAAGGACTGACCGGCCACTGATCGCTCACTCCCCCTTCCTCCGGGCGGGGCCCTGCCTCCGGGTGGGGGCGGATTCGAAAGGATCCGGGAAAATAGTAACCCCATAACGCGCCACCCAACCCGGGTGGCGCGTTATCGTTGACGCCCGTGGGTTGGCGTGGCCGGTCCCTCTTGACGAATTTCTGACACTTGTCACTGAGACCTGTTGTACCGATGCCCACCAAAGCGCCGATATTGAATTCACGTGTGGAGCGCGCACCGCATGGCGGCAGTGCGAGTTCCACCCCGGCACCGCGTACGGTCGCGGCGGCTGGCATTTCAGATGTTCCGCCGACTTCCGCTCAGGACGAGCAAGGCGACCTCTCCATGACGACAGCAGTAGTTTCAAAACGCGAGACACTTCCAAGTACTCGCAGTTCCGTCACGCACAAATTCGCAATCAACGGGCACGAGGGCTACCTCACGGTTGGTCTGTTCGCCGATGGGCGACCGGGCGAACTCTTCATCAAGATGAGCAAGGAGGGTTCGACCCTCTCTGGCCTCATTCAAGGTTTCTGCCGCGCGTTCAGTTTGGTTCTACAGCATGGCCTCCCAGCAGCGGAGGCGGCAGAACGTTTCCGTGGCATGCGCTTTGAACCGATGGGCGCCACCAGCAATCCGGACATCCCGGAAGCGCTCAGCATTCTGGATTACGTGGCGCGCTACATCCTGCATCACTACGGTGAATGATTGACCGCGCAGGCGTGCGCCTGACTCCATCCGAATCGATAAACAAACAGGCCACGCATCACACGATGCGCGGCCTGTTGAATTCACTGCGAATGGCAGGGAGGATCACTCCTCGCTGGTGGCTGGGGCGTCCTCGCGGAGCTTGACCTCGTCGGCCGTGCGCTGCGCGGCTTCGACGTTCGACATCTGCTCGTCGGTGAGTTCATCGTTACGAACGATGAGCGCGCGGAGCATCTTTTCACTGAGGCGGCAATCGCGCTCGATTTCCTTCACCTTGCGGGTGTCGGCGGTGAATCGGGTCAGGAAGTACACGCCGCGCTTGTTGCCCTTGACGTCGTAGGCGAGTCGACGCTCGTCCCACTTCACCAAACTGCACAGGGTGGCGTCACCCTTGGAGAGGCACTCCTTGATGTGGTCAATTGCTGCCGTCAGGTCAGCGGATGCTGCCTGCGGGAAGAGGAACATCGCCTCGTACTTTCCGTTTCGAATCTCTGTCGTTGTCATGTGGTTTCCTTCGTTGAGTGACTGTTGTTGCTATCAATGGCCGCGCCACGCGTGGCCTTGGTGTTGAAACGATTCATTGCCTCCTGGAGTCCCTTGCTCGCCCACACTTCAGCTGCTTGCGCGGCCTCCGTCATGGACGCGTCCGCCAGCGGTTGCTGGTCGGGCGAGAACTTCCCAAGCACGTAGTCCGACTGCGGGATACGCCCTGGCAGATCGATTCCGATCCGCAAGCGCGCCCAGTAGTTTGACCCAAGCTTGAGACCGATGTCGGTGAGCCCGTTGTGCCCGCCACTTGAGCCGTCCGGACGAAGCCGGATGGAGCCGCAGGGGAGGGCGAGATCATCGACGATCACCAAGAGATCCTTGGAAGCTTCGAGCTTGAAGAACTGCAGCGCCTCCAGGACCGAGCGTCCGGAGAGGTTCATGAACGTAGTCGGCTTGAGAAGAATGCACTTCTCGCCACCGATCTCCGCATCCGTCACCAGCCCGGCAAACTTGGACTTCGGTGCCATGTCCGGCGCAAAGCGTCGGGCAAGGCGATCGATCACGCTGAAACCCACGTTGTGGCGGGTTCCTGCGTATTCGCTTCCGGGGTTTCCAAGTCCGACGATGAGCTTCATAGTTCGCTCGCTGCTGGCGTATCGGAGTGTTCATGCTGCTCGCGACACGGTGTCTTGAGCCTCTGCAAACTTCATATGCACGATTACTTCTTCGCGTCGCCCTCTTCCTTCTTGGCGGTGAGGACTTCCGGCGATCCGGTCTTGGAATCCACGGCAGCGGCTTCGCCGACTGCAGCAGCTTCTTCCTTGACGATCTGAACGCGGATCACAGCAGCGTCCGCATCGGACACGGCGGTGATACCGGCTGGCAGCTTGAGCTGGCCAACGGTGAGCGTCTCGCCCATCTGCGAGAGATCGATCTTGATCTCTTCCGGAATGTCGCGCACCTTGCACGACACTTCGATCTGCGGCATGTCGTGGATGATGATGGCGCCAGGCTTCTTGGCCGCATCAGGCGTTCCAACGAAGGAGAGGTGCACCTTGACGGTGACGATCTCATCAAGATTGACGCGCGCCAAGTCAATGTGAATGACGTTGTCGCCGAGATAGCCAAACTGCAGGTCCTTCACAAGAACCGTGTCAGTTGCGCCGTCTTCAAACTTGAGCGCCAAGACGTGTGCGCCCTTCTTGAGGGCGTAAATGGTGGCGTGCTCGTTCAGGCTGATCGGCATCGGCGCGCTGCCGGCGACGAACAGGTTGGCAGGCAGTTCGCCTGCTGCGCGAAGGCGCTGAGCGAATCGCGAGCCGAGTTTGTCGCGCTTTTTCGCGACCAGTACCGGAGTCTCCTTGGACATGTTTGATGTCTCCTTTCGGGGATGGAGTGTGATGGTGGTGTCAGTAAACAGTGATGTGCGCCCGAACGGCCGGGCGCCTCTTGAAATCGGAAGTCTGTTAGCGCTTCACGCCAATTCCATCGCGGAACATGGCGCTGACGCTTTGATCATGGTGAATGCGGTGCACTGCTTCGCCCAATAGCCGCGCAACGGAGCGGACGACCAGTTTGTGCTCAAGTGAATTCAGGCGTTCGCCGCCCGGAATAGTGTCAGTGATGGTGATTCGTTCGATGGCCGGAGTGTTGAGCCGGGTAAAGGCCTGGCCAACCAGTACGGCATGCGTGCACGCGCATTCGCATGCGGTGGCGCCTTCGTCCATGACCACGCGCGCGGCTTCGGCAACGGTGCCGGCAGTGGAGATCATGTCGTCAAACATCAGGACTCGTCGGCCCTTCACGTCACCGATCAAATTCTTGACACTGACCTTGGAGCCGCTTTGGCGGCGCTTATCAATGATGGCCATGTCGTAGCCAAGCAGGTTGGCGAACATGTTTGCCACTTTCACATTGCCGACATCAGGGCTCACCACCACGCATTCACCAAGTTGGTCGCGCAGGGCAAGGTAATGCTCAGCAAGCACCGGGGCTGCAGTGAGGTGATCCACCGGAATGTCAAAGAAGCCCTGAATCTGCGCGGCATGCAAATCCACGCACAAGACGCGGTCGCAGCCGGCGCCAGTGATCAAGTTGGCCACCAGTTTGGCGGTAATTGGTACGCGCCCCTCGTCCTTGCGATCTTGACGCGCGTAACCAAAGTACGGGATCACCGCGGTGATTCGCCGAGCGCTGGCGCGGCGTAGGCAATCGATATAGACCAAGAGCTCCATCAAACTGTCATTGACTGGTGCTGACGTGCTGGCAACCACATAGCAGTCACGACCGCGCACATCTTCGGCAAGCTTGACGAGCAGTTCGCCGTCTGGGAACTGCACGGTCTCTGCTTGGCCAAGCGGCAACTCAATGTGGTCGCACATCTTCTGCGCAAGCTCGCGCCCGCTGCGTGATGCAAAGATCTTGAGATTGTCGCGATCCATGGTGCTCATGCTCGTGCTCCGGTGCTGGTGGGCGAACGACTTTCAAGAATTCGGCTGACTTCAGCAAGTTGTTCGAGCGTGTTCACGCTGAGCACATCTTCAGCTGGCACAGCATCCACCACACTCACGCGCTTGCCGTCGCGGAGCAGCAATTCAAACACATCGGTGATGTAGTACTCGCCGCTGGCATTCTGATTGGTCACACGCTTCAGCGCGTCAAAGAGATCCGCCGTACGGAAGCAGTAGTAGGAAGGATTGATTTCGCAGATGGCGAGTTGCTCTGGTGAAGCATCCTTCTGCTCCACGATCCGTGCGAAATTCCCGTTGGAATCACGCTGAATGCGGCCATACCCTTGGGGATCGGCAATCACGGCAGTGGCAAGCGTCGCGCTCGCGCCAGTTTGGCGATGGGTGTCAAGCAGCACTTGCAAGGTGTGCGGACGGATCAGCGGACCGTCGCCGCACAAGACCAGCGTCTCTTCGCCGAGCAGGCCCTTCTCAAAGAGCGGACGCGCCATATCAACGGCGTGACCAGTGCCCAGCTGCGGCATCTGCATGACGAATTCAGTGTTTGCTCGTCCAGCGAAATGCGCGCGCACAAGATCAGCGCCATGACCGATCACCAGTACGACTGGGGTGCATCCAACCGAACGTGCTGCATCAACAACGGCTTCCACCATGGGCCGACCCGCCGCGTGGTGCATGACCTTCGGCAGATCGCTCTTCATGCGCGTGCCCTTACCGGCGGCAAGGACGATCACGCTGCGAGAGTAGGGGGCTGTGTGTGTATTGATGCTCATCGATTGGCATTTCAAGACCATCGATGAAGCTGAAGGAACTGGCCCGCCAGGATTCGAACCTGGGCAAGCAGGATCAAAACCTGCTGTGCTACCGTTACACCACGGGCCATTAGCAACATCAATGATAAGTTGGATTGGGTGTTCGTATCAGGTGCGCGAGGCGCTTCTCCAGGGGTTCGTCAGTCCATTCCCGTTACCCGCTCATAAATGAGCATCGCGCGGGGTGCCAAACAATCTGGCGCGGACCGGGATCACCCTGGCCGCGGCACTCTCGAGGCTGGAGCAGGCGGTCATGCCGCAAATGCCTGCACCATGCGGCGCCTGACCCGTGTCAGTCACCGACGGCCCATTGCTGAGAGACCGGAAAGTGTAGCGGATCCAACGATTTCTGTGCTCATGGCGCACGAATCTCTATCCTCTGTCCCCATGAGCACCACGAACCCCGTGTCCCCCCACGCCTCGATGAACACCTTGGTTTCGCTCACCCCCGCCACTGGCGCGCCCGCAGGCACGGTTCAGATCACACCGCCCGCTGATATCGGACACACCGTTGCACGCGCTCGGGCGGCGCAGCCGGCCTGGGCGGCCATGGGTCTGGAAGCCCGCGTGGCCATGATTCGCGCCGCTGTTCCGGATCTCAAGGCCGCGGCCGACCGGCTGGGCGAACTGGTAACGCTCGAAATGGGGAAGCCACTCGCTGAAGCGAAGGGCGAGGTGAATTACGCCATTGACATCCTGGGTGAAGAACTTGATGAAATGCTGCAAGCGCTGCGCACTGAGACGCTGACAGACGCACGCACCGTCACGGCACTTCACCATGATCCCTTTGGAGTGTGCGCCGCCATCACTCCCTGGAACTTTCCGATTCTCATGCCGCAGCAGTGTGTGATGCCAGCACTTGCAGCCGGGAACACCGTGGTCTTGAAGCCGAGCGAAGAGACTCCTCTCTCTGCGGCGCTATGGGCGGAAGTACTTGGGCGGCATTTACCCGCGGATGTTCTGCAGGTAGCGCAGGGCGCCGGTGATGTTGGTCGTGCGCTTGTCCTCAGTGATGTTGATCTCATCGTGTTCACTGGCAGCCGCGCCACCGGGATTCGCATCATGCAGGACGCCGCTCTTGGCTTAAAGCGCGTGATTCTTGAACTGGGCGGCAAGGATCCGCTGGTCGTCCTTGCCGATGCTGATCTTGACGCAGCGGCTGCATTTGCCGTGCAAAACAGCTTCCGAAACGCTGGGCAGGTGTGCGTCAGCACGGAGCGTATTTATGTTCAACGCGCAGTCGCTGACGCATTTGTCGAACGCGTCGTTGCGGGCACGCGTGCATTGATCCAGGGCGACGGAATGCGTGAAGGCACGATCATTGGCCCGATGGTCAATGCCAAGCAAAAGGAAAAAGTAGTTGCGCAGATTTCCAGCGCAGTGCGTTCCGGCGCGCGCGTCTTGGCAGGCGGCCATGACGCACCGGGCAACTTTATTCAGCCCACCGTTCTTGTTGACGTCGATCACACCATGGACATCATGCGTGACGAAACATTTGGCCCGGTGGCATGCATCATGCGCTTCGATACGGATGCCGATGCCGTTCGACTTTCCAACGATTCGCCGTATGGACTTGGCGCGGCGGTCTTCGGCGCCGCGGCACACGCGGAGTTAGTCGGTCGACAGCTGACCGCTGGCATGATTGGAATCAACAAGGGATGCGGCGGCGCGCACGGAACTCCGTGGGTGGGCGCGCGAAACTCTGGTTATGGATTCCATAGCGGTAAAGCAGGGCATCGGCAGTTCGCACAGGTGCGCGCGGTCAGTCATCCTGCGCCAGTCACCGCCCCATGATTTCGTCTGCTTGCCCCAGGATGAACCGAATGCGAACCAATGCTCCCGGCTCCAGTGGCACCTTGGCGGCGTGTGCAGCCACCCGCAGGTTGGCGCGGGTTCCTTCGCCTCCACCCTCGGCCTCCAGAACGATGCTGCAGTCGAAATACCGGTCGCCGTGGATCAGAACTTCGCGGGACTGGGTGATTTGCGCAGGGTGGATACCAACAAAAGGGAGCATGGGAAGGGAGAATAGTGGCTGCGATGGCCCGCCCGATTACTCCTGAACTTGTTCTCACCGGATACCTGCGCGGTGCGTTTCCGATGTGCGAGCCCGAATCCGGGCGCGTCGAGTGGTTCACGTGTGACCCACGCGCGCTTGTTCCGCTTGACGAACGATTTCGTATTGCACAATCGCTTTCGCGCGTGGTCCGCAGCGGGCGATTCCAAGTGCGGGTGGACACGGCGTTCGAGCAGGTGATGGCCAATTGCGCCAGCGACCGCGGCCCGGACAATCGCAACTGGATCGGGCCTGAAATTACTGAGGTTTATTGCGAACTGCACCGGCTTGGTTTCGCACACTCTGTGGAGGCCTGGCGCGACGGCAAGCTGGTCGGCGGGCTCTACGGAGTGGCGCTCAAGGGCGCGTTCTTTGGGGAGAGCATGTTCAGTGTGCGCGGCGCTGGCACCGATGCCAGCAAGGTGTGCTTGGTGCACTTGGTGGATCGCCTGCGTCGCGGCGGATTCTTGGTCTGCGATAGTCAGTACGCCAACGACCACATGTCCCGGTTTGGCGTGTACGAAGTCTCTGCCAAGGAATATCTATCGCTTCTTGAGGACGCGGTGGAGACGGATGCCCGTTGGGATGTGGAAGGCGATCCGTTACAGGGTCGCTGAAGCGGGCACGGCTGGGGCGGCTTCGCGAAGGGCGGCGCTGCGTGTGATGACGGTGAGCGCTGCCAGTCGAGTGCGGGCATGGCTCCGTCCACCAAGAGTCATCACTCGCGGAACGAACATCGCTGGCGTGCGGCGGGGGGCCGATGGCTCAGCGGTGTTCATGCGAATCTGGGTCTTGGCTGCGAGCATGGTGGGTTCTGAAGGATAGTGCTGTCTTCCGCACAGTCAATCGCTTTAGTTGCAACTTCTGTAGAGAGAACGTGTTACGACAGGCAGAATCGTCGTACAAGCACATGGTTTCATGGATTATCAGACGTTAAACAGGAAGTGCGCCACATCACCGTCATGCATGACGTAACTCTTGCCTTCACTGCGCATGCGACCAGCTTCGCGAATCAGTTTCTCGCTGCCATGCTTCTCAAGGTCCGACACCGAGTAGATCTCCGCGCGAATGAAGCCGCGTTCAAAGTCGGTGTGAATCACGCCGGCCGCTTGCGGGGCAGTGGAGCCCTTCAAGATCGTCCACGCGCGTATTTCCTTGGGACCAGCAGTGAAGTAACTCTGCAGGCCGAGCAGCTCATAGGCAGCGCGTGCCACGGAGTTGAGAGCGGGCTCGTTCATCCCAAGACCGGCAAGCATCTCGGTGCGGTCGTCTTCGGTCAGTTCGGAAAGTTCGCTCTCAATCTTGGCGCACACCACCACCACGTTGCCGCCGTTGGCCTTGGCGTAGTCGCGCACTTTTTGCACCAGTGGACCGGTTCCGTTGGGATCCTTCTCGTCAACGTTGGCGACAAAGAGGACCGGCTTGGCGGTGATCATTCCCAGGGAGCGCAGGATGCGGCGTTCCTCTTCCTCAAGGTCCAAGCTTCGGATCGGATTGGAGGTATCTAGGCAGGTTTTGCACTTTTGCAGCACCGCGCCTCGGGCGATCGCTTCCTTATCGCCGCTGCGTGCCAGACGCTGCGCCTTGTCCAAAATGTTCTCGACCACCTGCATATCCGCCAGCATCAGTTCGGTCTCAATGGTCCCGATGTCGCGTAGCGGATCGACCGACCCTTCAACGTGGATGATGTCCGCGTCTTCAAAGCACCGGACCACATGAAGGATGGCATCCACCTCGCGGATGTGGGTCAGAAACTTGTTGCCAAGACCTTCACCCTCGCTGGCACCGCGGACGATGCCCGCAATGTCGACAAGGCGGATGATGGCCGGCAGGATCTTCTGACTCTCAATGTGGTGGCGGAGAATCCCGAGCCGCTTGTCGGGCACGGTGATCACTCCGACGTTCGGTTCGATGGTGCAGAACGGATAGTTCGCAGCCTCGATTCCTGCCGCGGTGAGGGCGTTGAAAAGAGTGCTCTTTCCGACATTCGGTAGACCGACAATTCCTGCGTCCATAGGGGGGGGAATGGTACGCTCTGCGAGTCAAGATGTCCCGCCCGCGGGGACCCGTGCGGCAGGACGCTGCGCGGATCGTGGAGCATCGCTCCACAACACAGATTCACCACGGTCAGGACGACCAATGGCTTCGGAGTCGGAATCGGATCGCCCATCGTCACTGCGCGGCACCTCCATGTTCGAACGGAGGATGATGGTTGTTGGCGTGGTCTTTGCCGTGGTCCTTGGCGGCATGGCAGCACGGTTGTTCAGCCTCACCGTGGTCATGGGCAGTCAGCAGCGCGCACTGGCGGATAGCCGGCTCGACCGCAGCACGCTGCTTCCAACCGTGCGTGG
>DBCE01000178.1:0-2706 GCA_002292895.1 Phycisphaerales bacterium UBA966
AGTTGCTCCATGACGCGTGCCGGCGAGTCTGGATCCATTCCGGTCCGGCGCCACAAGCGACTCAAACACTTGATTCGCAGTGCTGCGAGTTGGTCCGGAGGCAGCGCCTGTTCAAGCGCGAGTAATGCATCGCGATGTGCGCTACAGAGTTGATCAAGTAACTCGCGGAATTCCCGCGCGGACGCTTCTGAAGTTGCGTCGCTTCCGAGTTGAAGTCGCGTCATGCCATCGTCATCAGTGACCGCCTCCATACGGCTATTGGACCGCAGTGCAGCAGGCACGGCTTCGAGCAACTTTGGAAATACCGCGTCAAGTCGCTGCCGATAGTCACCAAGTGCGCGGTATGCAGCGCTGCGTGCTTCGGGCGGAAGTTTGGCGTCTGCAATGCATCGCTCCACGTCCCACTGGATGGCTCCATCACTCAGCGCACCACCGAACATTGCCCGTAGCGCACGGCGTTTGGCTGCCAAGTGTTCGCGTTGCAGGTCATTCTGCTGCTCCGGTCGTGCCACCGCGGCAAGCGACTGGAAGAAACTGTCCATCGACTCCATGATCGATTGCGCCAGCACGCGGCGCGCTTGCTGCTGGGCTGCGGTGGACTTCTCATCATTGTTTGCCGTGCCGATGCGTTCCATCTCATCATCGAAGCGACGCTTGGCAGCAAACATGGGTAATTGCGCATCATCAAACATGGACGCGGCCAATTGCCGTTGCCCATCATCAAGGCCAGCAGAGTCAAGAATTTCTTCAAGGTCCTTACTGGCTAACACTGGATTGCGCGCTGGTCCACCACCAAACCAGAATTGCGCGGCGGCCTGCTGAGTTGGTAAAGCAACGCAAAGCAGTGTGACTGCAAGAAGTGCACGAATGGATCGAGTGATGTTCATAGGTATGTTTCCATGTCTTAATTCAACTTGCGGGACTGCAAATACTCCCGTATCTCAGCATTCCAACGCAGGCGACTGGCGGTGCCCATCGTGTCGTGGGTTTCCTCGGGGACAATCTCTATGTATCCCGGGCCATCTGGAAGCATCTGCCCGGTTGCCTGCATAGAAGTCATAGCGGCTTGCAGTGCATCCTTGAGTCCCTGCACGCCGCGATCCAAATAGTAACTATCACGTGCGCCACACAGCAGGCGCACTCGCTCGCGCAGGATGGGAACATAGCGAGCTGGGTCAGCACGCAATAACGCAGCGATGTCATAGCGAGACCATTCATTGCGGACGACACCATGATCAATCGTTCCCGTCACCGACTCAAACATCGGGCGTGGCAACTTTGTGACGGGATCAAGCATGCTCCACATAGCGCTCCACGCATCCCACTGCTCACCACTGTTGCGCGCTGGGCCCAGTACGCGTTCCATGGCGGCTTCATCACGCACGGTCATGCGAGTGGTATCAAACTGCTTAGTGAGCGGCACGCGGTATGACGGCCGTTCTTTGCCGTCGCTGTCAGTAAAGATGCTGGTATCGGCATACAAGTCACCCGCCTGAAACTTGCTGAAATCAAGCGGGTCTGGCGAACTGCTGAAGCATGCACCGAATGTCTCCGGGTGAGTGAGTTGCAACCACAGTGAGCTCCACCCGCCGCTGGAATGGCCAGTGATGATTCGCGCTTCACTGCGTGGAATCAGACGGAACTGTCGTTCCAATTCCGGGATGAACTCTTCGGTGAGCGCCTTTGCCCACGGGCCATTGGCGGGGCTATCTACAAATCCGTGGTGCCCCAGTGCGGTCTCTGGATCAAGCACAATCCACACGGCTTGCGGCATGACTTCCCGAGTTCCCGGAGTGACCAACATGCGTGCGATGCCGCTCGCACTGGTGTACCGACCACCAAAGCCGGGCACGACATACACAGCCGGGAACATGCGCCGCCGGAAGTTCGGGTCATCCCACCCGGTCGGCAGTGCAACACCGGCGCGCATCACCACATCGCGCCCGGCAGCCCGGCTCAGGATGGCACTCTTCATTTCGAACCACCGAAGGTTCGGCTCGGTCGGTAGTTCCGGCTTGGGGATACGGACAGTCAGCGCCAATTCGTGCGGATCGGATTGGTCGCGATGAAAGGTCACCGTGGACACCCCGCTGATCAGATTTCCCGCAGCAAGATGACCGCGCTCGGTGTCATTGCGGTCAAACACTGCTTGGATGCGGTACGTCCCATCCAGCATGGCGATCGGCTCTGGAAATGCAATTGCATCCGCTCCCAGCGTGACGGTGGCCCCCGGCACCAGGTCGCTGACAGCAACGGAATACATCGGCTGCGGGCTGTCAAAGAAGGGAGCATCGAGCGGCTCTTCACCCGGCTGCAACGCTGACTCTGCTGCCAAGAAGACCAAGATCCGTCCGGTGCGGCTTTCTGATCCAAGGAGCGCAGCCGATTCCTTCGGCAGGGTGACTCGGATGACATCCTTGGTGGGCGCCGCGGGCACCACTGGCTTTGCAACATCCACCACCGCCGGTGTTGGCGGTGCCGATTGTGCCGGAGGCACTTGCCCTGCCGCGAATCCACGCACACTCATGCATGCCATCGTCAGCGCGAGCATGGGCAGGGCACGAACGATCTCGGGCGAAAGCATGGCGGCATCGTAGAATCTTTGGAATGCCCGCCCGACGACATCTTGGCCTTTCAGCACCCGTGAGAGTGCTTACCTCCTCCCTGCGCTCTGTGGGGGCCTTTCGCCCCTGCGCCACGCTTTGG
>DBCE01000178.1:2781-2945 GCA_002292895.1 Phycisphaerales bacterium UBA966
GGTCACAGTTCCGTGGAGCGTGGAATTGACCAATCCGCGAGCAGTATCGCCGCCAGTTTCGCAGGGTCGGTCACTGAGGAGCGCAATTATGTACTGCCCGTCGATGGCATCATCGACATCGACCTGGAGACGTTCGGCGGTGATGTAGTGATTCGTTCTGGTCG
>DBCE01000178.1:3017-20510 GCA_002292895.1 Phycisphaerales bacterium UBA966
GCCGATCGCACCGATGAGGCCACATCATCACTGGCGCAGATAGCGGTCAAGGCAGAAATCCGTCGCGGTGGCGATGTCCCAACGCTGGTACTGCGCGGAACCACCGAGCATGATGAGGCATGGCTCCATGAAACAGACATCGATATTGAACTCCCGGAATTGCGCCGCGTTCATGTGAAGACGCGCTCCGGCAAGGTGCATATCTACGAAAATCGCGGTGCATGTTCCGTCGAAACTTCCGACGGCGATATCCGCATGATTACTCCCTGGGCAATTACCGAAGATGTCACGCTGGTCACCCGCGGCGGGGAGATTGTGTTTCGTGCATTTACAGGCACCTGCGGCATCTTTGATATCGACTGCGTGAATGGCAAGGTGCTCACCCGCGTTGAAGCTGGTGACTGGCGCGTTGTTGATCCGCGCAACGATCACGACACACTGCATGCCACACTGGGGCCATGCAAAAACAAGATTCTGATTCGTAATGTTGACGCCCCGGTCACGCTGAGTATCGTTCCCGAGCCGATGGAGTACGGATCGCTCTTCTCGGCACCATGATGGATGATGTGATTGCCTGACCCCGTGTCGAGCGCGTTCCGTGTGCGCTCGCCCACCGCTCCGCTCCCTCCTTACCGCGCGCCGCGCGCCCCCCTGACTTCTATGGCATTCATCAACGACCACTACCTGAAGCTGGCCGCCGGCTACCTGTTCCCGGAAATCGCCCGTCGAGTGGCTGTGTTCGCAGAGGCGAACCCCGCCGTTGCCAAAGAGATCATCCGCTGCGGCATCGGCGATGTCACTGAGCCGCTTCCAGCCGCGGTCATTGCGGCCATGCACACAGCGGTCGATGAACTCGCCAATCGCGCGACGTTCCGTGGCTATGGCCCCGCCACTGGTTATGACTTTGTCCGCGAGGCCATTGTGCAGGGTGATTTCCGTGATCGCGGTCTTGCTATCGCGCCGGATGAGATCTTTCTTTCCGACGGCAGTAAGCCAGATGCCAGCGCCTTCATGGAAATCATGGCGACGGGCACTCCAGCGCAAGGTGGCAATCGCACCGCCGTATGTGACCCGGTGTATCCGGTCTATGTAGACAACAATGTCATGCAGGGAAACACGGGCCCCGCGCTTGCAGGCGGTGGCTACGAAGGGCTGGTCTATTTGCCCGGCACACCCGCCAATGGATTTGTTCCGGAGCCACCCACTGAACCAGTGGACATGGTCTATCTCTGCTATCCCAACAATCCAACCGGCGCGATGATCACTCGGCCCCAACTTGCACGTTGGGTGGAATGGGCGCTCGCCAATGACGCGCTCATTTGCTACGACGCCGCGTACGAGGCGTACGTGCGGGATCCATCGCTGCCACGTTCAATCTATGAGATCCCTGGTGCCGATCGGTGCGCGGTGGAGTTCCGCAGCTTCTCGAAGAGCGGCGGGTTTACCGGAGTCCGCGCGGGTTACACCGTTGTTCCCAAGGCTGTTGAGGGTCGGACCCGCAGCGGCGAACGCGTCTCGCTGCATCGCCTGTGGATGCGCCGTTGGGCAACCTGCTCCAATGGCGTGAGTTGGCCGGTGCAGTGCGCTATCGCCGCGCTGTACACGCCCGCTGGACGTACCCAAGTAGCGTCATTGATCGATTTCTACATGGAAAACGCGCGCCTTCTTCGGGAAGCTTGTGCTGCCGAGGGGCTGAAGGTCTGGGGCGGCGAACACGCTCCGTATGTCTGGGTGGCATGCCCAGCTGGCATGGGAAGTTGGGACGCGTTCGATGCGCTCCTCAGTAAAGCTCGGTTGGTAGTGACTCCGGGTGCAGGCTTTGGCCGCCACGGCGAAGGCTTCTTCCGCATTAGCGCATTCAACTCACGCGAGAAAGTCATTGAAGCGGGTAAGCGGTTGCAAGCACTGCGGTAGTTGCTGGCGTGGGCGGAGTTGCCGTCCATGTCGCGAACGCGCAAGCAGACTGATCGTTTACGAGTTCCAGCCCTTGCTCGGCGCGCGTTGTGGCAGCGAAGGGTCGCGCGGACCAGGTCCAGTGTCTTTCGGTCCGCGGTAGCCGCGGCACACGATGAACATCTCCACGCTTTCTGCGCGGCTGGCACTGGGCTTGTAGCCCTTGGCCTCAGTGAACACCATTTGCGCGCGCTTCACCAGCGCGGGGTACTCAGCGCCCTCATACACCTTCATGGTGGCGTGTCCGCCGGTGCGGAGTAAGAATGGCAACCGATCAAGCATCGCGTGGCACAACTGCACACTGCGAGCGCTATCGGCCATGGGCACACCGCTGGTATCTGGCCCCATGTCGCTGATGACCGTATCGAAGAGTTTGCCTTCCATGGCGTAGGGCAAATGCTCGCGCGTCAGCTCATTGATGTCGCCTTCAAGCAGGTGGACATTGGGTCCAAAGCCGCGCTTATCGATGGCCTTGAGGTCGATGGCCACCACCACGCCGTTATCTCCAACGCGTTCCGCCGCTACTTGAATCCAACTGCCTGGGCAAGCCCCAAGGTCAAGGACGCGCGAACCAGGGCGCATCAACTTGAATCGGTCGTCAAGCTCTCGGAGTTTGTACGCGCTGCGCGCGCGATACCCCTCTTCTTTGGCGAGCTTAAAGAAATGGTCTTGTACTTCCTTCACGGTAGCGCACTCATGGCTTCTGGAGCCGGCGAACTTCGGCAGGCGGGATGTTGGCCAAGACCACGTGCCGCGAACCAGAATGCGCAAGGTGTAGCTCGCGCTCAAGTCGAGCGATGGCGCGCAGATTGTCTCGCCCCGGACCATCAAGCACGGTGCTCTTCATCGTCTTTGCACCGAAGTAGCAAAAGTATGAAAGCTCGCCGCCCGGGCGCAGCAAGTCGAGCAGGCGACGCATGATGGTTTCCACCAGGTCAATTTCAAAGTTGTTGAATGGAAGGCCACAGATGACGCAGTCATAAGAGCTCATTTCCAATTGCACGTCTTGGATCGCAGCATTGTGCAATGTCACTTGCCCTGGCTTGCCACGTGTCCGCCACGGCGTGAGAATTTTGGAATCAAGATCTTTGCAGAATTCGCTGCTCAGTTCCACGATGTCCAAGACATCATCCGGTCCAAGGCACTTCAAGATTTCCTTGGTGACCGGCCCGGTTCCTGGCCCAACTTCCAAGATCCGCTTCGGAGAGGTGGACTCAATGGCTGCAGCCGCCAACGACCGTGCCAGCATGGGGGAACTGGGGCAGATCGTGCCCACAGTCTTCATGTTGCGGAAGGCGATGGAAAGGAACTGAATCATGAGTCGATGGGTTCAAGCGATCCCGCATGCATGGATTCATGCATACAGGATCGGTCAGGATATCAGGGACATGCCGGCACAACCATTAGAGTGATGGCGCGAAGCGTTCATCGCCCCGTAGGCCTTCACAGAAGCCCGCAAATAACTCGGGAATCTGCTCAAGGTCGCGCAAGTGCCCCATTTCCACCGTGGTGTGCATGTAACGAATCGGGAAGCTCACCAGGCCACATGGGATACCGCCACCAGCAAGGAAGATGGAATCCGTGTCCGTTCCGCTGGTGCCCGGAGTGGCGCCTCGCTGCAATGGAATGGTGAGGCGCTCAGCAGTGGTCAGAAGTCGAGCCACCACCTCGGGCTGCATGGCGCCGCCGATAGCAATCTTGGGGCCAGCGCCCATCTTGAATTGCCCGTGTTGCGCTTGAGTGATTCCGGGGCTGTCGGTGGCGTGGCCAACATCGGTGACCAGGGCAACGCTTGGGTGCAAACTCACGGCGATCATCTCCGCGCCATGGAGTCCCACTTCTTCTTGCACCGTACTGACGGCAACAATCCGCACGTTGCGCGTTGGCATGGCAGCACACAAACGAAGCGTTTCTGCTGCAACCCATGTACCGATGCGATTGTCGAGCGCGCGCGCCACAATCAATTCATCCGAGAGCATCATGCTTCCGTCCAGAAATGTTGCGGGATCGCCGATGTTTAGCCGAGCTCGCGCAGCCGCTTCGTCTTTCGCACCAATGTCCACAAAGAGTTCGTGCAGCTTGCGAACCTTTGGTTCGCCACTTCGGTCTTGCAGATGGATGGCGGTTGCGCCAATCAGACCGATGACCGGCTCGGTGACGCCCTTCACTGAGGAGCGAAATTGCAAACGCTTACCGACAATTGATCCCGCATCGATCCCGCCGATCGAGCGGCAATAGATGAAACCATTGGAATCGATGTGCTGCACCATCAGGCCGATTTCATCGGCGTGGCCGCAGATAGCAACGGTAAACAGCGTGTCTTTGTCGCGCGGGCTCACCGTGGGAGTGGGCGACAATTCAGCAAAGCAATTGCCATACGCGTCGTTCCAGGTCCGCGTGGCCCCGTTGGCGCGAACGTAATCAAGCCAAACACGTTGACCTTCGCGTTCGAAGCCGGATGGACTGGGGGTATCGAGGAGTTTCCTCAGAAACGCGAGGGATTCAGTGCGCATGGGCGGAATAATACGGGTTCGCATCATTCCGCCCACACCGGCGTTCGGGTTGTTTGGTCAGCTTGCGGCGCGCTTATCAATGCCGCCGAAGAATGCACTGAAGTCAGTGCCGCTCTTCGGCTTCGCCTTCGGTTTGCCGTCAGAGCCGGAACTGCCACCGTTGGAGGCAGGTCGCGTCATGGGGTAACTCGCTGGTGGCGGATTCATCGTCCGGGTCGCCGTTGGTTGAGAAGGACGACTAGAGGGGGCAAGACTTGCCGATGGTTCGCTCGGACCCACTCGCTTGTTGCGAGCATTGTCTACGCCACGTTCAAGGACTTTGAGGTGGGCGCGCAGGGCGTTGATTGAACTCAGTGGCTTTGGTAGCGAGTCGCTCATCGGAAATCCTTCCCTTTGGGGGGTCATCCACCGATCATGTGTCCTGACCCTATACGGCGGACACCGGTCGTTGGTTCGCCGCGTTTGCGGCAACTTCTGTCAGCTTTCCAGGGCGCACACACCTGCGCCTCGATCGGAGAGCTGACCTCCATCGCCTGTACTGTCTGATTCAAGGACCCGAGCGGCAAGTTCTCGTTGAGAGATTTCCGTCTGTGCCGGCTGGATTCCCTCAATTCAGTAGTTTGACGGCCTGGCGTTGGGCGGTTTCAGGGCTGACCCCGTGAGCCGCGCCCACCACGCCCCGCTCCGTGCCCCCGTAGCCCGGTCCGAGCCTCTATCCGACCCCCAACTTGCGTAATCACGCCCAACGGCGTGAACTACCGATTCGCCCCACACCGGGGCCCTCAAGGAGATACCCGTGCAGCCAATCGCCACCGTCGCCGCCGCCTTCCTCATCGCCGTTTCGGCTTCCTATGCCGTTGCGGGCACGGTTGACCTGCCGCGCTATCCAGCAACCAGTCCGGACGGCAACGTCATCTTGTTCAGTTGGCGCGGTGATCTTTGGAAGTGCCCATCGACCGGCGGCGGCGCGCTGCGCCTGACCAGCAATCCTGCCAACGAAGGTCGCTCCGCGTTTAGTCCGGACGGAGCATCCATTGTCTTTGACAGCGACCGCGACGGAGGTCGCAATCTCTTCATCATGAAGAGCGACGGCAGTGACGTTCGTCAGCTCACCTTCGGTGATTCGGCGGCAATTCTCAGTGGCACTGGTGTCGATGGCACCGGTCGACCAGTGGCGTACTTCGAAAGCATGCGTGAAAGCGATCTCTACCGAGCAGCGCGGCCATACATGGTGCCACTCGCTGGTGGGTCGGTGGAGCGCGCATGCGATGCATTTGGTTCACACCCGATCGCAACCCGCAACGGTGCAACCGTGCTCTTTGAGCGTGGTAGTAGCGCCTGGTTCCGACGCGGCTATCAAGGTCCTGATCAGCGCGACGTGTGGACCTTTGATCGTGCTACCGGGCGATTTGCGCAGCTCACCGATTGGAAGGGCAATGACGGTTGGGCATTCCCAGCTGGCGAAGACATCATTTATCTCAGTGACCGCGGTAACGGCAAGAGCATCAATATCTGGCGTAAGAAATTCACGGCGCCTGCCACCGACCCGGGTACGCAACTCACGTCATTTGACGATGACGTGCGCGAAATTGCTGTGTCGACTGACGGCCGCGTTGCCATCTTTTCTAACTGGGATTCGCTGTGGCGCCTGGACCTCGCCACGCCGGGTGCGCAGCCGATCAAAATTGCCATCCAGGCAGCGGAAGATGAGTCGGATCGCATTCGACCGCGCAGCGTTGGACGTGATGTCACCGAGGCACAGCTTTCGCCGGATGGCAAGACCATGGCTATGGTGGCGTACGGCGACGTCTACGTGAAGGGCGTTGAAGAACGCACCCCGTTCGTCCGTGTGACCCGCACACCCGCGCGCGAACGCGACATCGCTTGGATGCCCGATGGCACCAAGCTGCTCTTCTCCAGTGATTCCGACGGCAACGATTCGATCTACGAGGCAACCGTTGTGCAGACGCGCGGCGAAGTTCGCAGTGCGTTCAAGGACAAGGTCAACCCGAAGAAGGAAGAACCGAAGGCTGAACCCGCCGCAGCGCCGGCCGCAGCACCCGCTACTGAACCCGTCACTGCGCCCGCACCAGCGGTCGTTGATCCTGCAGCGCCCGCACCGGTAGCAGCCACGCCTGTTGTCGAACCAGCCAAGACGGATGAACCGAAAGAGACGAACAAGGTCGACGACAAGAAGGATGACAAGAAGGACGAAAAGAAAGCGGACAAGAAGGACGACAAGAAGGACGAGGGTGCTCGTTGGGCTGATGCTGTAAAGATTGAAGTGAAGCCGTTCATTGCACTTCCTGCACTGAGCGAGCGCGGTCCAAGCCCATCACCGGACGGCAAGAAGGTGGCATACCGACGCGATCTCAACACCTTGGTGATCCGCGATGTCGCTACCGGCGAAGAGAAGGAGTTGCGCACCGGGTTCGATCAGTCGATTGACTGGCGTTGGAGCCCCGACAGCCGCATGTTGGCCATTCGCCAAGATGACGACAATTTCAATAGCGACATTTGGATCCAGCCCGCTGACGGGAGTGCACCGGCGGTGAATATCTCGCGTCACCCGGACATGGATGTCAATCCGCGCTGGAGTTCTGACAGCAAGGTGCTCGCTTTTGGATCCACGCGCGTGGGAAACGATGGCGATGTGTACATGGTCTTCCTCGACAAGGACCTTGAGGGGATGCAGCGCTTCGAGCTGGATCAGTACTTCAAGGACGCAGCCGAAGCCGCCAAGAAGAAGGCAGCCGAGCGCAGCCCCAAGAAGCCGGAATCAAAGAAGGATGATTCCAAGAAGGATGAGTCCAAGAAAGACGAACCCAAGGGCGACGATTCCAACAAGGATGATGCCAAGAAGGATGATGCCAAGAAGGACAAGAAGGATCCGCCCAAGCCGCTCGATCTTGATGACGCCTACATGCGTCTGCGGCGGCTCACCACGATGCCCGGAAACGAACTTGATCTTGAGATTTCCCCTGCGGGCGATCGCGTGTTCTTCATGGGCGGTACGGGCGAAGCCGCGGGATTGAATAGCGTGGCCTGGTCTGGTGGCGAAACCAAGAAGCTCGGCGCTGGTGGCAGCATTCAGCACATGTCGTTGGCGGGCGACAAGTTGGTGGTGGTCGGCAAGGGCGGCGCCAGTGTGGTGAACCTCCCGGCTGGCGACGCCAAAGCCATCGACCTGAGCGACACCGTGGAACTTGACTTGGCTGCGCAGAGCAACCAGAAGTTCCTGGAGATGGCCCGCACCATGGGGAGCGTTTTCTACAGCCCCACCATGAACGGTTGTGATTGGCCCAAGCTCACGACCAAGTGGTCCGCCCTTGCCAACAATGCGCGCACCGACGAAGAGTTTGATTATGTTGCAAATCGATTCCTTGGTGAACTGAATGCCAGTCACCTTGGCGTCCGCAGCCCTGGTTCGGAAGGGGCAGGGCGCTTGCCGGTTGGCCGCATTGGCGCGCGCACCGTCTTCGCTGAGGGTGGATTCCGCGTGGAAGAATTGCTGCGCGATGGTCCTGCCACAAAGGGACAGACGCCACTTGCAGTCGGCGACGTCATTGTTGCCGTGAATGGCGAAGTGGTGAAGCCTGGCGTTTCCATCGAAGACGTGTTCCGTGGCACCGCTGGCAAAGAGA
This sequence comes from Phycisphaerales bacterium UBA966, assembly GCA_002292895.1. GTDB lineage: Bacteria > Planctomycetota > Phycisphaerae > Phycisphaerales > SM1A02 > UBA966. The sequence goes on from DBCE01000178.1 coordinate 11,128, forward strand.
CCGTGGTTCGCGTGATGCGCGCACCAGCCCCCGGCGAACCGCGCATGGAACTGGATGCCATCGTGGTTCCCGGTTCAAGTGGGGAGATTCGTGAACTCACCTATCAAGACACGCTGCGTCGCGCCCGCGAGACGGTGACGCGGCTCTCCAATGGCCGCATCGGCTATCTGCATATTGCGGCCATGGACCAAGCTTCGCTTGATGTCTACGAGCGTGACTTGTATGCCCAGGCGGACGGCAAGGACGGCTTGATCATTGACGTGCGCAACAACGGCGGCGGGTCAACAGCTGATCGCCTGCTTAGTTCCATCATGGTGCAGCCGCACGCCTACACCGTGCCGCGCGGTGCGGATCCGGCCAAGAAGGGTCACTACCCCGTGGATCGGTTGTTCATCCAGCGCTACTCGTTGCCGATCGACATGCTGTGCAATGAGAAGAGTTTCTCGAATGCGGAAATCACCGCGCACGCCTTCAAGACGTTGAAGCGCGGGACACTGGTGGGCACACAGACCTATGGAGGCGTCATTTCTACTGGCAGTACCTCGCTCATCGATGGCACCACCGTACGTACGCCGTTCCGTGGTTGGTACTTACCAGATGGAACCGACATGGAGCAGCATGGCGCCATGCCGGACATTGTGGTTCCGCAGACTGCAGAAGACGAGAGTGCGTCCCGCGATACTCAACTCGAAACCGCGGTCGCCGATCTGCTGAAGCGACTGTAAATCACAGCAACTTCATCCAGCAATGGACGGCGGCTTCGCTATTCGCTTAGTCCAGGAGCAGTCGTTCAGGCTTCTCGATGCAGTCCTTGATGTGCACTAGGAAGCTCACCGCTTCCGCGCCGTCAATGATGCGGTGGTCGTAACTGAGTGCCAAGTACATCATCGGTCGCAGGGCGATCTGCCCTGGGTTGCGCGGGTCTTCCACCGGTCGCTTCTTGATGGTGTGCATACCCAGAATGGCGCTCTGCGGTGCATTCAGGATCGGCGTCGACATCAAGCTGCCGTAGATACCGCCGTTGGTGATGGTGAAGGTGCCGCCGGTCATCTCATCAACCGTGAGCTTGCCTTCGCGCGCCTTTCCTGCAAATCCGCGGATCGCCAGTTCAATCTCCGCAAAGCTCAAGAGCTCCGCATTGCGAAGCACCGGTACCACCAAGCCGCGGTCGGTACCGACTGCGATCGAAACATCAGCGTAATCGTGGTACTCAATCTCATCGAGCGAGATGTACGCGTTGACCTTCGGGAAGCGCTTCAGCGCACTGCAACACGCTTTCACAAAGAAGCTCATGAAGCCCAGGCTCACACCGTGGTGCTTCTCAAAGCTTTCCTTGTGTTCTGAGCGCAGACGCATGACTTCGGTCATGTCGCACTCGTTGAAGGTGGTGAGCATCGCAGCGGTGTGTTGTGCTTGGACAAGGCGTTCCGCGATTCGCTGCCTGATCTTTGGCATCTTCTCGCGTCGAACGCCGCGTGCGCCGGCAACGGCCATCGGCATGGCAACCGCTGGCACGGGCTTCACGGGATTGGCAATCGTCGACACGGCCGTCGCGGCGCGCTCAACATCCGCCATCACGATTCGCCCGGACGTTCCACTACCAGTGACTTTCGCAAGGTCGACGCCCTTATCGGCAGCAACCTTCTTGGCGAGCGAGGAGGCCTTCTTGCCATCCACCGGATCTGCAACGACTGCAGCACTCACTGGTGCCGCCGCTGCTGGCGCCTTGCTTGCGGCGCTCGCCGGGCTGGCCGCGCTGGCTGCATTGCCCGCGCCTGCCGCATTGCCCGCGCCTCCCTTGGCACCCGCTGGCTTTGCCGCCGCAGTGTCGATCGCCCCAATCGGCGCTCCCACCTTCTGCTCGGCGCCAGACTGCACCTTGACGCGCAGTACGCCCGCCGCGGGCGCGCGCACTTCCAGGGTTGCCTTGTCGCTTTCAATGTCGACCAAGACCTCATCGGTCTCCACCCAGTCGCCGTCATGCTTATGCCATTGACCGAGCGTGACTTCAGTGATCGATTCGCCAGGGCTCGGAACCATGATGTCCAACATGTCGTTCTCCATGCGCGTTGCGCGCGGTGTCATTCTTCCGAAACGAACGGATTAGCGTGCGCTCCGGCCTTTGCCCGATGAGGGATTCTGCGTTGCGGCGGACGTACTGCCCGCGCTGTCCTTGTTTCCAACCGTACCACCCGCGGGAGCACCCACGGCGGTAGCCACAATCTTTGCTTGTTCCTTGGCATGGCGCTTCGTGCTGCCGACAGCCGAGCTCGATTGAGCTGGTCGCCCAACATACGAAGGCGTGCAGCCAAGATGCGTCAAGAACTTGCCGAGCATTGCCTGCCATGCGCCGCAATTTTCGGGCTCTTCTTGCGCCCACACAATTTCGGCGCCGCGGTACTTCGCTACTTGCGCACGAATCTCCTCAGCAGGGAACGGAGTCAATTGCTCAACGCGCACAATCGCCACCGTGTTGTTGCCACTTTCAGTCCGCTGCGCATCAAGCTCGTAGAACAGTTTGCCAGTGCAGAACACCAGCTTCTTCACGCGCGCCGGATCCGGCTTGGTGGGGTCGCCAATGACCGTCTGGAACTGCCCGTGCGTGAACTCAGCCATTGGGCTTTGCGCAGTCGGCAGTCGCAACATGCTCTTCGGAGTCATCACCACCAGCGGCTTGCGGAAGCTGCGCTTCATCTGCCGTCGTAACACATGGAACATCTGTGCGGTGGTCGAGGGGTACACCACTTGAATGTTCTCATCGGTGGACTGTTGCAGGAATCGCTCCATGCGACCGCTGGAATGCTCAGGGCCCTGGCCTTCATAGCCGTGCGGCAAGAACATCGTCAGTCCGGACGAGCGGAACCACTTGGACTCCGCAGCCACAACGAACTGATCAAAGATCACCTGCGCGCCGTTGGCAAAGTCTCCAAACTGCGCTTCCCAAATCACCAGCGCATGCGGATCCACCAGGGAGTACCCGTATTCGAATCCAACACACGCGCACTCGGTGAGCGGGGAGTTGAACATCTCAAAGCGCCCCTTGGCTCCCTTGAGGTGCTTGAGTGCCATCCACTCTTCGCCGGTCTCTTGATCAAAAATCGCCGCGTGTCGGTGGCTGAATGTGCCACGCTTGACATCTTGACCCGTGATGCGAATGGTGTCGCCCTCTTCCACCAGCGAGCCGTAGGCCAGCAACTCCGCTAGCGCCCACTCCACACCACCATCCTCAACAGACGCACGCGACTGCACGCCCTTGGCAACGGTCTTGTGCGCTGCAAATCCCTCTGGAATCACAGCGAGTTGCGTGGCAAGTCCTTTGAGTACGCGGGCAGAGACGCCAGTTTCCACTGGGTCATCGTTCCACGTTCCGGTCATCCCCTTCCATGCACCTTCGAACGGAGCATGTCCGGGCTCCATCGGCTTCGCCTTGGCGCGCTGTTGCGCAGCGTCAAGCGACGCAAAGAGCGCCTTGGTCTGATTGTCCAATTCATCAGCACCGATCACGCCCTCAGCCACCAATTGCTCGGCGTACCGCGCCGCGACCGGCTTGCTGCTGCGCACTCGGCGGTACAAGAGCGGCTGCGTGAAGTTGGGCTCATCCGTTTCGTTGTGCCCGTTCTTGCGCCAGCACCACATATCGATAAACACGTCCTCGCCGAATGTGCTGCGCCACTCTGACGCAAGGCGCGCTACAAAGTCGCATGCTTCGGCGTCGCCACCATTCACATGGAACACCGGTGCTTCAACCATCTTGGCAACGTTGGTGCAGTACGGACCCATGTAGGAGTCACTGCTGTCGGTGGTGAAGCCAACTTGATTGTTGATGACCACATGCACCGTGCCGCCTACGTCATAGCCAACTAGGCCGGCCATGTTGAGCGTCTCTGCGACTACGCCCTGACCGGGCAGCGCCGCATCTCCATGGAGAAGAATTGGTAGCACCTTGGCAATGCCATCAGCCAGCGAGCGAGTCCGCTCTTGCCGCGCGCGAGTTCGTCCGGTAGCAACTGGTCCAACAAACTCCAAGTGACTGGGGTTCGGGCAGAGCGAAACGCGCACGGAACCGCCATCAGCGGTCTTGTACGGCCCCGAGAAACCTTGGTGGTACTTCACATCGCCGCCACCATGTTCAAAGTGTGGGCTCCATGCTTCTTCAAACTCAGTGAAGATCATTTCTGCAGGCTTGCCAGCAACATTGTGCAAGACGTTCACGCGTCCGCGATGCGCCATGCCAAGCACGCATTCTTCGGCACCAGCGCGCACGGCTCCCGTGAGCACCGCATCAAGGACAACCAGCAGCGATTCGCCGCCTTCCAGACCAAATCGCTTCTTACCGATGAACCGCGTTGCCAGGAAATTCTCTAGTCCGTCTGCGGCGACCAATTTCTCCAAGATGCGCGTGCGTGCAGCAGCTCCGCCGGGCGGTGATCGCAACGCAAGCGTCTCCATGCGCTCAGCAATCCATGAGCGCTTGCGTGGGCAAGCGATGAATCCAAACTCCGCACCAATGTTGCCGCAGTATGCGCTTTGCAGGAACTCAATGATCTCGGAGAGCGTTGCACGCGGACCCATGGGCAGCGTGCCGGTATCGAAGGTCGTGGTCAGGTCATTGCCGGTCAGACCAAACGCCGAGAGTGCCAACTCCTGCGGCTTGGGGCGCACGGTGCCCAGTGGGTCAAGCGTTGCGCCAAGATGACCAAGGCGTCGATACGCATCAATCAGCGCTTGCACCTTCGGCTGCGCGGAATGGCTTGTACCTGCGGCATCAGTGCCAGCAGCGGCGCTTGCGCCCGCTGTGGGCTTGGCTGGTCGGTCCAGGCCAAGCTCGAAACCCAGGAAGAACTGGTTCCACGAATCACCAACAGACCCGGCATCACGCAGCCACGCGGCGTGCATCTGTTCGATGTATTCCGGAGACCACGCGTTCACCGCGCGACCAGTGGAAGCGAGGGGCGAGTGGGGGGTTTGGCCGTGTCCCGAACTATCTGACATGGTGTCGCGCGCTCCTAGATGTGCCATCGCAGCTCGCGATGCGCAAAGTCCAACGATTATAGGGTAAACGTCGCTTTCCCGGACGCCTAAATCGCCGTGCGTCTACTCACATGAGCGCCACGGGATCCACATCCACGGCGTAGGTCTCGCCCGGGCGCAGGATCTTCGCATTTCGAGCCGCAGTCAGAAATCGACCAAGGCTGGCGGCATTCGGAGCCGTGATCTCAACCTGCATGCGCCAACGGTCAGAAATACGCGCAATGGGGCAGGGCATCGGTCCGACGACTTCAACTCCACCGGCGCCTGGGCCCGCGCCCGCACCGGCACCCTCGCCCGCATTCATCCGCTCCGCTTCGATCGCCAACGCCCGCGCGAGCTCCTCCGCCATCACCCGCGCCTTCTCCTCGTCCCCATCGCGGATCACCACGCGCGCCATCCGCCGCCACGGCGGCAGTGCGAACCGCTCGCGCAACGCCAACTCTTCGCTTGCAAACGCCTCATAGTCATGCGCCGCTGCAAGCTTGATGGCGGGTGAGTCCGGTTGGAATGTTTGCACGATGGCGCGCCCCGCCTCCGCGCTGCGCCCACAGCGCCCGGAGACCTGGCTCACTAATTGAAAGGTCCGCTCCGCTGCTCGGAAGTCCGGCAAGTTGAGTGCGGTGTCAGCATTGACCACGCCCACCAAGCGAACGCCTGGAAAGTCCAGTCCCTTGGCAATCATCTGCGTTCCCACCAAGAGTCGCACTTCGCCGGCACCAAAGCGCCCCAGCGCATCATGGAAATCGTTGGCGTCCTGCATGGAATCTGCATCAATGCGCAGCATGGTTGTTCCTGGCACCAGCACTGGATGGAGCCGCGCCAGTTCCTCTTCCACACGCTGCACACCAAGACCGAACACCGAAACTTGTTTGCCACACACTGGGCACGTGCGCGGCAGTTTCTGCTCGCCTTGGCAATGATGGCAGCGCACGTACTGCGTGGCAGTTCCGCCCGCCGCTGAGGGCAGTGTGTGGCAAATCATGCCGGCATCACAGCGTTCGCAGCGCATCAACCATCCGCATCGGTGATCTGCGCAAGCGATCCAGTTTCCATAGCCGCGCCGATTCAAGAGAATCAGTACTTGCCCATTACTATCAAGTGTTTCTTGAATGGCACCTGCCAGCCGTGGCCCCAAGAGGTGCACGCGGCGATCAGGAAATTTCTTGCGCTCTTCAGCAAAGTCAACCACTTCTACGTGCGGCAATCGCAGCCCTGGTGCGCGATCGCGCAAGACATGCAACGCGCTGGTCTTTCGCTCGGTTGCGTTAAACCAACTCTCCAAGCTCGGCGTGGCGCTACCAAGAACAATCGGGCACTGCGCCATTTGCGCGCGGCGAATAGCAACATCACGCCCGTGATATCGCGGCATCTGATCTTGCTTATAGCTTGCGTCATGCTCTTCATCGACAACGATCAACCCGAGTTGTCCATCAGCAACCGGCGCAAACACTGCACTGCGCGCGCCCATCACCAATCGCACTTGTCCCGCGGATACCAAGTTCCAGTGTTGATTCCGTTGCGCGGAAGTGAGCCCGCTATGCAAGATGGCGACGCGCTCCTGCGGGAACCGCGCCATCAATCGACCGCCGGTCTGCGGTGTCAGGCCGATCTCCGGCACCAACACCAACGCCGTGCGTCCTGCTGCCAAGGTGCGCTCAATGAGCCGCATATACACCTCGGTTTTTCCGGCACCAGTGACACCAAAGAGAAGGTGCTGAGAAAATCCCTGGCCGATCGTGGCACCGATCGATTCCACTACGCCGTTTTGCGCAGCAGTGAGTTGCGGTGCAACCCCAGAGGCGGCGCGTTCGGCGCGCCACTCTGCTTCTACCTTGGTGCGCCGTTGTGCCACAAGAATTCCCGCTGAAACCAGGCGTTTCACTGGCTCCGGGGTTCCTAATTCGGCGCGCTCGCACAGGTCGCGAACATCCATCGGGCGTTCAATGTCTTGGGCGGTTCGTAACGCTTCTACGGCGCGGCGTTGCTGCACGGTGACACGCTTTGCTGCAGCGATAGCCACTTCCCATCCGGGGGCAAGGTCAACCAACGTGCGCGTCACCGTGCCGACACCTTTCTTCACGGCCGCCGGCGTCATGGATGCCAGCGTCATTCCGATCGGGCACACGTAGTACGCAGAAATCCACTGCGCCAGTTCCACCAACTGCATCGGCATGGGTGGCGCTGCGCTCGAGCGTGCTTCTACAAATTTCAGTTTCGATATTGGTACGCCCGGCATGGCATCGGCAGCCATGGTGCGAACCACAATTCCCTCTACGGCCGAGTCGCCGCGTCCAAGTGGAACTCGCACTCGCTCACCTGCACGCACGTCGGCAAGCTCAGGTGGCAGCGCGTATGTCAGTCCGTCGGGGTAACGCTCCAATGATCGCTCCACCGCCACCTGAGCAAGGAGCGAGACGGTACGGTCACCGGAAGCGAACAGGGACATGCAGTGCTCGTCACGCAGAAGCGAGCGCACGTTGCGCCGCTTCCATGTCAGCGGCGGTGATTGGACGCCTGCTGCCCATCATGGTGACGAAGCAGTCAAAGAGGTACGCGGAATCATGCGGGCCAGGTGAGGCCTCGGGGTGATACTGCACGCTGAAGATCGGCTTGGAAGTGTGGCGGAAGCCAGCCAACGTTCCGTCGTTGAGGTGCATGTGCGTTGGCTCGCCACCCACTGCACGCAGCGATGCTTCATCAACACAAAAGCCATGATTTTGGCTTGTGATTTCCACCCGACCAGTGAGCAAATTGCGCACGGGCTGATTGGCTCCGCGATGCCCAAACTTCAGTTTCCAAGTCTTGGCACCCAGTGCCAGTGCCAGCAACTGGTGACCAAGGCAAATGCCAAAGGTTGGCACTTCGCCGGCGATTTCGCGCAGTGTGGCGATCGTTCGCTCCACAGCCGCTGGATCTCCGGGTCCGTTGGAGATGAACAATCCATCGGGCTTGCGCGCGCGAATTTCTGCAGCGCTCAAATCGTGTGGAACCACTTCGATATCGCAGCCGCGCTCCGCAAGATTGCGATAGATGTTGTGCTTCGCACCGCAATCGAGCGCGATGACCTTGAAGGTTCGCCCACCGTGCGATTGCCCGCGCAATGTCCACTCGCCAAGACCTTCGCGCCATGAGCTGCTCTGGGTTGGGCTGACGCATCCCGCAAGATTCTGCCCCGCCATGGAGGGGAGCGCGCGCGCCATCGCGATCAGTTCATCATCGGATTTGCTCGCACCAACAAAGAGCACGCCACGGAGTGCACCCTTGGTCCGCAGAATCCGTACCAAGGCGCGCGTGTCGATCCCATCGATTCCAATGACGCCGTTCGCCGCAAGCCATGCGGAGAGACTGCTGATGGATCGATGATTGCTCGGCTCCTCGATCGCCTCGCGCACGACAAATCCGCGCACGGCGGTGGAGCGGCTCTCGCCGTCCTCGTCAGAAATTCCGTAGTTGCCCATTTCTGTGGCCGTCATGGCCAGGATCTGCCCTGTATAGGAAGGATCGGTGAGCGCCTCTTGGTAGCCGCACATGGCGGTGTTGAACACCACTTCGCCTCCCGCGGTGGCTGCATCCGTACAAAGACCAAACGGATGGCCGTGAAAGACCGTTCCGTCCTCAAGTGCGAGTCGGCAGAGGGATGGTTGGTCTGGCTGAACGCTCTGGATCATGGGCGCGTGGGATTGTAACGAGTTCCGCTGCTCATTCTCTAGTTGACGGGTTGTCCCCGCATCTGAACCACCCCTTTGCAGAGCGTCCGAGGGCAGGGTAGCCTCGCCAAACCTCCGCCCTGATGTTCGGTCCGTGCCGAATCTTGGGATGTGGGGCGATCCTTTGGGCACCCGCGCCCGAAAGAGATGTTCGGCCGATACCGCCATGTGGCGGTGCTGGCGTTTGTCGTCTAGGAGCAGTCATGCCTCGTGAAGAGATTCGATTCGTTCGTCCGCTGAACTCGCTGTTTGCGCGTTCTTCCAGTGCGCTTCAGACGACGCTAGTGGTCGGCATGTTCGGCGTTACTGCCGTGATGCCCAATGTCTTTACACGACATGCAACGGCAACCCCGGTTGCCCCAGTGCAGGATCCCAATTCTGAACCGGGCCAAGATCCCGCCGCCGAGCCAAGCGAAGAACCAGGCCAAGATCCCGCCGACGAGCCAATGAACTCGGATCCTGGCGATCCTGCGGACGATCCGATTGATGATCCCGCTGCTGAGCCAGCCGCCGATCCAGCCGCACCAGAACCAAAGAAGCCCGACGCTCCTGCGCCAACGAAGCCAGACGCACCGGCACCCAAGAAGTCTGATGCTCCTGCGCCGAAGAAGCCGGCGCAATCCGAGCCAGCGCCGACAGATCCAG
>DBCE01000178.1:20571-21966 GCA_002292895.1 Phycisphaerales bacterium UBA966
TCCAGCACCAACCGAGCCAGCGCCAACAGATCCAGCGCCTGCTGCCGAACCCGCTGCCGATGATGCTCCTCTCACCGTTGATACCGAGCAAATCCGCGCTGCTGCGCAGGCTGCAATGAAGAAGGGCGAGTGGTCGCAGGCTGCCAACGGATGGGCAACTCTTCTGCAGTTCCTCCCTGGTGATGAAGAAGCAACCCGTGAGCGCACGCGCGCTCAGGCCATGCTTGAAGGCGGGACCGTCATCGGTAGCGTCTCCAGCGATCGCGAAGTCCGCCGCCAGCAGGCCACTGCGCAATTCAGTTCGGATATGAAGCGCTCGCAAAGCCTGCTTGCGCAACAGGACTACGACCAAGCCAAGCTTGCAGCCGTCACGGCACGTACTCGACTGGACCTTGCACGCAACGTTCTGAACGCCGCCGAATTTGAGCAGATGTCCGCCGACGCCGAGAAGTTGGTCGACCAAATCAGCGAAGAATCGCGCCAGCACAAGCTGACTGTTGATCAGAAGGCCCGCACTACTCAAGGTGAGCAAAGCGCATCGTCGCAGCGCACGGAAGCAGAGAACCGCACCAAGCGCGTCAATGAAATTCTTCTCAACGTACGCAAGCTGCAGATGCAGCAGAAGTACACGGAAGCACTGCAGGTTCTTGATAGCGCACTTGCACTCGACCCCAACAACTCCGCGGCTCTTACGCTCCGTGATGCGTTGCACACCACCGAGATGTATGTGCGCTTTGCAGAAACGCAGAAGCGTCGTTCCTATGGATTCTCCCGTCTCGAGGACGAAGCGCTTGAGGCCACTGTGCCGCAGCGCGTGAATGTTTCGGGTCCTGGACCACGTTCAACGAACGCGTTGGTGACCTACCCAGAAGATTGGCAGGAGCTCAGTGATCGCCGCGTTCGCGAGCCTGATTACGGCGCGAGTGGCTACCGCGAGGCGGAGGTGAATGTCCCAACATGGAACAAGATCCAGACCACCTCGATTCCGGTGCCGTTCACTACTGGCCCAACTCTTGAGCAAGCATGCGACTACTTCAAGAATCAGACCAAGGTCGACTTCTTGATCGACTGGACGCAGTTGAAGGAAGTTGGACTTGAGCCTGAGCAAACCGCGGTCACCATTGACCTTGGCAGCACCAATATGGAATCGGCCATCAAGCGAGTGCTTGAGCGCGTGATCTCCAAGAACGGTGATCAGCCGCCGAGCGAGCCGCTCGCCTTTGATGTGCAGGACGGCATTGTGGTCATCACCACCAAGGCTGGCGTTCAGAAGAAGCAAGTCACTTTCGTTTACGACGTCCGCGACCTGTTGTTCCGTGCGCCTGACTTTGACAACGCCCCCGAATTCAACCTCAGTCAGTCGGTGCAGACCGGCGGTGGCGGTGGTGGCGGTGG
>DBCE01000263.1 GCA_002292895.1 Phycisphaerales bacterium UBA966
CTGCGGGCGGGCGACGTGGCGGCATTCGTTGTGGAACCGGTACAAGGTAAAGGCGTGCACATTGCACCGGATGGCTACCTTGGCGAAGCCAGTCGCCTCTGTCACAAGTACGGCGCGCTCTTTGTGGCCGACGAGGTGCAGACTGGTATCTGCCGAACCGGTGAATTCCTAGCCATTGACCACGATCAACAGTGCGAACCGGACATGGTGGTGCTATCCAAAGCACTGTCAGGTGGGCTGGTTCCGGTGGGCGCGGTGATGGTGCGCCAGCGTGTGTGGGACAAGACATTCTCCAGTCTCGACCGCGCCATCGTCCACTCCAGCACGTTCCACATGGGCGCACTGGCCATGGCGGCCGGACTTGCGGTTCTACATGTGTGTGATTCCGAACAACTGGCCGCGCGCGCCAAGCGCATGGGTGCCCTGCTCCGCGATGGACTTGATGAATTGCGGCAACGCTACGAGTTTGTCAAAGCCGTTCGTCAGCAAGGGCTCATGGTGGCGGTTGAATTTGGTGCGCCCAAGTCGCTCCGCCTGCGCGCCGCATGGTCCGCGATGAATGCCATTGAGCCGGATCTCTTTGCGCAGGCAGCGGTCATGCCGCTCTTTGAAGATCACCGCATCATGTGCCAAGTGGCTGGTCACGGACAACCCACGGTGAAGTTTGTGCCACCGTTAGTCATTGACGAACGTGATGTCGCGTGGGCGGTCGCTGCGTTCGATGATGTGTTGCGCGAGATGCATGGCCTGGGTGGACCAGCACCAAAGCTGCTTGCCCGGCTCGGTCGCAACGCCCTCACGCGCCGAACGTATGAAGTGGCGGCAACAGAGAGCGGGATGGGCGACGAGTGACGGAAGAGCATTCCTTCCGACACCGCTCCGCTGATCGCTTGGCGCGGTGGATCGTTGCCGCACCAGTGGCAGTGGTGGTGAGTTGCCTGCTCTTGGCGACCGTTGCAGTCGCCTGGAGTTGGAACCGTGTTCGCCTGGACGCCAACACTGATTCCCTGATGGGTAACGACCGCCCCTATGTGGCGGAATACCTGCGATTTATCAAGGAATTTGGCGACCTTGAGCATGCCTGGGTAGTGATTGACGCCACCGCCCCTGACGGCACGTTGCACACCGGATCCGCACAACTTGCGGTTGACATGATCGATGCCCGCCTGCGCAAGGCGCCCAGCATTGACTACGTCAACTCCCGGATCACCGTGCCCGAGCAAATGCGCGTGGCCACCTGGGCGATGCCCACCACCGAACTTGCCGGACTTGTGGAAGGCCGCGATGCATTGCCAATCCTCGCCTCCGACGCCGGAACCGGATCGGTACTTGCCGATGCCCGACGCCGACTTGATCGCTTGGTATCTGAAGGACTCTTCATGCCGCGCGAACAGGCGGAGCGTGAAGGCGCCGCTGCGTTTCTTGAATTGGCGGCCATTGCTTCGGCCGCACCCAATGCACCAGAATTTCTTGGCACGCCGCGCGAGACGCGCTACCTCACCAGCGACAGTGGTCGACTGCTGTTTATTGGCGTCATGCCGCGCAAGGATTTCTCGCGCTTTGAAGTGATTGACGAACCACTCGCAGCCATTCGTTCCGCGATGGCTGAGGCACGCGCTGCAAACCCTGATATTTCCATTGGATTGACTGGCAAGCCCGTCCTGCAAGCAGACGAAATGGCTACCACCAACTCCGACATGAATGTCTCCAGCATTGTTGGGCTGGTGCTCTGTACTGCCCTCTTTATGGGTGTATTTCGCGGAATCAAGTTGCCGCTCTTGGCGCTCTTGGCATTCATGGTTGGTTGTGCGCTCACCTATGCAGCCGCTGCACTGATCTACGGCCGACTCAATCTGTTGAGCATCGTCTTCATGCTGGTGCTGGTTGGTGTTGGCCTTGATTACGGCATTCATATGGTGGCGCGTTACTTGGAGGCGCGCCGACACCTGCCCACGGTGCCTTCCATTATTCACATGATGCGCACCGCGGTGCCAAGCAACTTGGCCGGAGCGCTGACATCAGCTGGCGTGTTTCTACTGGCGTGGTTCACTGAATTCCAAGGCTTGCGTGAGTTGGGGGTGGTGTCCGGTATCGGGCTCCTCCTGACGTTGGCCGCCATGGTGGTGATGCTGCCAGCGCTGCTGGTGATCTTTGATGCGCGCCTTGTCAAGAGCACCGAATCGGCCGCGTCACGTTCGGCATTCTTCTCGCAGCGCGAAGGCGTCGACCGCGCGCTGCGCCCCGCTGCTGCATGGCGCGCCGTAGTGATTTCCTGCGCCGTGGCGCTGGCTGCTGGCTGGTACGGATTCACGCACATTCGATTTGAAAGCAACCTACTCAAGCTGCAAGCCAAGGGCTTGGAAAGCGTGGAGTGGGAGCATCGAGTGATTGATGACTCTGCTTCTGCAAGTTGGTTTGGAGCATTGATTGTTGGATCAATGGAAGAGATCCCGCCCCTCGCCGATCGCCTGCGTGCGCACCCAGAAGTTGGACAGGTGCGCAGTGTGCTTGACGCGGTGGTCATGGATACGCCGCAACGCGCAGCCTTACGCATGCAGTTTGCCAACGCCGTGGAAGCTGCGCCGGCCCGACCCCGTCGTGCTACGGAATGGGACGCGGACGGAATACGGAGCGCGGCGCAGCGACTGGAAACGCTCTCACGCTTTGCTGAGGGCGAAGCCGCCAACGCGGCAGGAAACATGCGCGCACTGGCGCAGCGGCTACACACCGTGGCTGACCTAGTGAAGCCGGCACAGCGCACACCCGCGGAACTTGAGTTGGCGCGCTCGTCGGTTGACAATGCCGTTGCACGCAGCCGGTCTGCGCTGCTAGCGATGGCAGAGGGCGCACGTCGCGACTTGCGGTCGGCACTTCCTGAGGCGGTACGCGCGCAAATGGTCTCGCCGGGCGGTCGCTTCTTAGTCATGGCGCACCCGGCAGGCGATATGTGGGAAGTGGCGCCGCTTGAGCAGTTTGTCACCGCCCTACGTGCCGAAGATCCACACGCGACGGGTGCACCGATGACTGTCAGCGAATCAATGAAGAGTATGGAACGCTCGTTCCTGCAACAGGCAATTCTTGCCACCTTGATGGTGACCATCTTGCTCTGGGTGGATTTGCGGAACGTGCGTGAAACGCTTGCTGCGCTGGCGTCGCTTGCCGTCGGCGTCGCTTGGACGGTGGGACTGATGGCTGCATGTGGCACTTCGTTCAACCTGGCAAACTTCTTTGCCATTCCCATCATGATTGGGCTTGGTATTGATAGCGCCATTCACATCACTCACCGCGCGCATGAGGGTGCACTTGATCATGGTTTCGGCTCCACGCGCCGCGCCGTGATTGTGACCGCGCTCACCACCACCATCGGATTTGGCGCGTTGATCTTGGCGCATCACCAGGGTCTTCGCAGTTTGGGAATTGCTATGGCCGCAGGAAGCGCGTGCTGCCTAGTGACGGCCGTATGGACGTTGCCGGCCATGTTGCGAATCATTGGACTTCGCCCCAAAAACAG
>DBCE01000145.1:0-474 GCA_002292895.1 Phycisphaerales bacterium UBA966
TTGACCGTGATGCTGGTCGCCTGCGGGTCGAACACCGCCGACCTGTACCAGGCCCCACCCGCCGATGGCAGCGTTGCGGCAAACAGTGCCGACGTGGTGGACAATCCGGCCATCGTCCCTTCGTACGGAAGCGACACGCCACGCCGGACCACGGATAGTGATGATCGAACCGCTGCGCGCCCCGCACGTGGTGGCGCCAGTGAAACCGAAATCGTCGACCCAATCACGCAAGAGCCAGTGGATGGATCAGGTCATATTGGCTACTTCGGGCAGTGGCAGGTTCGCTTCAATTCGGCAGCGAGTGCCGCACAGTTTGCGGCGCTACCACGTGCAAAGCGCGCCGCGTTGGCTGCAGCGCAGGTGTTGCCAAAGAAGGGCATCCATAATGCCATATGCCCACTGACTGGCGAAACGCTCACTGCTCTGGCTGCGCAGGTGACATGGGATGGAACAGTCATTGGGTTTGCAAGCATG
>DBCE01000145.1:535-4870 GCA_002292895.1 Phycisphaerales bacterium UBA966
CCGCATGGACGAACGCCGGCGCTAAGTAACAGTGCATCGACTGTGAAGTGAACCCCACGGGCGCGGTACAGGCGAGGCGATGGGCTCGCCAAGACTGTTACCCCCGAACAAAGAGCGCCGCAAACAAACCGGGTCCCTTGCCGCTGGTGTCTGGACGCAACCGCGTATGTCGGCGCAACGTGAAACCGCTGCCCCGCGCAAATCCCTGTAAATCGTGCTCAGAAAATCCAAGATGACGGTGACCCATCGTCTGTTGGTAACCCGATCGATCATGGCTTGCCATATCCACCACCAAGAGCGCGCCGCCCGTGCGAAATCCGGGCGCAATGGCGCGCAACATCGAGGCGGGATCGTCCACGTGATGGAAGACCAACATCACGATGCCGATATCGGCTTCGCCTGCGGCGAGTGGTGGCGCAAGTAAATCGCCCTGCCGGAACTCCACGTTTGCAAATCGCTTGAGTCGCTTCCGCGCTGCTGCCAGCATGGCGGGCTCGCGATCAATGGCAATGACGCGCCCAACCACTGGCGCCAATCGCTCCGCTGCTTCGCCGGTACCGCAGCCGAAATCCACCGCTACTGCGTCAGGCGGAAGCAATCCCAGCAAAGCCTCGAACACGAACGCGTCGCCGAAGAGTTCGCGACGCAATTCATCCCAGTCGCCACCGATGCGTCCGAAGAATGTTCGACTATCCACACGACGCGCGGCGATGACTTCTGCAAGACGAGCATCGTCTTCTTCAAACGAAGCGGCGCTCCCCAAGTGCTCACGGCTCATGCGCCACAGGTCACGCATGTCCGTCGCCAGCGATGCCGGCGTCATTCGGTAGAGACTCTGCGTGCCCTCCGCGCGCTTGTCCACCCATCCCTGCTCAAAGAGCGGCTTCAGGTGGCGACTCACCGTGCTTTGCGGAAGTTGCAACGCGCGCGCCAATTCACCAACGCCAAGTTCCTCACGCTCGAGCAGTCGAAGCGTGCGCAAACGCGCAAGATCGCCGAGCGTGCCCAGCCAACTCAGCCACCGTTCGCGGGGATTGGTGGAATCGGGCGTCATGCAGCGTGGCGGAGCATCATGCGAGGAAACACAGGGGCATTACGGCCCAAGCGGGAGCGCGGTGTCTTTACCAATGGCAACCTGATGGGCCGCCAATGCATCGGTAATACGTGGGTCGTTTGGAACAATGCCATACGCCTGACGCAAGCGCCGAACGCCGTCCGCCTCTTTGCCAAACTTGAAGGCCAAATCAGCAGCGCGCATGTACGGCTCGATGGAAGCTCGCTGCCCAGGAAGCGGCTCATTGACTTTGATGGAGTCCATCGCACTGGTGGACGCAGTGTCCGGATCGCCCGCATCTTCCGCAACACGGCTCAACGCCAAGTATGCACGCCACGAACGGAAGTCCTTACCGAACGCGCGCAACAACTGGTACGCGTCCTTGACATCCTTCTGCTGCGCCATGCACTCGGCAAGACTGGTCACGATTTCTTCGTTGGCTGGCTGCAATCGGTAAGCGCGGTCAAGCGAACGACGCGCATCGTCAAGCTTGCCCTGCCCCAGCATGGCTCGGCCATACGCAAACTGTGCGCGCCAATCACCGGGCTGATCGCGAACCACTGGCTCAACGGCCGCAGCTGCCTCGGAGTACTGACCGTAGCGAAGACGTTCGTTGGCTTCGTTGGCGCGCGACTCGGCGCTGTCCGATGCCTTGCATCCCGAAAGTAGCAACGGGAGCGCCACGACATTGGCGAAGAGAAGTGCGATTGGGAAAGTGCGTCCGTGCGTTGAATTCATGTGCGGCATGTGCCCTCCTGGCAGCGTGTGCACCCGGCGAACGGCGTCCGCAGGGTTCATGGGATGATATCGGCGTGACCGAATCCGCGCCGCCATTTCCTGTGCTCACCGGCCCGCCATTTCCGCACGCCGCGGCGGTGCTTCACCATACTGGCGGTGCAGCCGGCGACCACTTTGACGTGCTTCTTGCAACGCGCACACCCCACGGCGAAGGTGACCTTGCCTGCGCCACATGGCGAACCGCCACCGACCCGGGAACACTGGCGATTGGGCAATCGACCAGCGCGGAACGGATCAGCGCACACCGCGCTGCGTATCTTGCGTTGACTGCGCCACGGCAACTCAGCGATGGACGCGGCGTAGTGACCCCGGTCCGCACTGGCACCTGGTGCCCACACGGAACGGACGGAACCAACATCGACCTGAACTGGTCGGACGGCACCCGCACCCGGATTGCTGCACTACCCAACGGCTCTTGGACGAGGATCCACTCATGACTGGCGAAACAATCGTGGTGGCACTTCTCATGGCCGGCCTGGGCGGCGGATGCCTGTTCTTAACGCTCCTGACGCTCCCGGGCAATTGGGCGATCTTGATTCTGGTTGGCGCAGCACAACTGTGGTCGCTATCGGGCGACGGCGCGCCGCTCTACAGCGGGTGGACGCTCGTGGCGCTCTTCATGCTTGCCATCCTTGGCGAGGTGTGCGAGACCGCCATGGGCGCTGCTGGCGCGCGTGCTGGTGGGGCGCGCGGGCGCGGCGCATGGGGCGCCGTACTTGGATCGTTCGCAGGAGCGCTGCTTGGAACGGTGCTCCTGGCATTTATCCCACTCGCGGGCACGCTTGCTGGCGCACTCATCGGTGCGGCCGTCGGCGCGTTCATTGGTGAAATGACCTATGGCGACCGCAGCGCCATCAGCCTGGTACTGCCGGCCGCAGCAGCTGCTGNNNCTGCTGCGGGCCGAATGGCGGGAGTGATAGTGAAATTTGCGTTCGGGGTAGCGATCTGGTTGGTGGCGGTCATCGGCGCGCTTTGGAACTAGCGCGCGAAGTTCACCAACGCGTCGCCAACGCGCTGCAGCGCCGCAAACGCAGCCGAGATATCCCACCGCTGCGTTGCTCGGTCGCCAGTGGTATTGCTGATCGAACGAATCTCGATTGCCGGCACACCAACGCGACGTGCGGCATGCACCACCGCCGCGCCTTCCATCGCTTCAGCCATCGCGCCGGTACGTGTTCGAACAGACAACGCCGCCGCGTCCGTACCGGAGCACGTGGCCACGGTGGCAATCTCGCATGCAGGACCGAGCGCACGAAATGCCACGAGCAGCGCGCCGTCAACTGGGACACGATTTCCTTCAAAGTCGCCGAGCGGGAATCCAAGGGCGCGCATATCACCCTGACCTTCCGGAAGTGCGATGCCTTCTTCTGCGTAGATGCATGCGTCGGAAACAAGCACCGTACCAATCGCAAGATTCGAGCCTGGCAGCGCACCGGCGATGCCCGTGGAGATGACCGCCGCAAACGGCGCGCCGGCCGCACGTGCCTCGGCGAGCGCCTCGGCGGTAGCAGCGGCAGCGTTGGTGCGACCAATACCGGCAACAACCACACGCACCTCTGGTGCAGCAAGGCAACGCGCGCCGAGTGCTACGCGTTCCGCTTCAACCGCGACGATGACCAAGATGCGCTTCATGCGGGCGCACGAAGAAGCGCGGGGAGTTCAGTCAGGGCTACTGGGCGCTGCTCTCCGTTCGCAAGGTCTTTCAACATGACCCGACCGTCCGCCAGTTCCGCGCCAAGCAAGACCGCATATCGCGCGCGCTGCTTGGATGCATCGGCCAGCAACTTGCCCACATTGCGTGTGGCCTTGTAACTGTGACGAACGTGCAACCCTTCGCCGCGCAGGCGAGCAACCAATCGCGGCAGTTCCGCATCAGCCGCGGGATCAGCAGTTGCAATCACGAACGCGTCGGGGCGCGGCAGCAATTCCGTGCCATCCGCTGGCAGGAGACCACGATCTGCAAGCACGAGACCGAGCACCACATCGCCCATACCGAAGCCGATGGCCGGAGTCTTTGGTCCGCCGAAGAGTTCAACGAGTCCGTCATAGCGACCGCCACCTGCAATGGCACGTTCGCCGCCGGACGCTTCGTGAATTTCAAACACGGTGCCGGTGTAGTAGGCCAGACCGCGCACAATCCCAAGGTCAAACTCACACCAATCAGCGAGCCCCGCAGCCACCAGTGCGTCGCGCAGGAGAACGAGCTCAGCCAGCGAATCCGGCGCAATTCCTGCGGCGGTGGCCAGCACTCCAATGTCATCAGTGATCTGCACGCGCGTTCGCACCACGGTTTCAAAGCGCGCCAGTGCATCGCCCGCAAGACCAAGTGCTGCAGCGCGCTTGGTGAATTCTTCCGGCGCCATCTTGTCGCGGCGGTCCAGCAGTTCAAACGCACCTGCTACGGATTCATCGGCCACACCCAGCGCACGCACAACATTAGCGGCGGCCACGCGGTGACTGATCTTGACACGCACATCGGTAGC
>DBCE01000249.1 GCA_002292895.1 Phycisphaerales bacterium UBA966
GCGGTGGTGGTGGCGGTGGTGGCGGAGGCGGCGGCGTTCCGTTCGGTACGCCCGGCGAGCCACCAGAGCGCCGAGCTCCGGAAGAGAAGGCCGAACAACTCATCGAACTCATCAAGTCGCTGGTCGAGCCCGATGTGTGGCTGGACGACAGCGTTGCGTCCATTCGTTACTACGACGGCTCCATCATCGTCCGCGCGCCGGACTACGTGCAGCGGCAAGTGGCGGGCTACGGCTCGCTGCCAGCCGAGGGACCGAAGCGCACGGGCGGTCGATACGTTGACATCAATGCACCGATCGGCGTCTCCAAGGTCACGGGCTTTGGTACATCCACCGTCACCGGCGCAGCTGGCGGCGGTAGCACCGGAACCACGGGCGGCGCTGGCGGACGCGGCGGCGCGGGCAGCGGCGGCGCAGGTACGGGCGGCGGCTCGTTCATTCCGTCGGGCGGCGCGCCAACCGGACCGGGCGGAAGCGGTGCCACCGGCAGCACGCCCTCGCCTGCAACGACACCTGGCACCGGCGCGAAACCGTGACGGGACGCGCTCGCGCACACGACCATCGCACCATTCGATCTGACCTCCGCAACTGCACGGGGGACGGTGTCACCCATGCTTTCATGGTTGGACTGGGGGAAACCAACTTCCCGCTCTTTGCCTTGGCTTTGGGAAAGGGAGACGCCGTTGCCGGCTTGGTCTCCACCGTGCCACAGCTGGTGGGCGCAGTGCTGCAAACGTGTGCACCGTGGGGCATTGAACGCATGGGATCGCCGCGCCGATGGATCATGTTGTGCGCCACCATCCAATGCGTGAGTTTCATTCCGATGGTGGTGGCGGCCATGCTGGGAGTCATGCCAACTTGGATGCTCTTTGCAGTGGCAAGCATTTACTGGGCAGTGAATCTGGGGGCTGCACCCGCGTGGAACACGTGGGTTGGTGCACTCTTCCCACGACGCGTTCGCGTGCGATACTTTGGGTGGCGATCACGCATCTATCAAGTCTCGATCATGGGATCGTTGCTTGTGGGCGGACTGGTGCTGATGCTTGGTGACCCGGGTCGCGCCCAGCGTTTGTTAGGTATTGACATGGGTATCGACCTGGGATTGATGGCCGCCTTTGCCACGGTGTTTGGACTTGCTGGACTGTGCCGTCTCTGGAGCGTGCTGTTTCTCAACCGTCAAGGGGAAGCACCTGGACTCAATCTCAAGAATCATCGCCGTGTTGGCTGGATCGATTTCGCGCGGCGCGTCCGCGGCGGTGCGGACGGGCGACTCCTCGGTGCAGTGGTGTTGATGACCGTTGCAGTGCAAATTGCGCAGCCCTTCTACACGCCGTACATGAGCCGACAGCTTGGATTTAGCGACGCCGCCGTGTTGGCAATGATCGCCGCAAGCTTTGCAGCAAAGAGTCTGACCGCACCACTATGGGGGCGCATTGCACAGAAACACGGCGCTCGGCGGCTGTTCGTATGGGGTGCAGCAGGCATTGTTCCACTCAGCGCGTTGTGGCTGGCAAGTCACTCATTCTGGTACCTACTTGGTTTGCAAGCACTTACCGGTGCCATGTTCGGTGCGTACGAATTGGGGTTCTTCTTCTTGGCACTCGAATCGATCCGCGAAGAAGAACGCACCAGCATGCTTGCGCTCTTCATGCTCTTTAATAGCTTTGCCGCTGCAGCAGGCAGTTTGATTGGTTCAATCGCACTGACTGGAATGGGATCAATGGAAACCATCGGCATGATGGGCGGCGCATACGTCGCCATCTTTGCGATGAGCGCTGGAGTCCGTGCCTTGGCCTTCTTTGCGTGCACCACGGTGCGCGAAGAAGTGGCGCACGCCGTTCCGATTGCTATGCAAACACTGTCATTGCGCCCATCAGCAGGTAGTTTCGATGTACCCGAGCCAGCGTCGATTGAAGAAGCAGAATCGATGGGAACTTCGCGATGAGGCTGGACTATGAATGACGCGCCTGCACACACATATTCGCGTCGATTTATAGTGGCCATGTCCGCAGCGGTACTTCTGGCAGCAGCCATCCGCGCGCCGTTTCTTACTGACAGCCTGTGGTACGACGAAATCGCAGCGTTCCTTGGGTACTCAATCAACGGGCCATGGGGTGCGGTGTCCACCTACTACACGCAGGCGAACCACGTGCTGCATTCGTTGCTCGCATGGGGCTCGGGCGCAGCGCTTGGAGTGGATGAAGTCACCGTGCGACTACCAAGTTTCCTTGCTGGTCTTGGCACCGTTCTGGCGGTTGCGTGGCTTGCCATGACAGCCCTCGGGCGCGATGCCAAAGGCGTGCGATTGGCGGTGGTGGCTGCGTTCATCACCGCCCTACTACCCATTGCGGTTCTTCCCGCTACCGAGGCTCGCGGGTATTCCTTGATGACGCTTTTCTCGGCGCTGATGACCGCTGCATTTCTGCGCGCGCTCCGCAGGCCAACGCGCACCGAATGGCTGATCTACGCCGCAGCGTGTGCCCTGGGAATCTGGGCGCATTTGGTCACCGTATGCGTTCCAGCATTTCATGCCGCGTGGTGCGTTGCGGTGCTGGTGCGCGGCGCGCCATCCACGGCCAGCGGAACTTCACCAACGACCGCGCGCGCTGGGCTCATAGCGATCGGCGTGGCCGCATTGCTCACACTCTTGGTCTACGCGCCAATTCTTCCCGCCATGTTTGCCATTCGAAGTGAATTCCGCGCGCTTGATGGCAATGAGCCAACGCTGCTTGGTCCCGAGGGATGGATGATGCTGCTCTCCATCGGTGGGTCATGGAAGGTGTGGGCTTCACTGGCAGCGCTGCCCTTGGCAGTTGCTGGCCTCGCAGCAGCAACGCGCGATGCCAGCTTGCGCACTGCGCTCATACTGTCGCTGGGCGGCACCGTGCTGGCGTTGGCGTTTCCACTCTTTCTTGGCAGTTGGCTGTACGCACGCTTCCTTGCATTCACTGTCCCCGGCATCGCCCTGTTGTTGGCGGCTGGATTCCTGGAAATCAATGATCGAAAGCCCGGTACTGCGCGGGCCATTGCGCTGGTCGTTGGCAGCGCATGGATCGCATCACTGGCAACGCTTGGCCCGCGCCAGCAGATTCGCGAGGCGGTCATGTATGTCGCTAGTCACCGCGCGCCCACCGAGGGGGCTTTCGCTGTCGGCCTTCCTGACGATGTGCACCAGTGGTACGCCGTGCCACTGCATCTGGACATGCCCGGTAGCGGTCCGTACGGGGCCACGATTCAGCAACACCTAAACGACCCCACTGCTGCGTGGGCCGTCCTTCTCTATCCGCGCACGCTGACTGCTGCCGCGGACCAACTGCGGGAGGCGGGCTTTGTGGAGGAGGCGCGATTCCCGGGTTGGATCGATACTGGCGGCGGAGAGATCATCGTGCTGCGCCGCAGATAGCATCGCGCGAAATGCCTGGCACCTTTGAGATCATCTCCGAACGCGAAGAGCCCACGGGATGGCGCTTTGATGTGCAGGACATTCGCGCAGACGGATCGCTCGCGGGTGTTTCCCTGACGCTGTCATGGGCTGATTACGACTACTTCTGCCCGGACGGTTCGGTTGCACCGGAAAGCGTGGCTCGTGCAGTGCTTGAAGTAGCCAGCGCACTCTGGCCACAAGGAATGCCGGCTCGTCTTGATGCCAGCACCCCGCGGCGGATGGCACCTGACGCAGATCAGCGCATCACTGAACGCGTTGATATGCGGTCCATGTGACAGACGAGTGAGAGGTTTGTATGGGGCTGGCGAAAGACACGCCCATGCGACATCCGCAACTCACGCCTGCATCAATGGTCGTAACTCGCGCGGCCGATGCACCAGTGGTACTTCCACCCAGAAGGTGCTGCCGCGGCCCGTGGCGCTCAGCAATCCAACCGTGCAGCCGAGCAACTCTGCTAACTCGCGGCAAATAGCCAATCCAAGACCGGTACCACCAGCCCGACGCGTGTGCGTTGCATCCACTTGCCGGAACTTCTCAAAGATCGTGTCTTGCATATCCGCCGGTACGCCGGGGCCGTGATCCGTCACACTGATACGCACTACCTGCGCACCGTTGCGATTCAGCAATTCAGCACCAACGATGACCACTCCATCCTCCGGCGAGAACTTCACGGCGTTCGACATGAAGTTGTACAGAATCTGCTGCAGCTTTCCCGCATCGGTTTCTACTCGGGGCAACGCGTCGGACAGGCGCTGCTCAAAGTCGATCCGCTTCTGCAGGGCTACTGGCCGCATGATGGCTTGCAATCCTTCCAACAAATCCGCCACCGACGTGGGACTCATGGTCACTTCCATGCGACCAGCCTCAATCTTGGCCATGTCGAGCAGCTCATTAATCATGTCCAAGAGCGATCGACCGCTGCGCTGAATATTGTTGATATAGCGGAGTCGCTTTGGATCAGCCGCTGCATCGCCGCGGGCAATTTCTTCAAGCAAATCAGCAAACCCAATGATGGAGTTCAGCGGAGTGCGCAGTTCGTGGCTGACATTGGCCAAGAATTCGCTCTTCAGTCGGTTGGACTCGCCCAGTCCGACGTTGGCCTCGGAGAGCTCGCCGATCTTCAAGTCAAGCGCTTGGTTCATTCCCGAAAGTTGCCGCTGCACGCGCTCGTTGGCATCCAGCATGCGATTCAGACTGTCAGCGAATGACTCCACTTCATCACGGCTACGTACTTGCACGCGCGCGCTCTGCTCGCCGCGACTCACCCGCTCCGCCGTGTCCTGTAGTTGCCGAAGCGGCGAAAGGACATCGCGGCGCAGCACCATCCACAGCAAGGTGACGCCAGTCGCCACTACCAAACTGCCGCCCACGATCAACAGCCAGCGAATCAGCAACAGATCCAATTCAGCCGCTTCCACAGCGGATGCGTCGGCATCGGCGTTGACACTGACGTTGGGTTCGGCACCGGTACTGGCGTCGGTACTGGCACTGGAACTGCCAATGGCGCTGGCATCGTCCATGAGTCGGTCGACCATGAGCCACGCCCCAGTGACGACAATCGATGTCACTACTGCCGTGCCAATGCCGAAGACAATCAATGCACGGGCGGCTAGCGAACCAATCCTTCGAGCCATGACGGGGATGATAGGCTCAACCATCCATGCGCAAACCAGGATGCAACGAAGACAACGTGCAGATGACCGACGTGATGTGTGACTTCTGCATGCAGGAGTGGACCGAAACACGCCCCATGGTGGAAGGCCACCAAGGCAGTTGTATCTGTGGCGATTGCTTGGCGGCCGCGTACCGCGTCTTGGTGATGGTGGAGTCGGCCGTTCCGGAGACCCCCTCCAAGTGCGTCCTCTGTCTTGAGTTGCGGTCGGAACCGTCGTGGCACATGCCGGCACAGCCCGGCACCTTGCCGAGCGGGAAAGATGCTCCGCACGCATGTCGGCGCTGCGTTCGCCAGTCGGCGGCAGTGCTGCAAAAAGTCACCGAATTCGGCTGGCGCAAGCCGACCGCGTGACCCTTCGCCTTTGCGATACCCTGCGTCGCCATGGAGACGTACCTCGCCGAAGCCGACGACAAAGTGATTGTGATTGTTGCCGATGGTGGCCTGAACAAGGGCACCGCTGAACAAATCACGCAGGTGGTTCAGCAGGCAATCGATTGCGGGATGAAGGGAGTCATCATCGATTGCTCCAAGCTGGACATTCTCTCCAGTGCAGGGCTCGGCAAGATGCTGATGCTGCACAAGCAGATGAAGCAGCACGGTGGAGAGGTAAAGATTGCCGGCTTGCACGGCATGGCGGTGCAGGTCTTGCGCCTCACCCGCCTCGACGGCATCTTCCAGTTGTATCCGGATGTTTCTCAGGCACGGTTGGCGTTCCGCGGGACCTGAGCGGCGGAATCCACGCGGAGCAGCGGCAAGTGCCCGGAACACCAGCAACCGTCGCAGATCAACGGAATAGCCGCGCGAGTTTCGCTACACCCGGCGCAATGTGACCGCGTGAAACGGTCGGCCTTCGCGCTGGTATTTGCGCTCAAAATTGGTGCCTACCACTTCGCCATCCGCTGCGCTCACGGGGCGCTCAAAGCTCACTGGTGTAAAGATGTGACCGTTGCGAGCAATGTGCTCTTGATACCAAGCCCACAGTTCATCATGGTCAGTCACTAAACGAAGCTCGCCATTTGGGCGGAGTATGCGGTGAAACTGCGCGAGCGTGGCATCTTGCACCACACGTCGCTTGTGATGGCGCGCCTTGGGCCATGGATCGCTGAAATAGAGATGCACCACTGAGCAGCAGCTGTCCGGCAGCCAATGCGTCAAGAACTCCGTGGCATCGGCGTACAACATGCGGACATTCGTCAATTCCGCACGTC
The DNA here is from genome assembly GCA_002292895.1 of Phycisphaerales bacterium UBA966. Taxonomy (GTDB): domain Bacteria; phylum Planctomycetota; class Phycisphaerae; order Phycisphaerales; family SM1A02; genus UBA966. Next base: position 6,326 of record DBCE01000249.1, read on the forward strand.
GAATGCGGTCGGCCGCATAGCGGTAGAACTCGCCCGCGTATTCGATGCCAAGAAAGTTGACATCCGGGTGCGAAGGCGCTTCTTGCAGCAGAAATGTGCCTTTGCCAGAACCGATCTCGAGCTCAAACGGCGCATCGGGGCGCGCCGGAAAGAAATAGGCAGGACCGAGCCGACCCGCATCTGCCGGCGGCAGCTCGCGCTGCGTGAGTCCGATGCCAGTGACATCAAGCGTACGACCATGACCAAGTCCAAATGACATGGGGGGAAAGGATAGTGGAATACGCAGCGGAGTCCACGGATGCCACTACAAGAGTGACCATGATGATTGCCCCCGCCGTCGCCCTGCTCCTTGCCTTACTCGCCCCGGCTGCCGCTACTGATGAGGCCGTCCTTCACCCGTTTGATGGCAAGACCCTCGACGGCTGGGATGGAGACCGCACTTTCTGGACCGTGCAGGACGGCGCCATCGTCGGAAAGTCAACCGCGGAGCATCCGCTCCCCGCCAGCGGCTACCTCGTCTGGAGCGGCGACATGCCGCAAGACTTTGACTTGCGGTGCAAGGTGTTCATCACCGCGGGTAATAGTGGTATCCAGTATCGAAGTCGCCGCGTGGAGGGACGCGCGGATATGGCTGGCTTCCAAGCAGACTTGGATGCATCAAATTCTTACACCGGCATTTTGTACGAGGGGCTGGGCCGAGAAATCATGAGCGGTCGCGGCGAGCAAGTGGAGTGGGCGCCCGCCGGCAAGCGCGTGGTAGCAAACTTTGCACCCGACGCGGTCCTGAAAAACGTGATGCGACCGGGCGAGTGGAACGACTACCGCGTTGAAGCGCGTGGCACACGCGTTCGACACTGGATCAATGGCACACTGATGACTGACGTGACTGATGGCGACGCAAGCCGATTTAAGCGTGACGGCCAACTTGGATTTCAGCTCCATCAAGGCGCCCCCATGGAAGTGCGTTGGAAGGATCTTGAAGTACGCCCCATCACGGAAGCACCGTCCGCATCCGCGCTCACCGTGCCGGATGGCTTCACCGTTGAGCTAGTTGCCAGCGCGCAAGCTGACCACGGAAGTTGGGTGTCCTTGGCATTTGATCCACAGGGTCGCGCCGTCGTCAGCCCGCAATCCGGCAAGACGTTGCGCATGGAGATTCCCGGCGTCAGTACTGGATGCACTGGTACAGATGTGCGCATCACCGAACTCACTGGCGCACCTGGAAGTGCGCAGGGTCTGTGCTTTGCCGGCAATGAGTTGTGGGTGGATTCTTCCGCAGCCGGTCCGCAGTCCGGGCTGTGGCGTTTGGCTGATGCAGACGGTGACGGCACATACGAGAAGCAGACGCAGGTGCTGCATTGGAAAGATGATGGCGGCGAACATGGCGCGCACGGCGTGGTGCAAGGTCCGGACGGCGCGATCTACGTTGCGATTGGAAATCACACAGCAGTTCCGGAAGGCGTCAGCAACGGCGCATGTCGCCCGTGGGCTGAAGATCTGGTCGGCGAGCGTATGTGGGATCCGCGTGGGCACGCCGTAGGTATTGTCGCGCCCGGCGGAACGGTGCTGCGCGTTGATCCAGCAACTGGTGTAACCACTGTCTTTGCCAGCGGATTTCGAAATCACTATGACTTGGCATTCAATCCGGACGGCGAGCTGTTCACCTATGACAGCGATATGGAGTGGGACATCGGCGCGCCGTGGTACCGCGCGCCGCGCTTGGTGCATGTGGTAAATGGCGGCGAATACGGATGGCGATCGGGCAGTGGCTGCTTGCCGTCATGGATGCCAGACACACTTCCACCGTTATGTGAAACGGATTCTTCATCACCGACTGGCATGCTGCATGGCTCCGGTGGTGCGTTCCCAGCTCCGTGGCGGAACATGCTGTTTGCCGCTGACTGGACGTACGGCCGCATCTTGGCGGTGTCACTCACCGCCCAGGATTCCACGTACACGGGCATGTGGCAACCGTTCGTCACCGGGCGTCCCATGCCCGTGACTGACATGGCATGGGGGCCGGACGGTGCGATGTATGTGGTCACCGGCGGTCGTGGAACGCAGAGCGGAATCTACCGAATATCAGCTAATAAACCCGCATCTGCAGCGGAACGCGTGAACGCAGTGGATGCAACACATGCGCCAGAGCGGGCGGCTCGACGCGCGATTGAGAATCTTGCGGCAGCGCCCGACGCAGCCAAACTTCCAACCATCGTTGCTGCGCTGACCTCTGATGATCGTTTCGTTGCATTCGCTGCACGCAACGCGATGGAAGCAGCCGGCGCTGATGCAGTCAACGCTGCCGCAAAGGCCACTGCACCGCGCGCTCGCGCCCACGCGGCGTTGGCATTAGCGCGGATGGCCGGCACGGACTGGTCATTAGCCGTGATCAATGCCGCCGCAATCGGTGCACTGCCGAGCGCGGATGCATCGACAACATTACTCGTACTGCGTGCCGTGCAAGTGGCGTGGGCACGACACAGCGCGGATTTCGCAGGACCCGCTGGTGAGGCGGCCAGCACTGCGGCCTCACAACTGGCCCAACGATTCTTCAGCGATGCCGATCCACGTGTTGCCGAAGCCGCCCTTGGTCTCGCCTGTGAAATGGGGCGACCCGAAGCCGTGCCCGCTGCAATGAAACGCCTGACAGAAGCGAGTGATCGCGCGGACGCGCTGCGATGGGCAACCATGTTGCGCACGGTGCCAATCGGCTGGACCGAAGAACTGCGCACCGCCTACTGGCGCTGGCTTGAATCAACCAATGACAGCGCTGGTGGATTTAGTCTGCGCGGATTCATCGACCAAGTGAAGAGCGATGCCGAGAAGTATGTGCATCGCCCGGAAGCAGCACCCGCAGGCCAGGTCAGCAAGGCGGACGGATCAAATACACCGGGCGTTACGCAGAACGGTGGCACGCAGGCGGCACTTTCAACGCCTGCAACGCGAACGACCAGCGCGCAGAGTCACTCATGGACCGTTGCCGAACTCTCCGCAGCGGAGCCAACCGACACCGCGCCCGACCGCGCGCACGGCGCGCAACTTTTCCATGAAGCCATGTGCATTCAATGCCATCGAATCGGTGGTCAAGGCGGCGCAAACGGGCCCGACCTCACTGGTGTCGGCAGCCGATTTGCGCGCGGCGATCTCCTACGCGCCATTCTTGAGCCCAACGCTGCAGTGAGCGATCAGTGGCGCGATACGGCTATCACCTTAAAGGACGGAAGTATGGTGGTCGGTCGAGTCGTTGCAAGCGACAAAGACTCTCTGACCATCTCCACCAATCCACTGGGTCCAGATCGTGAACGGGTGGCGCGAGCAGAGATTGCGCACAGCGAACAAATCACCACATCAAGCATGCCGCAGGGAATGCTGAATTCGCGCACGCGGCAAGAAGTGCTTGATTTATTGGGCTATTTGGAGAGCGCCGGTAGCACCGCCGGACGTGGCGGCTGAGCAAGAATCCACGAGGCAATCACATCGAGCACTTCGGGGTCGATGGTGATTTCGATCTTGGAATACTCATCAATGGCGCCCGTTTGTGCGCGTTGAAACAGGTGATTGAGGCCAGGCATGACCTTCACAGTGGTTGGCGCGCCACTGACTTTCAAGGCTGCCTCAATCGGGGGAACATTCTGCACAGCGTCTACTTGCGTATCAAGTGTGCCGTTCAGAACCAGTACCGGGCACTTCACCTTGCGTAAGGACACCGCGGGATCAAGCACCAAGAATCGCTTCATCCACGGCGAACCAACCTGCGCAAGGGCGGCATCCACCTGTGCTTCAAGGGTTGCTGCCGGAATGGTTGCTGGATCGGTTCCGCCGAGCGCAATCTGCGCAAGCACCAACTTCTTTGCAGACGCCCGCAATACGTCGCCAGTTGCGCCCGCCTTCACAGCATCGAGATACGCAGCATGCGCAGCCACTGCCGGTGCAATCTGCGTCTCGGTCAGTCCGGTTGCAAGCAAGATCCGCTTGTTCTGTTCGCGCAGGATTGCGTCGCCGTTCACGCCAGTGCCGGCCATCATGACGATGAACGCCGGACGCGCAGCACTTGCGGATTGGGTCGCGTGCTGCTCGTCCATGTTTACAACGGCCATCGGCGCAACCAGACCGCCCTCGCTGTGACCAATCATCCCCAGTCGCGCGGCATCGACACCTTCGATGTTTGCAAGCGTGCCAAATTCCACTACTGCGTCGCTCATGAAATCATCAGTCACCGCTGTGGCGTACGAACCAGTCGATCCACCGACGCCGCGATCATCGCAACGAAGCACGGCGATGCCGCGCCGCGCCAGTGCGTCGGCCAGTACTAAGAAGGGCTTGTGTCCCATGAGTGCCTCGTCGCGATCCTGCGGACCGCTACCCGAAACAAGCAGTACCGCTGGCACTGGGTGAGCCTTGGATGCACCGTCCGGAAGAAACAGCGTTCCTTCCAAGGTGTGACCCAATGGGTGCTTCACGCGTTGCGAAAGTATGGCGTATGGAAACGGCGCCTTGGGCTCCTGCGGACGAACGGGAGCGCCGGGCGCAGGAAGAGGTGTGCCAGCGGTGTGCGGACGGAACACCAACGGTCCCTTGAATGCGCCCTGGCTGAACTCGCCGCGTAAATCCACGCCATCTTCACGAAGGTTGATCGTGGCGTTTCCTGGAACAGGTAGCCGAACGGCGAACACACCATCAGCACTGCGCGTCACGAAGAGTGAAAGACCCGCAATCTTCTGCGCGGGAATATCGATCGCTCCCGCCCATCGGTCTGCGCCGTGTGGCGCGATGGTGAGTCCCATCACTAGCGTCTGACCGCCTGCATCCAACTGTCCCGCCCAAGTGCGGGCATCTTTCGCGCCCACCGCCTCAATCGTTCGCTCTAAATGCACGGGCATTTCGATGGCCTGTGGCGAACCAGGTGGAGTTGCGATGAGCACCCCATCAAGCGCATCGCCCGTGCGCGTCACATCAAAGCGAATGCTTCCAACCATGGCGCTGAAACTTCCAGTGAGGTGCCCATCCTTCTCGGCAATGCCATTGATGGATTCGCCAAGCGATCCAAACGCTGGCAGTGCGCCCTGCGCGCTGAGCTTCCCGTTGGTGGTTTCCACGCCAAGCACCACGTCTATTGGTCGCGCACCGGTTGTCGAACCCATCCATAGGCCATCAAAGGCGGTGGGGCTTGCGGCTGACGGAGCAGCCTGCCAGAGCGGGTTCGAAGCATGAACCGTTGGACCACGGTGAACGAACAACGCGAAAACGCCGACCGCTGCCAGTCGAAAAATCAACGTCTGTTGCATAGGTATGCCTTCAATTGCTGCTGATGCTGCGAACGATTGACCGGCGGCGCAGTGGCGCTTACGCCCGAACTGGCGCAGGAACATCCACTGCAATGCCATCGGCCCAGAGCGATTCCAGGTCGTAGTACGCGCGCTGGTCAGGCTCAAAGAGATGAACAACCACATCCACGAAATCGACAACGATCCAAGTCGTTCCCGTATCCCGATCGGAACGGAACGGAGGTTGACCGATCTTCTTGCCAAGATCTTCAAGGGCCTGCGCCACGCTCTTCATCTGCCGATCGGAAGTACCGCTGGCAATGATGATGTAATCACAGACCTGGCTGATTCCGCGCAGGTCGGAGAGCGTGACATCGGTGCACTTATCCAACATGCACGCGCGCGCCAAATCAACGGCGAATGCGCGGACTGCAGCCGGGTCACCCTTGGACTTGGTTCTAATCATGATGAATGCTCGCCAAAGTGCTGGCCACACTGCTCGCCAACATGTTCAACGGTGGCGATGCTCACGCGCCGCGACCGCCGCTGCGACCACCACCGCCGCCGCTGCCGCCTTCACGGCCGCCACCGGAACGTGAGCCGGAGCCTGAACGGCCGCCACTCGTGCGCGCAGCTGGTGCGGCAGAAGGCGAACCTGGACGTGAGCCGGGACGACCGAGCAACGGACGCGGACCAGCGCGACGAATCGCTGCGCGACGCTTGATCTCGGAGGGCTTCTCGTAATACTGGCGGCGCTTCACTTCTTTCGTCAGCCCGTCTTTTTCACAGAGCTTCTTGAAGCGGCGGACCATCTGCTCGACGGTTTCGCCTCCACGCGCCTTGACCTTAATTGCCATATCGAGAAAGCCTTTCGTTCTGTTCGTACCCCGCGCGTCGGACATCGCGTCCGCAGTGGGGAACGGGGCATTAAACCCGTTTTCGCTAGGAAACACAATCCCCCCTTCCATCAGAACATAGGATGTCCGATAAGGGGCACCGATCACCAACGCCCCGCTGCGCTCATGCTCATCGTCGATGCCTACAACGTTCTGCATGTCACCGGCATTTTGCCGCCGGAATTGGCTGGGTTGGACGCGCCGGACCTCGCCGACTTAGTGGCGG
>DBCE01000206.1 GCA_002292895.1 Phycisphaerales bacterium UBA966
ATTCCGGAGCCGGAGCACTTCTTCCAGTGGCTGGGTGGGGTTCGCTCGGCGCGGCTTTCTATGACGGCGGATGACGTTCGGCAGTCGGTGCTAGCCGGAGTGCAACGTCTTGATGCAGGTGGAGTTGCAGCAGTGGGCGACATTGCTGGAACGCATGCGTTGCTCGCCTCATTGGCGGCATGCGCCGACATGGGTCTTGAAGGCTGCGTCTTTGAGGAGGTGTTCGGCATGGGGCCTCGCGTCGCTGCCTGCCTAGCCGCGATGGAGGCCATGACTCTTGAGGCGGCGGGGCATGCGCGGGGGATCCGGCGCGGCGTTCAGCCTCATGCCCCGTACTCAAGCGATCGGCGCGTCTTTGAGGCGGCCTTGCGGTCGGGGGCGCCCGTCTCCACTCACCTGGCGGAGTCGGTGGACGAACGGCGTTTCCTCGCGGACGGATCGGGCCCCTTCCGGGATCTTTTGGAAAGTTTCGGTCTGTGGGACGGGACTTTTTTAGCTGGCGCCCGCCATCCGATCGACTGGATGGCCGAACGGCTCCGGGCCGCGGCAGCCGGTTCGGCCGGACGACAGACGCGCGTCCTGTGCGCCCACCTCAACGATATTGATGATCAGGCGCTGGCCCTACTTGCAACGCTGCCGATCGACGTTGCCTACTGCCCACGGGCGAGCGAGTTCTTTGGACACGCCGGTCACCGCTACCGTGCGATGCGCGCGGCCGGAGTGAACGTATGCCTTGGAACGGACAGCGCACTCAACCTTGACACGCCAGACCGGATCAGCACGCTCGATGACCTGCGCCTTCTCATGCGTCGCGATCAACTGCCGCTCTCCGACGCGCTGGAGATGGCCACCGTGGCGGGCGCACGAGCACTTGGATTGGACTCGGCGCGATGGGATTTTTCCCTTGGACCAGTGGCGGGCGTCATTGCCGTTCAACTTGGGGAGCACCGTGCTCCGGCGGAGTTTGGGAAGACCAGCTCGGCGCCGCGGTGGATTTGCCGCCCGACAGCGTCCTGAGTGCCAATCCCCGGCACTTTGGGGAACTTTCGCAATTTCGAGCATTCTGCCGTCCGGCGCCGATACAGTAGTACCGCGCTACAGTGGTGCACTCATGAATAAGACTGCCGAGCAAAGCAATGCAGCGGAGATCCTGGCCAAGGCCGGGCCGTATCCATTGGAGGCATACCAGTTCATTCAAGACGGGCTTCGATTCACCGTGCGTCAAGTGCATGAGCAACGCGCCGAAGATCACGGTCTTGGTGGACCACCCGCCACGGAGCATGTTTCCGGGCAGCAACTCTGCATGGGATTGCGCGACTTCGCCATTGATCAATACGGGTTGCTAGCTCGACCGGTACTTGCCCGTTGGTGCATTCTGCGTACCGATGACTTTGGTCGCATGGTCTTTGCCATGATTGCCGCCGGCGCCCTGAGTAAGACGCAGCAGGATTCCCCCGAGGATTTCCGCAGCGTCTTTGACTTTGCCGAGGCGTTTGACTCCGAGCATGTCGCGGGTGCCATCCGTATGCCAGTTGGGTGACCGGGGCGTAACCGCCTACACTCCCCAACTATGTTTGAGCGCCTGAGCGAGTCCCTAAGCACCGCCTTCCGGAACCTATCCGGCCGAGGTCGGATTTCCGAATCCAATGTCCGTGAGGCAATGGCTGAGGTGCGCACCGCGCTCCTTGAGGCCGATGTCAATCTTGAAGTGGTCGATCGCTTCTGTGAGGACTGCGTCCAAGACGCGCTCGGCAAGGAAGTCACCCAGAGTCTGCAGCCTGGCCAAGAGATGGTGGGCATCGTTCATCAACGCCTCGTTGCATTGATGGGGCCAGTGGATAGCCGGATCACGTTGGTGGAGCCTGGGCCAACCATTGTGATGATGTGCGGACTGCAAGGCAGCGGTAAGACAACCACCTGCGGCAAACTGGCGGCGTGGTTTAAGAAGCGTGGTCAGAGCGTCATGGTTGCCGCCGCCGATTTGCAACGGCCCGCCGCTGTGGAGCAGTTACAGATCGTGATCGAAGGTGTTGCTGCCGATGCCACCGGTCCTGGTCGCGTGGCGTTCTACGGCGAGCCCGACAAGTGTGCTGAATACGGCAAGGCAATCGGTGTTGCAGTGGGCGTCTGTCAGCGCGCACTGGCAGCGGCGCGTCAGGGCAAGTTTGACATTCTGATTCTTGATACTGCCGGTCGACTGCATGTGAACGATGAGCTCATGAAGGAGCTTGAGCAGGTTGATCGTGCGATGCAGCCGCACAACATCTTGTTGGTGGTGGACGCCATGACCGGTCAAGATGCGGTGCTGAGTGCCAAGGCATTCCATGCACGCATGAAGGTGGACGGCATCGTCCTGACGAAATTTGATAGCGATACCCGTGGCGGCGCCGCGCTGAGTGTGAAGAGCGTGACTGGCGCGCCGGTGAAATTTGTTGGTACGGGTGAGAAATTCGACGCGCTGGAAGAATTCCATCCGGAGCGCGTTGCCGGCCGCATCTTGGGCATGGGCGACGTGGTCAGTTTGGTGGAGCGCGCCCAGCAAGAGGTCAATGAGGAAGAGGCCAATGAGGCCGCCGAGAAGTTGGCAAAGGGTCAGTTCACCCTTGATGACTTCCTCAAGCAGATGAAGATGATTCGGCGCATGGGTCCGATGAAGCAGTTGTTGGGAATGCTGCCGGGCGTCGGTGGCATGCTCAAGGATGTGAACATTGATGAGAATCAGGTGGACCGCATGGAGGCCATCATTCTTTCCATGACGCGTCGCGAGCGGCAGAAGGTTGGCATCATTGATCGCAGTCGTCAGAAGCGTATTGCTGCTGGCAGTGGCGCCAAGGTTGAAGATGTCTCGCGCATGGTCAAGCAGTTTGAGATGATGCAGAAGATGACCCAGCAGATGGCTGGCATGGGTTCCGCGGGCAAGATGAAAGCAATGAAGGAAATGGCTCGTGTTGCGCCTGGGGCCGGTGGCGGAATGCCTGGCTTCATGAGTCGCGGTTCAACCACGACTGAAAGCCCAAAGGCTCGGTTTAAGCAGCGCGGCAAGAAGCGCTAAATCCTGCAGCGGCTTCTCATGCACTCAGCGCTTTGAGGCAATCCACTCGCCGAGTTTGGCGCGTGTCCACGTGTTGACGCAATGCGAATTTCCAAGCCAACCGCGCCGAGCGGTGGCGATGCCGTAGGGGAGTTGGTCAAAGTCGCCCGCGCCGTGCGCATCCGTATCGATGGCCACCAAACAACCAGCCTCGACGCACATGCGGACATGCGAGTCACGGAGATCCAACCGCATGGTGTTGGCGTTCACCTCAAGTGCTACGTTGTGCTTGGCTGCCTCGCGGGCGAGCAACGCGATGTCCGGGGAAAGCCCCTCGCGAGCATTGACGATTCGACCCGTTGGGTGACCAATGACGTGCACCAACGGATGTCGGATCGCAGCCAGGAGCCGCTCCGTGGCAACGGCTGATTCTGCACGCAGGGCGCTGTGAGGGCTAGCAACGACGAAATCAAGCTCCGCCAGCACATCGTCGGGGTAATCAAGGGTTCCATCCACCATGATGTCCACCTCGCTGCCAGCGAGCACGGAAATACGGTCTGCATAGACCTTGGCGACGGCGCGAATCTCCGCGATGTGGGCACGCAAGCGTTCGATGGAAAGCCCATTGGCCTGTGCCTGCGAACGGCTGTGGTCAGTCAGAACAATGGTGTGGAATCCGCGCGCAATGGCTTGATCCACCATGCCAGCAATGGAAAGTGTTCCATCACTTGCAGTGGTATGGCAATGGAGTTCGGCCTTGATGTGCTTGGTATCAATCAGGTCCTTGGGAGGTTGGTTCTCAAGTTCACCGTGATCCTCGCGCAACTCTGGCGGAATCCACCAGAGACCCAGCGCCTCATAAATGGATTCCTCGGTGCTGGCTGCAACGGGTTGTTCGCCGCGCTCTTGCGGGGTTCCCTTGGCGGTGGCATCTTCTTTGAACAGTCCGTATTCGTTCAGGCGAAGTCCCATCTTCTGGGCGCGCTCGCGGAGCCGCACGTTGTGTTCCTTACTTCCAGTGAAGTACAGAAGCGCGGCGCCGTACTGCGCGTCCGCCACGGTGCGAAGGTCAACCTGCATTCCGTGTGCTGTGCGAATGCTCGTCTTTGTTTCACCGGAAACGAGCACCTTGGAAACGCCGGGCGCGTTGCGGAGCGCCTCGTGGAGTGCCGCCGGTTGAGTGGAGCTTGCAACGATATCAATGTCGCCGATTGTTTCCTTGCCGCGCCGCAGGCTGCCGGCGTGAGAAATGCGCGTGACAGCGCCGGCGTTCCGGAGGTAGGCAATCAGCTCAAGTGCGACTGGCAAGGCTTCACCCAGCCGGATCCGACCGCGGGTGGTGTCAAGGAACGTGAGTGACTCCTCAATGGCCTTGAGTGTCTTTGGACCCATGCCGGGCAGGCCGCCAAGACTTCCGTCAGCCAGTTTCGTTCGCAGGGTGTCGACGGAATCAACTCCGCCTTCGGTCCACAGTGTGCGCACTCGCTTTGGTCCCAGGCCGGGAATCTGCAGAAGCGCAGGCACGCCAGCGGGGATCGATGCAAGTAGTTCCTCGCGCTCGGCTACCTTGCCGGTGGTCACAAACTCCAGAATCTTCTTGGCGCTTGAATCGCCGATACCGGGAATATCTCGAAGGCGCGCTGGGTCGGTGCGCGCCAGTTCAGCCAGGTCTTCGCCAGCTTCTTCCAGCGTGCGCGCTACTTTGCGGTTGGCATTGACCTTAAATGCGTTGGCCCCCGTGAGGTCCAAGACGTCCGCAATTTCCGCAAAGATGCGGGCCAGCTCCATGTTCTTACTCACCGGAATCTCCTCAGGCGCGTTCGCGCAATGCCTTGGCCACGTGCTCCAGAAGCGCAGCGTCTGGAAGTGCATACGGCCTGAATTTCTCAAGAAGCCCCGACTCTTCGTTGGCAAGCAGCGCGCGATGGAAGCCCAATCGACTGGCGGCGGGGCCATCAATCAACGTACTGGAATCGGTAACGCCCATCTGGAAGAGCACCTTGTTCTCCAGTTCGCGCAGTGAATTGCGATCAACGGTGCGCTGCAGGTTGGCCAGCGTGTCGGCCCACAGAATGCAGTGGATTCCAACCAGCGGGCCCTCCTTCAAGAGGAGCGCGAGCACCTTGTCCGGGGTTGGCGCACCATCGCCACCCGATGAGAAGCTGTAGTCATCTTCAGTGCGCCGCAGCGAACGGAATCGATGTACGCCATTCACCAAGAGGAACATGCCCGGGGCATCGGATCCGCCGTCTGCGTTTCGACGCGCCAGTTCTTCACCGAGTGCAATGATGGCGTCGCCCACGTCGCGGAACGAAGGAATCTGCACATCATGCGGGAGCGCGGCGCGCACGCCGGCAAGCATTCCGTGCAGGCGGTCGTCGGGGGTGGTTCCGTCAAGGACAACGATCCGTGTGCCCGCAGCTGGGGTCTGTGCGGCAATCGAAATCATCGCCATCGCCATGAGCGCGGCTGCGCTTTCGTCGCGCTGACCAACCACGGCGATGTTGGAACCACTGCGGCGGACCAATGCCGTGTGCGTTGGATCCTTGATACTGACTGCATCGCCAAACCACACCTTGGGAGCGAATGATTCACGTCCGGGTGCGCCCGCAGCAAGCGCCGCCAGCAGCGGTCCATTTGCCCATGGATCCGCGGGCTGGTTGCCTTCAAAGACGATGGGCTTTGGTCGCGGCGCGCTGGCGTGGGTGCCGTCGGTGGCAGTCACCAAGCGCAATTGCGCGTCGCGCTCTTCGTCGCCGATCCAGACCACTTGGAATGGGCTGTTGCCTTCAAGCAGTCCGCCAGCATCGTTGTAGATGGCCTCGCCGGGGCGCGTCAGCAATCGTGCCGCAGTGTTGTCGTCGGAGAGGATCAGTTGGCTATCCGTTTCCGTGCATTGCAAGGCAATACGAACGCCCATCTGGCCCATGGTGCTTCGGGCGATGCTGTATGCGCCGCCGAGGGTCTGACTGCCGAGCACTACATGCATGCCGAACGCTCGACCTTGTCGAACGAGGCGGTCTAAGAGGAGCGAAGAGTCCTGCGCCACCTTGTCATCTTCAATGAACAGCTCTTGGAACTCGTCAATCACCAAGAGGCAACGCGGCATGCGTTCCGGGCGCTTGAGGGCGCGCCAGTCAGTGAGGTTCTGCACGTTTGCGGAGCGATAGAGTTCGCCGCGGCGACGCAGTTCATCATCAAGACCTTGCAGGACGCTCAGACCAAATTCGCGATCACTCTCAACGGCTACCGCCCGTGCATGCGGCAGGGCGCTTGCGGCATACGCCTTAAATTCAACGCCCTTTTTAAAGTCAACCAGCCAGAATTCAACTTCGTCCGGTGAGTACCAGAGCGCGGTGTTCACAATGAGCGCATTGAGGAGCGAACTCTTTCCGGAGCCCGTCTTACCTGCCACCAAGGCGTGTTGGCTGGTTCCTTCACCAAGCGTCATGTACTGCAGACGGTTGGCGCCGCTTCGTCCCAGCGGAACGCGGAAGTTCTTGGCAGTGGAAAGCGTCCAGCGCTCCTCCGGCTTTGGCGTCACTGATGAGAAGGGCACTTCAACGCGGTTGGAATCCTTGGCAGCTCGACCCACGGCGCGTGTCAGGCGCAGCAACATGGCGTCGTCCGGCGGGGCATCGGGCGTGAATGACAATTCCGCAAGGCGACCTTCGTCAAGTGTCCAGCGTTCCGGAGCATTCCCCTCCGCCGGAAGCCATCGAACGTTGATCGCGCCGCGGCGCAGATCAGCAATATCAAGTCCGGGCGGCAATGCGGCTCGCAGGTCGCGCAACATCAGTACGTGCACGCCGCAACGCGCACCGCTCTGCAGAATGCTTGCGAAGCGCTTTGCGGATTGGTCCGAAACATTCACCGGGAAGTCCGCCATCACCAAGAAGCGATAGGGCTCAGCAATCTCGCCGGCCTGTTCGTTATATGCCTCGATCGATGGGTACTCGTTGCGCAGGTACTTCTGAATGACCGTCTCCATGTGCTCCGTGAGGTCAGCAAGTCGCTGCTCAATGTGACGCACATCAGTCCAGATTCGATCGGTGACCAACAGTTCCATCTCGTCTGCCAAGTGCATGAAGCCAGCGAAGCTCTGGCCAAGCCCCACCGGGTCCATGAAGACGAAGCGTGCTTTGCCAGCGGGAATGGAAACTAGCAGACGGGCAACCGCGTTCTGCAAGATGCGCAGCCCATCAGCGCGTCGCTCGGGGGGAGCATCAATCAGGAGCGACATGCGCTCCGGCGCACCCAGAAATGCTGGCACCCGCCAGGGCGATGTCGTATCAACGCCCGTCCACGCGAGCTCGGCAGCGGTCGGCAGGGCGCCGGGGACATCTTTGAGGTTCAAGGCCACTTCACCCACGCGAATCACGGCTAATGGTTGCAACGGAGGCTGCCAGGAATCCCAGCCGGACTCAAGCCACGGCCGTGTGCATTCGCGGTCTGCGAGTTGCAATTCATCGATCCCGCTGGTGATGGCCTGCTGCGCGGTGCGCCATGCAGCGTGCGCAGCGGCAGTCTCGGCAAATTCCAGTTCAGCCGCTTCGCGTGCCACCGATTCCCAACGATGCTCTTCTTCCGCAAGCGCCACCGTGCGGCGTTCATTGACTTCTGCAATCAATCGATCCCGCAGCCGTTCAGTTTCTTCAATCGCGATCGCTCGCTGCTTGAGTGCCTTGGCGTGGTAGTGCGGAACTTTCTGATCAATGTGTGCCAGCACTTCTTTGAGTTTGCGCTCAACTTCCACCACCATTGGCTTGTGCATGGCATCGGCAGTGGCCAAGTCGGCGTCGCGGGCGCGTTTGGCAACATCCTCGCGCTCGCGGCGGTTTCGCTCAGCGCCTTCAACGGCAGCGTTCAGTGCGGCGCGCGCGGTGGCTGCTGTTTGTAGAAACGGCAGGTATCGAGCCTTCACCTCATGACGGGCCATTCCGTACAGGACGGCTATGGCAATCACAAAGAGGAGCAGCGCTAATCCGGCACCGGCAGCCCCCGCGGGTACCGCCGTAAGCCCCAGTTGCGTCTTCAGTACGAGACCGCCGACGAATCCGGCACCCACCATCAATCCAAATGGAATCACCAGAATTGGTCCGCGGAACAGCCCGGAAATACGACACGCTCGCAACTGCTGCAATGAACCGGCAAGGTCATTCATGCACGCTTCAATGTTGCCAGGACCACCCAGCGGAACAGTTGGCTCAGAAAGTGCCCGTTGTCGATACCCGCGCACGGTCTGGTGTGCGGCTTCAGTAATTTCAGTCAGGCGCCCGTTCCATCCACCAAGTTCGGTCATGCGGGCGCTATGCGCCTTGCGAATCTCGGGAATCGCGGCTTCATACACGCTCTCAGCCATCCAGACTCGTTCGTCGTAGGCGCCGCGTGTTTCGTCTTCCTTGTCTTCTGCTTGTCGAACGGCCTGGGCGCGCAGGGTCTTCTCGTCCGCGCGCACCTTGGTCACGGCAGCTTCGGCGGCTGCCTCAATTTCATTGGTTCGTCGTGTGAACCCGGTGGCGACTTCACGGAGTTGTTCAGCAAACGACTCTTCCAGCGAATCGAGCGCGGATCGGTGCATTCGATCGTTCAAGGATTTGCCGCGAGCTCCTCTTGCAGCCGCGGTGCGTTCTGACTCGGCGCGCTCGCTGCTGGCTGACCAGACCAAGTCAACTAATGCACGTTCCCGGTCGAGTGGTGTAGAAGGGTGGTCAGGCATCGGAGACGTCACACGGTGATGATATGCACTCGCAGGCGGCGGTGGTCACCACGCCGACTGATCGTCGCCGCATTCGCGACGCACTCGCTCAAGGACTTCGTTGATGGAGTCCATGGCGTTGAGCACCGAGCGAAGCGTTGTTTCCAGTGGTTCGATCTGCTTACGCCACAGTGCTTGTGACACGGGGTCGTCCCAGGTCTCTTGCGACCGCACCCACGCCACCAACAATTGTCGGTGTGCGTCCTTTAGTTTGGCTCGTGATCCGGAAACGCTCACTTGGTGCCCTCGTTGGGCGTTTGCGGGTCAGACTCAGGCGCCTCGCTCGTGCCGGTGGTGCGGTCATCAGCGGTGCTGTCAGCGCCAGTACTTTCATGGGCAGTGCTGTCATCAGCCGCGCTGGTTTCGTCCGTGTCTCCGCCGCGACGCATGTTGCTTGAAGTGCCCAAGATCTCCATCAGGCGGTCGGATTCATCGCCGCCGCGCAGGTAGGCCTCCAGGTGCTCAGTCATCCGCTTGAGCATGGCATTCACGCGTGGAACATCGCGGTCAAGAACGGTGTGCATGCCACTCAGCGCACCCTTAAAGATCACCGATTGGCGCGGGAGCTCCGTAGTCCAACGCTTGGTGTTGCGCAGTTTGTGTTCGGCGTATTCAAGGCGCTTCATGGCGCGGTCAAGCGCCTTCTTCTCATCAACCACGCTGGGGCGAGCGTCCGCCGTTGCCTTGATTTCTTGCTTGCGAAACAGGGCGCTCTTGCACATCACCACTTCGTCCTGCGCCTTACGAATGCGCTTGCGCCAGAAGTCGGGCTGTTCGGATTCCACCCATGCCAGCGTGCGTTCGATCTCACCTTCTGCCTCTTCAAGCGCCAGTCCAAAGGTTTCCGAGGCAACCAGTAGCGAAGCGCGAAAGCGCTCGATGGTTTGCACGTCTGCAACCTTGATCTGTTCGCCCATTCATTGATCCTTCGCGCTGCGATTCAGCGCTGGTTGAGATACGACTCTGCGGCGTCGGCTTTGCGAAGGAGGTACGGAACATGCTGCTCAGCCGCCTTGGTGAACTTCTGCAAGACGCGCACCGTGGAGTCAAACTCCTCCGAGAACTTTGCTTGCTCTTGGTCGCGCCACGTCTGCGACAGCGTTGCCATGCGGGCATTGAGCGCGCCGGTCTGCTGCTGCAGTTCCAGCGCAAATTTCTTCAGGTCTTGTGCAAAGCGCCTGAGTTCTGCGGGATCAACGACTGCCTTTGCCATGGTTCAGGTTCCTTTTGTATGCAATCAATGATTCGCGGCGGGCGGTACGTTGGTTGCCGCTGTTGGTGATGTTGGGACAACTTCCACTTGCGCGGCAGGGGTTTCTGAGGGGTAGGGCAAGAATGCAGCGATGAGACCGTCGCCGATACCCATGATGGCCCATCCCGCGATCAGTCCGGCACACACTGCCTCCTTGGAGTCCACCCACAGGCGCCAGCCGAATTCACCCACGCGCTTGATGTAGCGGTGTTCCATAGTGGCAAAGAACGCGGCGCCAAGCCACATCATGATGGTGGATTCTGGTGGCAGCACCACACCCAGGCCGATCGCCACCGCAGAGATCGGGAACTTGCCGCGCGAAATCAGGCGCGCGGATTCCAGAATGATGGCGATGGTGGCTCCGGCAAGCATGGCCCATGCCGCGCTCACCGGGAGTACGCCCCAAAGCTTCTGGATGCCGTCAACCGTCTGCACCAGCGAGGCCCCTGCGGGGGAACTACCCATGCCTTCAATCACCTTGGAGATAGCGGCCCACTGCAACGCGCCCGGCACGGCCCATGTCTCTGAGACATGCTGCTCAATAGAAACATCCGCGGTGCGGTTCCATAGAAAGAGCACATAGAAGAGCGGGGTGGATGCCAATGCACCCGCCACAATTCCAATGCAATGCCCCCATGCCTGCTGTCTTGGCTTGGCACCAAGCATGTAGCCCGGCTTGATATCCATCAGCAGGTTCGAAGCATTGGATGCCACTTCCGTGGTCACACCGGCCGTCATCAAGTTCGTGCCAGGATTTGTTGGCTGGATCGCACCGAAAGTGAACTGGGTGATCTTTGAAAGCGAGCCAGTCGGCGTGGTTGAAGTGAGTGCCGTGGCATTTGCTGCAATGAGTGTCAAGAGCACGATCATCGGGATAGAGAGCGCTCCGATCCAGATACTCACGCCGAACCATTCATGGTTGAGCCAAATGATCAGCGCACTAAAGATGGGTACGCCCACAAAGCTGATCCACAGCGGCAGCTCAATGTGGCGAACACAGTCTTCGTTCACCTCGCGGCGTTTGAACATGCCACTGAACGCGGAAAGCAGAACCTTGGGCTTTGCAAAGAGCCCCAGCATTGATGCGGTGAGCATCATGGAAACGCCCCACCATAAGCACCACGTATTGGTCAGGTGCGCGCGTCCAAAGATGGCATCGGCCATCTCATAGGTGCCATCGGCTTGCGCGATC
>DBCE01000236.1 GCA_002292895.1 Phycisphaerales bacterium UBA966
ACCAGGTGGCCATCGCTATCCACCGGAAGCGGAAGCCCGGTGGCGGAGGGGTTTGCTGAAAGAATGGCTGGCAATAGCGGCTCGGGCGCTGCAGCAATGCATAGCGCAGCACCAGCGCGCAATGCTCCCAGTGATGCCAGCACCACGCTGCCGAGCATGGTGATTGGATGCGCCGCATGACCGCCGATCACGCAGACCGTTCCGAATGTTCCTTTGTGGCCGGCGGGATCACGCGCGGGAAGTGCCGGAAGTGCATCACTCGCTTGATTCATCGTGCTGCTCCCTTGGCGTTGCCGATTGGTTTGCCGTCAATCGACTGCACTTCGATAACGGTGTCTCCCATCAGATCCACAATGCGCGCAAGGTCAGTATCGATGGACGCGCCGTCCGCTGCACTCAGCCCAGTGAGTAGATGTGAGGCGTCAAAGCGTGGCCCGCGTGCTGACAGCACCGCGTCAAAGTCGACCCATTTGCCGTCAATCATGGCTTGGGTCCACATGTGCCAACCGTAGGAATTGCGAATGGCGCCGGACTCTGCAACGTAAAGAAGCCCGGAGGCCACGCGCGCGGGGATTCCCTGTGTTCTGAGAAGAGCGCACAACAACACCGCGTGCTCGGTGCAGTCTCCGGATCGAGATTTGACTGCCTCGCTGGCGGTCGCAAATCCACTGGCAAGATTCTTGTTGGTGATGTAACGATTGACCGCTGATCGCAACGCTTCGGCACGTGCAAGCGGAAGTGGCGCGCAGCCCTCCAATGCTTTCTGGGCGAGACCGCGAATGGCAGGGTCATCGCTATCGGCCATGACGCTTGCGCGAGTGAAACGAGCGTCAGAGACGTCAGCTACGGGCGCCATGGAACTGGAATCAGCATCAATGGACAGTCGCGCGGCGCCGGCAGCCGTACGCACAAAGACCTGTGCACCCGCGCTGGGAAGATCAGCGAGCACGCTGTCTTTGGCAGTCACCAGCAACTCCGCTCGTCGCGATTCGCTGAGGGCACGCGCGCTGCTGGTGAGCGGAATGAACGTTCGTGCCATGATCTCGACGGGCGCGGCGGCGGCGGTAGCAATAGCGCGCGTTGTGAGCCGTGACTCCAAGATTCCAACGCCAAGATCGGTTCGACTATGCACCAGTACGCCGTCAGATGACATGAATTCCGATGACGGACGTTCGATCAGTGAAGTCTTGGTGCTCCACTCCGTCAGGCGTACGGTACGACCATCGACTTCCGTTTCTGCCGTTCCCTTGAGGACGCTTTCCACCTGCACGGCATCTGGGCCGCTCTCTGGATCCAATGTGGTGTAGCGCAACTCCTTTGCGCCGGACGCGAGCCTGCGCCGAACAAATTCGTCGGCGGCGTAGGGAGGCAAGCCATCCCGCAGCGGGCAGCGGATGGCGCTGCACACTGCGACGCCCCGACTGTTCGTCGGCAATCTCCATGTCGTCGGCAGCGAATGTCCATGTGCATCGCACCGGTGCAGCGCCGGATGTCTTGACGATTTCCGCGCGCACCGGAACGCCGCGCGCGGTCTCTTCAAACATCGTTCGAGTGCGCAGCGTCACGCCCTGCCCCATTCGCCCAACGCTCATTTCCGTTTCCGTCATGCTGCGGATGGTGTTCTGGTCGCGTTCCACCCATTCGTGAAACCACCCGCACGGCTTGCCGCCGAGCGAGAGCAGATACCAGCGATCTTCAAGCGTCTGCGTGGCAACGGATGGCGCCGCGTTTGCGGGCGCCGTTGGCGCGACGGGCGCAACAGGCACCGGCGGCGCGATCAACCACGCTGTCACGAAGGCATGCGCTCGCGTGGCCAATGCCAACGCGAGCACCACGCACAGCAGTGGCGCGCACTTACTGATGACGCATGAGCGGGAAGAGAATGACATCGCGAATCGACTCCGAATTGGTCATGAGCATCACCAGGCGATCGATACCCATACCCATTCCGCCCGCGGGCGGCATGCCCACGCGCAGACTCTCGACGAAATCATGATCAAGCGTGCGGAACGTGCTCTCTTCGTCATCGGCGCCAGCAAGCTGCTCAGTGAACTTGGAAAGTTGAATGTCGGGATCGTTGAGTTCTGTGTACGCCGGTCCGATTTCCATACCGGCGATGAACAAGTCCCAGCGTTCTGCAATCTCCGGGTGCGCGCGGTTTGGGCGCGTCAACGGACTGATGGCACTTGGATAGTCAAGCACGAAAGTTGGTCGCGCGGGATCAATGAGTGCCTCAGCCTTCTCCTCAAAGAGATGATTGACGAGCAGCCAATGATCAAGCGTGGCGGCCTTATCAATGTGATGCGCGATTCCAGCGGCACGCACCTTTGCCTCATCGCGCATGTCAAAGCCGAACGCACGCATGAAGAGTTCTTCGTAACGCACGCGCTCAAACGGTGCGCGGTAGTCGATCTGCAGCGCGCCGAATGGAAGCACCGGACCAGCACCGCGCTCCGGGCACTGCGCCATGGCGCATGCCACGTGATGCACCAGACTCTCCACCATCTCCAACATGGTCATGTAATCGCCGAAAGCCTGATACGCCTCCATGGCGGTGAATTCCGGATTGTGGCTGCGATCGACGCCTTCATTGCGGAAGTTGCGATTGATTTCAAAGACCTTGCGCATGCCGCCCACCATGAGTCGCTTCAGATAGAGCTCTGGCGCAACGCGAAGAAAGAGCTGCATATCAAGGGCATTGTGCGTGGTCACAAACGGACGCGCCGCCGCGCCGCCGGCGATCGGCTGCATCATGGGAGTCTCGACCTCCAGATAGCCGCGCGCCTCCATGAAGCGGCGCACCAAGCTGACAATCTGCGAGCGCTTCTCAAAGGTTCGCACCGTCTCCGGATTAGCGAACATATCCATGTACCGCTTGCGATAGCGAATCTCCGCGTCTTCCAGGCCGTGCCACTTTCCGGGCGGCGGAGCCATGCTCTTGGTGGCAATTTCAACCGCGGAAGCCCAGATGCACGTCTCACCCTTATTGGTGCGGCCGATCGGACCTTCAGCAACTACCAGGTCGCCGTAGTCAAGCATCTTGGCGAGCGCAAACTCTGCATCGGAAACATTTGCCTTACTCACGGTGACCTGCAAGTCACCCGATGAATCGCGCAGCCAGAAGAACACCAACTTGCCCAAGTCACGGTGCTGCATGACGCGGCCAGCAATGCGAACGCGTGCGCGTTGGTCAACGGTCGGCGCGGTGGGGTCCGCCTTGCGCGCCTGTTGCGACGCATCAAAGGCAAGGTGAGTTGCCTCATCAAAGCGCGCTCGGGCCGCGGCGGCGGACTCCAACTCATCTACGCGTCGCCCGTACGGCTCGATGCCTGAAGAGCGCAGCTGCTCCAACTTTGCTCGACGAGCGGCAACAAGTGCGCCCTCGTCCTCAGGGGTCGAAGGCTGATTTGCGTCGGGGTTTGGCTGCATTGCGCTGGGCGTGTTAGTAGTCACGGACGCTGAATCCTAGCAGTGGAACGCTGGGCGATCGGCATGGTGCACGTGGATTCAGGAAGCGCTGATTGCCCGTTAGACTTCAGGTGATGCAGCGCAATCGACGAAGCATGGTTGATATTGAAGTGATCGCTCCGAATCTCAAGCGGAAGTACTCCGGCGTCACGTCAACAGTCGCTGCCCTGCTACCCATACAAGAACGCGAACTGCGGATCGCCACTGTCGGACCGCGCCTCCCGCTCGACTGGCCCCAAGTCGGCGCCATGGATGTGCTGTGGAACATTCGAAGTCCAATCAAGGGACGGCCGTTTCGTATTTGGCACGCGCGCCGCAACGGCGAGATGCTGGCCGGCGTGGTTCTCAAGTGGATGAGCGGCAAGAAACTCAAGCTGGTCTTCACTTCCGCCGCGCAACGCGAGCACACCCGTTGGACGCGCTCCCTGATTCAACGCATGGATGCGGTCATTGCGGTCTCGCCGGAAGCAGCTTCCTATCTCAAGGTTCCCTGCACGGTGATCTCGCACGGCGTGGACACCAGCAAGTTCCATCCATCGTCCGATCGTGTTCAGGAATGGAAGGCGGGTGGGATGCCAGGGCGCTACGGAATTGGCATCTTCGGTCGCGTGCGGGCGCAAAAGGGAACCGATCGCTTTGTGGACGCCATGTGCGCGCTGCTACCCAAGTACCCGGATTTCACCGCCGTGATTGTTGGGTCGATCAAGCCGGAGGAAATCGCTTTCGTTGCCGACCTCAAATCGCGCGCTGCTGCGGCTGGAGTGGCGTCGCGGATCGTATTTCTTGGGGAGTTACCCATGGAGGACGTGCGCGCCTGGCTGCGTCGGGTGATCGTGAACGTTTCGCCGCAGCGCTGGGAAGGATTTGGGCTGCTACCACTGGAGGCCGGTGCCAGCGCCACCACTACGGTGGCCACGCGCGTTGGCGCGGCGCCGCGACTGATTGTGAACGGAGAGACGGGCTATTTGGTGGACAAGGACGACATGGCATCGCTGGAGGCGCGGCTTGACGGGCTGATGGCTTCACCTGAAGCAACCATCGCCATGGGAATCGCTGCGCATCGTCATGTTCTTGCAGGATTCTCAATCGAACGAGAATCAGCAGCAATCGGCGCGGTGTATGACGGACTGTGGCAACAATCGCTATCCTTGCCGCCCCAACCACCATGCCACACTCCATCAAGCGCATCGGCGTACTAACCGGCGGCGGCGACTGCCCCGGTCTCAACGCAGTCATTCGAGCCGTTACCAAGACTGCCATCTGGAAGCACGGCATTGAAGTCTTCGGCATTGAAGACGGATTTCAAGGTCTCATTGAAGATCGCGTTCGCCCGCTGAGCGCCCGCGATGTCAGTGGAATTCTGACCCGCGGTGGCACGGTGCTTGGTTCAAACAACCGCGCCAATCCACGCCGATACTGCGTGCGTGTTGACCCCGTCACCGGTCCGGTGTGGGAAAACGTCACCGATCGCTGCGTGGACACTGCCCGCCGCCATCAACTTGATGCCATCATCGTCATCGGTGGCGACGGCACCATGGCAAGCGCTGCTCCGCTGGTGGAGAGCGGCGTGAACATCATTGGCGTTCCCAAGACCATCGACAACGACATTGTTGGCACGGAGATCACCTTCGGATTTCTGACAGCGGTCAACACCGCCACCGAAGCGCTCGACAAATTGCAGTCCACTGCGGATAGTCATCACCGTGTGATGGTGTGTGAAGTCATGGGCCGCAATGCTGGATGGATTGCGCTGACCTCCGGGGTTGCCAGCGGTAGTGACATCATCCTGCTTCCAGAAATTCCGTTCGACCTGGACCACGTCTGCGAGAACATCGATTTCCGCATGAATAAGGGTCCGGGCTTTGCGATCATCGTTGCCGCAGAAGGCGCGCGCCCGCGTGAAGGCAAGCAAATGGTCGATCGTGTTGATCCAACTTCGCCGGATCCGATTCGCCTCGGCGGCATTGGTCGCTGGGTAGCGGACGAAATCTCCAAGCGAACCGGCGTGGAGACACGCGCCAGCGCATTGGGTCACATTCAGCGTGGCGGCGGGCCAATTCCGGCCGATCGCATCCTGGCTACGCACTTTGGTTACCACGCCATCAAGACACTTCTGGAAGGCAAGCAAAGCCGCATGGTGATGCGCCAAGGCAATGTCTTCGGTGATGTTGACATCATGCACGCGGTTGGAAAGCAGCGTTTGGTGCCGCTGAATAACCCACTTATCGAGGCTGCTCGCGCCATCGGTACGGGGTTCGGTGATGGCCGAACGCCAGAGCCAGCGCCGGCAACCAGTGACGACAACCACTCAGTAGTTGTCTAGCATCGCGCCCATGATCACTGATGCACTCGCGTCGACTGACGCGTTCACCCCCGCGCACTGGTCGATGGCAGCACTCGTGGCGTTCGGGTGCGGAAGTATTCCATTTGGACCGATCGTTGCGCGCATGAACGGCGTGAACTTACGCACGGTTGGCAGTGGAAACATTGGCGCCACCAATGTTTCGCGGGCGCTCGGATGGAAATGGGGCGTGTTGGTGTATCTGCTTGATGCGGTCAAGGGCGCTGCTCCGGTACTGCTCGCGGGGATGATGGCCGGCATTCTTGGGCACCCGGCTGATGAAATTCCACGTGCTGACATGTGGTGGTGGTTGATGATGCCCATCGCCGCCGTGCTTGGGCACATGTTCAGTCCGTTCGTTGGATTCAAGGGCGGCAAGGGCGTGGCGACCGGCAGCGGCGCCATGTTGGCGATCTGGCCGGTGCTCACCGGACCGCTCTTGGTGGCGATTGGGCTGTGGGCGATCATGATTGCGCTCACGCGCACCATGAGTATCGCCAGCATGCTGGCGGCTGTTTCCATTCCGCTGACCGTGGCTGCCGCAGCGATTCTGACCACCGGCACAGGCACCACGGACGGCGAACTACCCGTTGCCCATGCCCTGCCCGCCATCATCGTCACGGCGGGCGTTGCGGCGTTGGTCGTGTGGAAACACCGCAGTAATCTTGAACGAATCCTCAAGGGGACCGAACCCCGCTTAGGAAGCAAGAGTTAACCGATCGCGGCCTGCCCACGCGGTGCATCGGGCACTACGATCTATCTCGTGACGAAGGACGCAACACACGCCGTCGATGAGCATTCGGGATATCGCTCGCCGCTTGAAACTCGCAACGCCAGCGCCCGCATGCGCAGCACTTGGAGCGCGCGCCGCAAGTTTGGTACGTGGCGCCGTATCTGGTTAGCACTGGCGGAGTCGCAACACGAACTTGGACTCTCAGTGACCGCCGCGCAGATCACGGAGCTGCGCGCGCATTTAGATGACATCGATTTCGCCAACGCCGACGCGCACGAAGCGCGCCTCCGCCATGATGTGATGGCGCACGTGCACGCCTTTGGGGACGCTGCACCGCACGCGCGTGGAATCATCCATCTTGGTGCCACCAGCCAAGATGTGGTGTGCAACGCGGACACACTGATCCTGCGCGACGCGCTCACCATCATCGCCGAGAAACTCGCGCGCGCCATTGATCGCGCCGGCACGTTCGCCACCGATCATCGCGCCCTGCCCACGCTTGGGTGGACGCACTTTCAGCCCGCGCAACCGACCACGGTCGGCAAGCGCGCCACCCTGTGGGCGCAGGATTTGGCGATCGCGCTCTCAGAAATCGAAGGCCGCATCGATGGCATGCGCCTGCGCGGCCTGCGCGGCGCCACCGGAACGCAGGCTTCATATCTGGGACTCTTGGGTGGTGATGCCGCCAAGGTGGAAGCCCTGGAGCGCAGCTTTGCAGCCAAGCTCGGTTGGCCAGCGGATCGCTGCTGGCCAGTATGCGGGCAAACCTACCCTCGCCTGGTAGATGCACAGATTCTTTCTAGTCTGGCGATCGCCGCCGCTGCTATCCACAAGTGCTGCAACGATCTTCGACTGCTGGCAAACCTCAAGGAAATCGAGGAGCCGTTTGAAGCCGAACAGATCGGCTCCAGCGCCATGGCCTACAAGCGCAACCCGATGCGCTGCGAACGAGCCACTGGACTGGCACGCTTCGTGATGAATCTCTCCGGCAACGGTCTTGATACTGCGGCCACGCAGTGGCTCGAACGCACACTGGATGACAGCGCCAATCGTCGCTTGTCGCTTCCCGAAGCGTTCTTGGCACTCGATGGGGCGCTCGACATTCTTGCCAATGTCTTGGGTGGCTTAGTAGTGCACCGCGCTTCCATTCGCGCCCGCTTGGATGCCGAACTTCCGTTCATGGCAAGCGAAGACATCCTCCTTGCTGCCACCGCGCGCGGCGCGGATCGCCAGCATGCGCACGAAGCGATCCGTGTTCATAGTCAAGCCGCTGGACATGCAGTGAAGAGCGAAGGAAAGCCCAACGATCTGCTGGCGCGCCTCCGCAAAGAGTCGCTCTTTGCAGGGCTGGATCTTGATGGACTCTTAGATGCATCCGCGTACATCGGTCGCGCGCCGGAGCAAGTGGACGCGTTTATTGCAAGCGTTGTGCAACCCATTCGAACCCGATACCGCGCAACCATCGCCGACGAACCACAGGTACGGGTGTAAGCGCGCCTTCACGCGCATGAACTCCACCACCCACGCATCATTCACTGATACCGCGCTCGGCAACAGCGAATCGCAACAAAGGTCCCCACTATGGCACTCCCTCGACTTCGCCCTGAATCCACCGCGCTCCTTGTGATTGACGTGCAGGACCGACTGATGCCCACCATCGCAGCCCGCGAGCGGGTAGAGACCAATTGCGCGTTGCTTGCACGCGCTGCCGGTGCCCTGGGAATGCCGGTCATCTGCACCGAGCAGTACGTGCGCGGTCTGGGGGGAACGGTTGACACCGTTCGTGACGCGCTTCCTGACACCACGGAGGTGATTGAGAAGACCCAGTTCAGCGCTCTTGTGGACGGGGTGCGCGCCGCACTCCGAACGCAACGACGTCCAACCGTGTTGGTGTGCGGTGTCGAAGCACATGTGTGTGTTCTGCAAACCGTCCTGGATCTTGTTGCCGCCGGATGGACGGTCTTCTATGCCACCGACGCAATTTCTGCGGGTCAAGTTGACCAGGTGGAACATGCATTCCGCCGCATGGATCGAGCCGGCGCACTTCCCACCGGAACGCTCGGCGCCATGTACGAGTTGATCGGCGATGCATCACACCCGTCCTTCCGCGACATCTTGGAGCTGGCCAAGCGAGTGCCTAAAAACGCCTAACGCGTCGCTAGCGGAATTCGCCAACGACGCGTCAGGTTTGCATTTCGGTTGCCGTGCGCCACATGCGCCGAACCTCAGGAGCACTGGCTCCAGAAGTCGCCTGCTTACTGAGCAGGACCGCCTTCGGCTGCATCGCGGAGGTTCAGGACGCCCTGACGAACCGACTGGGCGCACTCCTTGACTTCCTGCATGGTCTTGCGGACGCGGGTGCCCGCAGCCTTGTTGCCGCCAACGGCCTTCTTGATGTCGTCATCGCACTCCACGATGAGCTTCTTCATTCGTTCATATGCATCCATGGTCTGATCTCCTCTGGAATTAGGTTTCTGCGTACATGCGCCGCGGGGTTCGCGGCGGGCAATTCGTGAATCGGGACCCCCAAGGACCCCTCTTGCGCTTCAAGCGTACCCGGGGCGGACGCTCCGAGTGGGCAGATCTGCCAAAAATACCGGGTTCAGGACGCTAAAAACGCCCCTGCGCTCCGCAGCAGGTTCTGAATGGACACATTATCATTAACCGAGTACCCCCTTCCCGACCCCCCGGAGACGCCCGTGGCTACCGAATTCGTCGTTGACCTTGATGCCGTTGACACCAATCGGGTTCTCTTTGGCGGCGACGCCCTAAATGACTGCCTCCCGCAAATGGGACACATGCGCCAATGCGACGGCGTGCTTTGGCACAATCCTGAATTCACCCTCGGCGTTGGTCACAAACTGGTCCGACCAGACGAATTCTGGGTCGAGGGGCACATTCCCGGTCGACCGCTCCTTCCTGGGGTGCTCATGATCGAAGCCGTTGCGCAATTGGCCAGTTTTCTGAATACCAAGAGCGGGCGAGTGCAAGGGTTCCTTGGTTTCACCCGATGCGATGAGGTGAGCTTCCGGGGCCAGGTAGTTCCGGGCGACACCCTGTACCTCTTGGCGAGCCTCATGGAGTTCAATCGACGCCGATTCGTCTCGCACTGCCAAGGGGTTGTCAATGGCAAGTTGGTCTTTGACGGCAAGATCACGGGAATGACCCTCTGACGCCAGCGCTCGCAGGCGGTACCGTGGATCCATGCCGCTTCCTCCGCTCCGATGTGCCCCGATCCTGAAGCCTCGTGCCTGGGGCGGTCGCTCCTTGAGGCAACTTGGCAAGTTGGTTCCCCCAGCGCCGGCTGCCCCCGTTGGAGAGAGTTGGGAAATCGCCGACCTCGCCGCGCCCGTCGTTGATGGCATCTCCCACGTCGCCAGCGGGCCGTTCGCGGGCCAAGGACTTTCACAACTCATCGCCACCCATGGCACCGCGCTGCTTGGTCGCGCTCGTGCAAATTCCGGACACTTTCCACTGCTGATCAAGTACCTCGATGCCGCAGAGAATCTCTCCGTGCAAGTGCACCCCACTGCGGAGTACGCGCGCACTCACCCCGGCGCGCACCTGAAGACCGAGGCATGGTTTGTGATTTCCGCCACTCCCGGGGCATCGATCTATCGAGGTGTTCGTCCCACGGTGACGCCTGCGGAGTTCCGCGCCGCCCTCGCTGACGGAAGCGCAGTGAACCTCTTGGTTCGCGAGCCAGTGGTCGCGGGCGACTGCATTCCGCTGGAGAGCGGGCTGTGTCACGCACTTGGCACCGGCGTCATGGTTGCCGAGGTGCAAACACCCAGCGACACCACATTCCGCGTGTTTGATTGGAACCGCAACGATCCGGCGCGGCCGCTCCATATCGATCAAGCGATGGAATGCATCTTGTTTGGCGCGGCGCAGCGGCTTCCCGAGCGACCGATCACATCCATCGCCCGCGCCAAACCCATGTGGAGCGATGGACTGCGCGCCGCCACACTCTGTGCGAACGAATACTTTGAAATTGAGGCCATCGAAGCATCCCCATCCGGCGATGCCGCCCCATTTGCATGCATCACGGACAATGCGCCGGTCATACTCATGCTGGTGCGCGGCGAGGCAGTGATGGAATCAGACGGACATCGTCCCGAACATCTACGAGCTGGCGACACCGTGCTCCTTCCAGCAGACCTGGTTGCAACCACCATGGACCTGGCACCGGAGTCGCTTCTCTTGCGTGCCGTCATGCCAGACCCGGCGCGCCGCATCAATGATGCCCGACCACACGGAGAGCACCTCTCATGATCACGCTCACACTCGGTGCGCTGCTCGCGGCTCTGCATGGCGTGCAGGCTCCGCCGGTTGCGCCAGCACCGCCACAACAGCGGGTCGGTCCGTCCACCGTTGTCCCACCACCGTTCGTTCCGACTGCGGGCGCTCAGCCTGCTGCAGGTGGCACGAAGCCGGGCACGATGCCTCCGCCGTACATCGAGGGCGCAAGCCAGTTTCTTGTGCAGCCCGGACAGACTTGGCAGCATCTCCTTGCCGAGGTGAAGCCTGGCGATGAAATCATCTTTCCATCCGGATTCCATGTTGCGCAAGTGATCGATGGACTGCAAGGCACACGCGAGAAGCCGATCTTCATCCGCAGTCGCGACCGCATTCCTGCGGCTGTTGCATGTGATGGCGATGGTTGGGTCTTTCGCAGATGTAAGCACGTGGTACTTGAGAACATCATGTTTCTCAGCCCGCGCGGCGCGGCTGTGGTGATTGACGGACGCGATGGCCAAGCGGCGCCCGCGCAACCCTGGCCTGCTGAATTCACGCTGCGCAGTTGCACCATCAATGGCGCGCGCGCAAACGCGGAGCAGGACGCAGTGCGCTTGCACTCGGTCACCAATGTTCGCATTGACCAAGTGCAAGTGGAGGGATGGAATGATGCAGCGGTTGAGATTGTTGACTCGCGCCGCGTCTTGGTGCGCGGGTTGATGATGGTGCCCAACAACACCATGCCACAGAACGTTGGCATCAAGGTGCT